>CAIRTM010000051.1 GCA_903881505.1 uncultured delta proteobacterium | reverse complement strand
TGCCGATATCGCCGTTGAAAAGCCCGAGCTGGTAATTGTTGCGGGTGATCATGACCGGGCGGCCGTGATACCAGGGGCCGCTCTTACGAATGAGACCTGCGGCGGCAAGAAGTGTTTCAACATGCGAATTCAGGGCCTGCACGCCGAACGGGCCCTCGCGAAGCGCGCACATGATCCGGAAGCGGTCAAAAAGCGCAAGCGCCTCACGGGCGTCAGCGCAGGAAAGATACTCGCTGAAACCTGAGAGCACCGTTTCTTTCAAGGCTGGCGCAAGGCCGGCCGCAACAGGCAGGGGCCGCCAGCCGATATCGCCTGATTCTGCCTGCTCCAGCAGCTCAAGCGCCCCGTCGGCATCGCCAGCTGTGACCGCGCAGCCGAGCCGGGCAATACCGCTTTCGGAAGAAAACCGGTAATTGATCGTCAGCTCGTTCAAACAGTCGTCAAGCGCTCCGGCAGCACCCTGCACGGCCACTTCGTCCGGCAGGCTCAGTCCAGTTGCATTGGCGGCCTGCAGAAATCCCGCACTGTAGAGATCGCACGAGCCTGCCCGGACAACATCGCCCAGCACGGCGCCCGGGGCGACGGATGCAAGCTGGTTGTGGTCACCAAGCAGGATCAAGCGGGCATACGGCTCAAGCGCCTCAAGCAAACAGGCCATGAGCGGCAGATCGACCATTGAGGCTTCATCCACCACCACGATGTCGAAGGGCAGCTTCCTGCCGTCAGTGTAGCGGCCCTGCGGCCGTGAAGGCTGCATGCCCAGAAGCCGGTGCAGAGTTCTGGCCTCAACCGCTACGGAGCTTTTAATTTCAGAGCCGGTGTTGAGCGTATCGGCTGCTCCTGCGACTGCTTTCTGCAGCCGGTCGGCGGCTTTGCCCGTGGGAGCGGCAAGGGCGACTCTTCGGCCCTGACCGGGCTGCTCGAGCAGCAGGGCCAGAATGCGCGCCGCGGTCGTGGTCTTGCCCGTGCCGGGCCCGCCGCAGATAATGCACAGCGGTTTTGCGGCCGCGCTGAAGGCTGCCAGCAGCAGGTGCGCATCCGCCTCAGGCGGAAACAGGCGCGAAAAACCCTGCGCGAGCGCTTCCGCATCGGGCGTGACCGTGCGGCCGGCGCGCTCGAGAATGTGCTCTGCGGCCTGCTGCTCCCTGCGGTACATGCGGTAGAGGTACAGCCGGCTGTGCCCGTCAAGGATCAGCGGCTTGGCATTGCCGGGCGCGCCCACGCACGCTGCGCGCTCAAGCAGGCTGCGCCACTTTTCAAGCGGCGGGCACATGAAGGCAATCTCCGCAGGGCCGCCCTCAAGCTGGGAGCCTGCCATGGCAGCCAGATCGCAGCATACGTGCCCCATGCGTGTCTGGCGGCTTGCAAGGGCGGCCGCCAGCATGACGGCCTCATCCGCGCAGCCGCTTTTCTGCGCGCAAAAGCGCGCGAAATAATAATCGATCGGCGCAAAATAACCTCTGTCCAACAGGGCCGCGCAGATACCTGCTGAGCGGGTGTCAGCTCCCATGAATTTCTCCCGTGTCGATCAGGGCTCCTGCCATGGCCTGCATGAAAGCGCCTTCAGGGCGGTCGTAAAACACGCCGCAGTCAGGATCGCCGTCAGGACGCAGGCCGCGCAGGAACACGTAGAACACGCCGCCGAAATGCTCTTCATAGCAATAGCCCGGCTGCCGGCATCCGAGATAGGCATGCAGGGCAAGCGCGTAGAGATGGTACTGCAGGATGTAGTAATCGCGGGCCATGACCGCGCCGAGCCGCTGCCTGCAATAGCTCTCCGCGTCAGGCCCGAGCAGGTTTGATTTCCAGTCGATCAGGTAAAACCGGCCGTCGTGGCTGAACACCAGGTCGATGAAGCCTTTCAGGAATCCCTGCACCGGGGAAAAGGTCAAGCGGCCGAACTCGCTGCTGAAACCTTCCGGCACATCCGGGATCCTTCTCCCGGCAAACAGGGCCTGCAGGCCCTGCGGCGCGGTGCGCCTGAGCGGCAGGTGAAAGCCCATTTCGCTCACGCGGCAGCCGGCTGCGGTATCGGCAAGGCAGAAGGCTCCGAAAGGCGAGGCAAGGCTCTGGCAGGCGGTGCGGCAGAGCATATCGGCCACGACATCGCGCCAGGCCCGGTCAAACTGATGGCCTGCAAGGGTTTCAGCCACCAGGGTTTCAAGTTCAGGCGTCCGCCCGCGCGCAAACGAAAAACGCTCAAGCGCTTCATGCAGCATGGTGCCGGTTCCGGCCCCGGGCGGCAGGCTCTCGGGCCCCTTGGACCCGGCGGAGGCAGAAGGCGACTCGGCTGCATGCTCGTCGCTGTCACGCTCCTGCAGCTCGGCCTCGTGCGGGCGGCCCGAGACAAGCGCGGAGAAGCTCGTAATGCGCCAGGGCACACTGATGCGGCCTTCAAAAACCCTGCAGGCGAGTTCAGCCGCGTGCGCCTGATGTGCGACCGGGACCGCGGCGCCTGCCGGCCGCACCCTGCACACCTCCATGCAGCCGGGGACCTGCCCGGCCAGGGCCTGCATGTGCTCGAAAATATCGGCATCGCTGAGCTCGAAAAATTTCTGCGCAAGCGCACCGGGCCCGGGAGGGCCTGCGCTGTCGCGGCTGTGAAAAAGCCAGGCCGGGGCCGAGGTTTCTGCACCGGGCAGGGCCCCCCAGTACAAGCAGCAGCGCCTTTTCGCGCGGGTCAGGGCGACATAGAGAAGACGCAGGTTCTCGGCCAGCCGTTCGATTTCAGCCTGATGGCGGTGCTCGTCGATCCGGTCGGAACCCAGATCAAGCGCGCGAACGCCGTGGTCGTCATGGTACACGAGAGCGTCGTTTTTGGCTTTTGAGCCGTCCCAGATGAACGGGCAGAACACGATCTCGAACTCAAGGCCCTTGCTTTTGAACATGGTCATGATGCGCACGGCGCGGCGGTCGCTTTCAAGCCTCAGCAAAAAGGCCTCGCTGTCTTCTTCATCCTGGGCGAGCTGGCGGGAAAACCAGCGCTGCAGCTCCCACATGCCCGCGCCGGCACGCGTGCTTTGCTCCTGCAGCAGTTCGGCCAGGTGCAGCACATTGGTAACACTGCGCTCGCCGCCCGGCAGGCCCGTAAGCCGCGGCAGCACCTCGTATGCAAGCAGCAGCGAACGCAGCATTGCGCTGAAGCCATCGGTTCGCCACAGCCGGTTGAAGATGGCGAAGCGCTCAAGCTCGGCCTGCCACAGGGCCGCGTCTTCAGCCAGCGCGAGGATCCGGCCGGCCGTGTACCCCAGCAGCCGGGTCGCAAGCGCCGAGCGCACCATGCGGCTGCTTTCCGGGGCTGCAACCCCCGCCAGGACCAGGGCCATGTCGGCAGCCTCACGTGATGCGAACACGCTGCCGCTGTTCTGCACAATGCAGGCAACGCCGCCCCTGAGCAGCGCGGCCTGCGCCATGCGGGCCTGCGCATGTGTCCTGACCAGCACGGCGATATCGGCAGGCTCAACCGCACGGCCGTCAAGAGCCGCGCTGCCGTCAAGCAGGGCCGCAATCTCGCCTGCCATATCGTCACAGATCGCGCTGCGGGCCTGCGATGTGAGCAGCACTCCTTTTTTAGCGCCGCGCTCTTTGGCGCAGTCAAGCAGGCGCACCTGCAGCGGGGGCGTACTTTCTCCCCTGATCACAAGCGGGCCCCGGGCGCCTTCGGCCGGCTGCACCGGGACAAATGCTATCCGCTCCAGCGCGAAGGGAGACGGATGCCCGTTGAACACAAGCTCAAGCGCGCGCAGCAGTCCCGGCGTTGACCGCCAGTTGGTGCCAAGGGTTTGCCGGCTGTGCGTGCCGTCGGCAGCCTCGAGATAGGTAAAAACATCGGCGCTGCGGAAGCTGTAGATGGCCTGCTTGGGATCGCCGATAAAAAAAAGCGCTGCGTCAGGATGCTCAAATATCGCCTTGAAAATTTCATACTGCAGCTGATCAGTATCCTGAAACTCGTCGATCAGGGCAGCGCGGAACCGTGAGCGCACCCGCTGCGCGAACGACTTCCCGCCGGGGCCGCCAAGGCTCTCATGTACGCGCAGCAGCAGGTCATCGAAAAACTGGATATTCTGCTCGTGCTTTCGCCGCGTGATGCCGCCGCGCACGCCGGCGCACAAAGCGGTTTTGAGGTACAGCACATAGCGCTCAAAACAGGAGCGAAGCTCCCCGGACGCATCCAGGAGCTGCTGCGCCGCATCAAAAAAGGCATGCCGCGGAGGAGGGCAGTTTTTTTTGGTTTTTTTCTCAAGGAAATCGGCGCTGAATTTTTCGACAGCCTCAGGCGGCAGTCCCAGAGGGTCACCCGGGCCGAAAAAGGCGTCAAGCTCCTCGCACCAGGTATTGATCGAGGCGGTCTTATACGTTGCCCTGTTCAAGCTTTCGCTGCCAAGGAGCAGGTTTTTCGCGTTATCGCGCCGGCCCAGCCACAGCTGCGCGGCAGCACTAAAGGCGGCTGCATAGCCGCCTTCGGCCCCGGCCGTGTCGAGTGGTTCAACCGCGGGCACAACGCGCATGAGCGGATTGCGAAGCACCTGTTCGGCCAGTTTTTTCAGGCTGTCGGGGTCGATCTTTTTCTCCAGCAGGAATGCGCTCAGCAGCGCAGATGCGCCCGCGGTATTGCGGCGCCAGAAATCATCGACCGTTTCCTGCACCAGCTGCTCCTGCGCGGTCACGAGTTCGGTGTCGAACTGCATGCCGCTTTCATAGGCGAAATCGCACAGCAGGCGGCGGCAAAAGCCGTGGATGGTGTAAATTGCAGCCTCGTCAAAGCGCGACAGGGCCTGCTGCAAACGCCTGCGCCAGAGCTCATGGATATCAGGCGGTAGCGCCCGGCGGGTCTCAAGAAACGGGTCCTCTTCTGCGGCCGCTGCGCAGAGCCCGGCAAGGACGTTTTTAATGCGCGTGCGGATGCGCTCGCGCAGCTCGGCTGTGGCGGCCTCGGTAAAGGTCACCACGCAGACGGCATCGATCGGCAGGCCGCCCTCGGTAAGCAGGCGCAGCACCAGCGTGGTGATGGTGTAGGTTTTACCGGTGCCCGCGCTGGCCTCGATCAGGTGCGTGCCGGAAAGCGCAATGTCATTGCTGTCAAGAAGGTGCATGCGTGCTCACTCGTGTTTCCGGCAATGTTCCAGGATCGGACCGAACACCGCGCGGGCGCAGCGGTCAAAGTCCGGAATTTCAACGATGCTTTCGTCGAAAAAACGGCCGAAATGGGGGTCGTCAAGTTCACTGTCCCTGTGCTCGCCGCGCTCAAGGCTTCTTGCTGCGGCCGAGCGGGCATCCCGCTGCGTTTTCCCGCTGTGCAGGGCCTCGGCATAGGCAAAGGAGGCCTTGGGCATGAAGACAAGCGGGGCGCACATGCCCTCGTAATACAGGTCGAGAAGGCGGGCCAGCACGGAATGCGGATCATTAACCGGGCTGAAATGCCAAATCCGGGTTTTTTCGCCCGCGCCGGGGTCAAGGCCGGCAATCACGGCGGGCAGCACGGCGCTGCCGGACGCGCAGCACAGGACCAGGTAGTCGAGCCAAATCCTCAGGAAATCTTTCGGCTTTAACCTGGCATGGCGCATGCGCACAAGGCGGCCGCCTGCCTGAAGCCGCAGCGCGGCGCTCAGCGTGCACTCACCCAGCCCGACTTCCACCTGCCGGATCTCTGCCTGTGCGCCCGCAAGCCCGGCCCTGCGCACGTCCGCTGCGAACGACCCGACCGCGCGCAAAGCGATTTCCCAGGCGGCGCGCCCGGCAGGACCGTGCGGCAGCATGCCCCGGGCCGCGCTGCGCGCATATGAGCTGTTCGCGCCGCGCTGCTCCATCAGCTCCGCCAGCAGTTCCTGTTCCAGTGTGTAGTTCTCAAGGCTGCCGAGCCGGAAGCTTTCACGTTCGGCAATACTGAGAACCTGCGGATCAAGGCCTACGTTCAGCCGCTCGCGCAGCAGGCATTGAGGAGGGTTTTTAAAAAAGCGCACGAGGTCGTCAACGCCCAGGGCCAGGGGGCCCTCCAGCCGGGGCAGCGGCCGGTCAAAAAAATCCTGCGCCTGTGCCGGCCCTTCGGCCAGTGCGCGCGCGCAGGCGCAGTACCGGGCCGAGAAGGACTGCTCGCGCGCTCCGGGCGTAAAATAGTGTGCATTGAACTGCTGTACATGGTGTTTGAAAAACATATGTTCACGCGGGCTGCGCCCGTCTATGCGGCACGAGCATTCCAGCGTATCAAGCAGTTCGCTTACCAGCACGCTCGGCGGCAGAGGCGCGTTGTCCTGCTGGCTCTGCCCGGTATAGGTGACGATGAACGCATCGCGCGCGCTCAGCAGGGCCTCGAGGAACATGTAGCGGTCGTCCTTGCCTCTCTCGCGGTCGCCGGGCCGGCGCGTGTGCGCTATCAGGTTAAAGCCGGGCGGGAATGCCTGCCGGGGAAATGCACGGTCATTCATGCCGATCAGGCAGATGATCCGGAAGGGAATGCCGCGCATGGGCTGCATCTCGGCGAATGTCACGGAGCCGGAAAAAAAACCGGCCGGGTGCCGCGCGCCCGCCAGTTCACGGCCCAGAAATTCAAGCAGCACTTCAAAGGCAACGGGCCTGTCAAAGCCCGCCTGCTCCTGCAGCAGGCCCGGCCGCAAAGCGCAGTTTTGCAGCTGACTCCATGCGTACCGGTCTTCGTCGGCAGGCTCGAAAAAACCCTGCAGCAACTCCTGCAGGAGCGCGCTCCAGCCGGCAAGGGTATGCTCGGCGGAAGCGGCCCTTCTGAAAGACTTCAATTCCTCCAGCATGTCCGCAAGCTGCCCGGCCAAAAGGGCGGCATCTGAGGACATGCCGTCAAAGGGAAGCACGCCCTCGAACATGCCATCATTTTCATCCATGGCGTATCCAAGAAGCATGCGCTCAATGCCGAAGCGCCAGGTATTTTCATGTGTTCCCGGCACGCCTGCCGCCTGCCGGTCATTCTCATCAAGCGCCCAGCAGATGCGCGTCTCTCCGATCCAGTCCTGCAGCAGCTCGACGTCTTCCGGCGACAGCCCGAAGCGCCGTTGCACGGCCGGGCATTCAAGCAGCGGCAGCACATCGGAGACGCGCATGCGGCTGCCGGGCAGCCGGAGCAGGGCCTGAAAGGCGCCCGCCATCGCTGCCGTGCCGGAAAGCGGGCGGTCGGCGATGCTGAAGGGTATATCGCCTGCGTCGGCCGTGCCGAACACGGCCCGGATGCAGGGCGCGTAGAGCTGCATGTCCGGCGTCAGCACCAGCACGTCATCGGGCCGCAGGTCCGGGCGGGCGCAGAACAGGTCAAGCAGGCGGTCGTGCAGCACCTCAAGCTCGCGCATCGCACTATGGCAGGAGTGCACCTGCACGCTCCAATCGTGCCCGGAGCATGCCTGCGGTTCGCATCCGGGGCTCCTGCGGTCGATGAGGCTGAGAATGTCCGACTGCAGAAAGCCCAGCATGGTATGTGGCAGATCCTCTTCAAAACATTCACGCACGGGGAGGTTCATGCCTGCCGCACAGTTGAAAAACTCGCACCCGTGCGCGCCCCAGGCTGCCAGCAGGGGATTGCCCTGTTCAAAGTACAGCTCTTCGGCAAGGCCTGTACGGCTCAGCCGCGCGGCCCGGGCCTCAGAGACGATCTCGCCCCAGTACTCACGGCAGGGATTGAGCGCGTACATGCGCACAGGCATGTGTGTTGAGAGCCGGTCGAAGAATTCCACATGAAACCGCGGCAGGTAGGATATGCCGAACATTGAAAGGCGCGCGGGAAGAAGGCTTTTGAGTCCGGGCTGCGATGCGAGGGCATCGAGCAGAGAGCGCACAAGGCCGAGCCGGTGGGGTTTGCCAATGCCACTGTTCAGACGCCGCCACAGCTCGGCCTGCCAGGCCTCCTCGGCCCGGGCGCCGGTTACGAGCCTGCCCGCCTGCCAGGCTTCGATCATTTCCGGCCGGTAGATGAGGTACTGGTCGAATGCCGCCGCTATGCGCACGGCAAGCTGGAAGCTCATTCGCGGGGTTGCCTGCCTCAGGTAGGCGGCAACCGGCGCGAACACAGGAAGACTGAGGCATGCAGGCAGCAGCTCCAGCACTCGCCAGGCAAGAACGTCCGGCTCGAACGGGGATGTTTCCGGCTGTCCGGGAAGCACCCGGCGCAGCAGGGCCGATATGGCCGCATTGGGATATTCAAAGCGGGTGTTGGCGCAGATGCCGAGCGTGCGCGCCAGGCGCAGCGACAGCCAGCGCTGCATGGCGGGCCCGTGCACGATGACGGTTTCAACCGCAAGCGGGTCTTCGGGCGTGCGGCGCAGTTCGTCCGCCAGCTCTTCAGCCAGGAACTCCATGCGGTTGCCGCAGATCAGCTCAAGTGCCATGCCTTGTCCCCGCGCGCCTTTATGCTGCAGTCATACCATATAGCACAACCAGGCGCAAAGCGCGTGCGCCCCGCCTGTTTCGGTTCTCAGGCCAGCGCAACGAGAGCGCCGAGGATCAGCACAAGCAGGCAGGCCTCAAAAACAAGCAGCGGCCGGTTGGGAAACATGTGGGTAACGCTGCCGTCGGGGTGATCAGTTTCAAACCAGTGAACTTTTCTATGCAGCCGGTGCAGGGCGCGCACGGGAGGAAGCTTTGATCCCCTGCCGTGCTGCCAGACCAGTGTCGAGCACAGGTCCGGCAGCAGACTGAAACTTGCCGCAAGCAGAAAAAGAAACGGGTGTCCGAAGGCTGCAACCGAGCCTGCCAGTATCAGCGGCCCGGGGACCAGTTCGACAGCGGTCGGAAGGAATCTTTTAAAAATGGTCCAGGGGGTGGTGATGAAGCCGTGGGGGATACAGTCGAGCGCATAATGCAGCGCGAGAGAGCCGATGCTCAGCACGCCAGACACGACAGCCTCCCCTGACCCGGAACGCACCATTACAGCTGCAAGAAGGCAGGATGAGGCTATATGCGTTGTCGGCGTCATGCAAAAATATTCATGCGGGCAGCGTTGGCTGCGCATGCAGCAAAGAAGCACTTACGTCCTTACGGCGCAAGTGCTTCGTATTTTCAACCTCCGCCGTCTGTCGGGTACAGGATACACCGGCAATACCACCCGCGCTCCCGTACGTCGGTTCGGCCGGGCGTTACCCCATACAGACTGCTTGCATGCTGTGCGTGCGTTTACGCTAACGCACCGTTACTGCTGCCCCGGTGTGATTACAGGATCGCGTCCTTGCAGGCCTTGGCAACCCGGAATTTCACGACCGTCTTGGCCTTTATCTTGATAGCCTCGCCCGTGGCGGGATTGCGGCCGGTGCGGGCCTTGCGCTGCACCTTCACCAGTTTACCGAAGCCGGGCAGTACAAAGGAGCCCTTCTTCTTCGTTTCCTTGCAGGCCAGGTCGGCAAGCGCGTCAAGCACGGCACCGGCGTTTTTCTTGGTCATGGAGAGCTTCTCTGCGAGCTGCGATACCACTTGTGCCTTGGTCAACGGTTTTACGGTAGCCATAACAACTCCTTTGTGAAAGGTGAATGTATGTTCATGCATGTAGCATACTGTCAAGTGGAATGTCCACAAAAATAACGCGGGCCTGATATATTTTTCAGCACGGCCCGGATGCGCCGCGGGCACGTTCTTTGCTTCTCACAAAACCCGGTTTGTCCGGATGCCGTGAGCGCGCTACTCCTTGATCGCGGTGTTGACCTTGCTTGAATCAAGTGACGTGCGGCCGGTAATCGCCTTCAGTATCTCGCTGCCGACCGGCGGGCAGCCGGCCACAAAACAGCGCCCGTTGCGATGCGCGGCCGTGCAGTTGCCCAGGCAGATCGTACCGCCGGCAAGCTGGGCATGCCCCGATCCGATGGCAATGCTCAGCGTGCTGCCGGCAGGACAGTAATCAAGAATGGCGGATCCGTACTGTTTCAAAAACAGCAGCAGGGTTGACTGGCAGGCGCTGCAGGAGTTGCGGTCGAGAATTTCGATGCCCGGGAATTCTATGTCAATGCTTGCGGGGGCAGGCGCAAAAGCGCATGCCCGCTCACGCCAGCTCTCAGGCGTCACCCGTATTTGGGCAAGATCGATCACGCCGTAGCCCCGCTCCGCGCCGAGTCGCAGATGGGCAATCTGTTCAGGTTCGACCCCCATCAGGGCGCAGGCAACGGCATCGGCGGCAAACGGGTCCGCGCCGGCGACAACGACATCCAGCGGCCTGGGCGTGCCTGCGCTGGGCCCCATACCCTCCATGCCGACGGTGCCGTCGATGATGGCAAGATGGGGCCGCAGCACACCGGACAAATCGGCAATGGCAATGTTGAGAGGTTTTTCCGTGCTGCCGGGAGCCGCGGGCAGCATGTGCAGGTCAACCTTGCTGCGCCGCCACAGGCAGCCCTTCATGTTCTTTACCGCCAGCGTTACGCCGGTATGCATGTGCATTTTCATGACAGGCATGGACACGACGACGTCATACTCCAGCACGTCGGCGCAGATTTTGATTGCATCAAGGGCCTGCGCGCCGGGAATGGAGCGGACAACCGGCGGCCGCGCGTCCAGGTCTATCAGCGCGCAGCCCCGCTCACGGGCTGCCGCGGCAATGCCGGTCTCCTCGAGCGCATCCATGGCCTTCACGCCGGTGATAGGGCTCTCGCCGACGGCCACGGATGCGCCGGCGGCCTGAAAGGCATCGATTGCCGCGGCGACCACGCCGGGATCGGTGGTTATACCTTCTCCGGGCGCGGCCGCGCGGCCCGCATTGGGCTTGAGCAGCACGTTTTTCCCGCGCACGTTCTCAAGGTTGAAATGAGCCAGGGCCGCGCGGGTGTTGGCATACGGCCCCAGACCATGTTCAACAAAAACATGCGGGCGGTCACCCTGCTTCAGAAAAGGGTGGTTGTGCTGATCTAAAAAATTCATGGTTTCCGGCCGGGAAGCTGTGCTATAGGTACAGGATAATTATACAAAGGGTTTGCCGGCATATACAGCGCACGGCAGGTACGGGTCGTCGTTCGGAGCGGTTGTTTTTGTGCGCGTTTTCATTTACCATGCCGCGTAGAGACTGCGGGCGCACCCGCACAAACCGTGCGTGCATGCTACATCATACGGCCCTGCAAAGCAAGAAAACAAGCTCGCAGGCCCTGTGCCGAAGTCACGCGGCACAGCAGCAGGAGGTTGATTCCATGGGTCCGGATCAGCGCGCTCACGAGCGGTACAGGCCGTGCCGCAATGCCTTCATTTCGCTGGGAAGCGGCTTTACCTGCGTTGGCAGCATTTTGGACATAAGCATGCGCGGTGCGGCATTCGAATACCTTGATTATAAGGACGCGCAAGCGTTCAGGGGCGGCTCGGTCGATATATTTATCTGCGGCACCTACATGCATATTGTGAACATGCCGTGCCTGATTGTGTATGAGCAGCCGTTACCGGCGTACAGCGATGATGAGCTGCCTGACGGCACGATGGTGCGCAAGCGCTGCGGGATTGAATTCAGGCCGGCAACCGTTCAGCACCGCGAGCAGCTTGAAGTCTTTCTCCGCCAGTACAAGCAGGACCGCAGCGCGTGACCTGACCAGAAGAAAGCGGGCAGGGAAAGCCGCATGCGGCGCGCATCCCGTATAAAGCCTTAAGGGGGCCGGTCTTTCATCGGCTCTCGTGTCACGTGAAAATAAATGCCGGTACTAACGTAATGCGCTTTTAAATAAATCCTTGAAAAAATTTTCCGCGCAGGTTAAATAATTTTTAAAAAACATCAACCAAATTTTAAAAAATTTGCAAAATTGTTGCGCCATAAGTTTTTGCTTGAATAATACTATACATTTCATGCCGGAAGGGGAAACAGCCATGATGACCAGTGAACTCAGTATGTATCTTACCAGCCCGACCTTTATCGTCCTTGCGCTGCTGTCACTGTATTCTGTGACCGTGATGATCAATCAGGCATATTACCTGTTTTCCAACAGGGAACAGGTACCGGAGCTGCTGCGGCTGCTTGAGAACAGCCGGGAGGGATATCAGGACCTTGGCTCCTTCCTGAAAGCAAAGGAAACCCCCCACCGCAGGCTGATTCGGGCCGGGATCAAGTACAGTGCGCAGCCCGCGGAATCCCTGAGCGCCCTGCTGACCGAGGAGGCAAAGGGGCTGCGCTGGGAAGCAGAGCACCGGCTTGCAGCTCTGGGCACGATTGCGAACATTGCACCGTTCATCGGATTGTTCGGAACGGTAGTCGGGGTTATCCGCGCATTTCAGGCAATCGCAATAAAGGCAAGCGCGGGCCCGTCGGTTGTGGCGGGCGGTATTGCCGAAGCGCTCATCTCCACTGCCGCAGGCCTGTTTGTCGCAGTTCCTGCGGTTATTGCCTACAACTATTTCCTGAAGCGCTCACGCAGGCTCGGCCTTGAGCTTGAGCGCATCTCCACGGTTATCACAGTTCAGGGAGGGAAATGATCATGCATGTTAAAACCTCCGATGACGCACCGTTTTTGAGCGAGATCAACATGGTTCCCCTGATTGATGTTGCCCTTGTGCTGCTGATCATCTTCATGATCATTACCCCGGTTATGGTGATGAATTCCATCCGTGTGCAGCTCCCGCAGTCCTCGTCGGAGAACCAGGTGCCTACAAAAAACATGCTTATTACCGTCAAGCAGGACGGGACCGTGTTTCTCAATAATGAACAGGTGACCCAGGGACTGCTCACCGACAAGATAACTCTGCTGATGGAGCAGCACCCCGAGTGCGCGGTGATTTATGCCGACCGCCAGGTCGCGGTTTCCATGCTTGTTGATGTTATCGATCAAATTGAGGCGGGCGGCATGCACAACATCAGCCTGACGACCGAACACAGGCGGCAGTCCCAGCCGTCCGACCCGGGCAACGCGCACACCCCCGACAGTTTTTAAGGAGCACACAGCATGCATTCCGGAGCAACACCAGGTCAAAGCGGCAGGACGCTGCGTTCCTTTCTGCTGTCCTGCTGCATACATGCTGTGCTTCTGCTGCTGCTGTGCACTCCGAACTGGGGTCCCATGCGCCGCAACACTGAAAACAGGCCTCCGGCCATATCCATTGTCGCACAGAGAAAGGACGAAAACCGGTTTCTTTTTCAGCCCCCTCTTGCGCCCCAGACGCTTGAAGAGTTCAGGGTCAAGGGCACAGATGCTTTTGACGAACTGAAGGCGGACAGCAAGCAGGATACTTCCCTGCCGAAGCTCGAGACATACGCGATCGTCCCTGACGTAAAATTCACGCCCGATATACAGGTGCGCGCGGACAGCAACATCGTCGGCGCCCCGACCCTTGACAGGTCGCTTCTTGCCGGCCCCAAGGGGCCTGCAAACAGCATAGGCTCACCGGGGCTGCAGTTCTACGGGGCAGGCGAAAAATTTTCAGGGTCATTCGCGCGAGATATTCAGGGAGTGCGTAAAATAGGCCTTGACGTTGTTTTCATTTTTGACGCGACTAGCAGCATGGCTCAATTTCTGCGGCAGGTAAAAATTAAGATAGCAAACCTTGTCATGTCGTTCAAGACCCTTGTCCCCGCAACGCGCATCGGCCTTGTTGCATACCGGGACCGGGGTGATGACTTTGTGACAAAATCCTATCCCCTTACGCACAAGACCCAGCAGCTGCAGCAGTTTCTTAACGGCCTTGACCCGGTGGGCGGCGGTGACCGGGCGGAGGCCGTGGACGAGGGGCTTCGTGTCGCCCTCAACGAGTTTAACTGGGATAAGAATTCAAAAAAAATAATCCTGATTATCGGGGATGCCCCCCCCCACCCGCAGGACATGCAGAAAACAATAGCCATGGTGGAAAAATTCAGAAGCCAGATGGGCGGCACGGTCGCTACGCTTGACACAAGTGTCCAGGCCAGCCAGATTAACGGCGCAGGGATCAGCCGCGCGGTCCTGCCGGAATTCACACTGCTCGCCGAGGCAGGCGGCGGAGAGAGCGCGCGCATGGTAGATGAAGAAAAGGTTATAAAACAGATGGTCGTTCTAACTTTTGGGGCAAAATGGGAATCCTATCTTGATGAGTTCCTGAAAAACTTGTGACAGCGGGAGAAGCACGGCATGAAAATTTCTGCAGCCCCGGTCATAGGGGCTCTGGCCATGATCAGCATCCTCATGCTCTGCCGGGGCTCGTGGTCGGCAGCAGGCACTGGTGATGTAAGCAGCCTCAACGCCGAGCGCATGCGCTCGTTTTCTGAAATACAAAGCGCCGTGGGCGTACTCGGGTCGGGGTTTGCCGGGGTGAAGGCCCAGAACCTGCTTTCTTTTGACGCGCAAAAAAATCTCATAACAAAATCAGGGGAATGCATCTCGCGGCTTGTCGAGCTGAGCCAGGCGGCTGATCTGTCGCAGGCCGAGCAGAAGGAAGGCTTTGCATCCGCATTCCTGAAAAACGGGGAGCTGCTGCAAAGCATAATCTCTTACAACCAGACACGCATTGACACGGTTCTGGAAGAGCGGCTCAGCGGCGAAGAAGATAAAAACGCCTTTTTTGCATCGCCGGAATGGCAGCAGTCTCAGTATCTGATATCCCTTGCAAGCTACTGGCAGGGCTGGAACGGCTATTATGGAGGGCTGCTCTATCCTGAGCATGCACAAGCACGCACGAACCTGCTCGAAGGGGCCATGTCCGGGTTTGCACGCGCCATGATAGATTTCCAGGAACAGTCGGTCGTCAACCGGAGTCATTTGGGCCGGGCGCTCTGCCTCAAAGAGCTCGGGCGCTATGAAAAAGCCGGCCAGGAACTGCAAACGCTGATGGTAAAACTGTCCCGCGAGGACAGCCTTTACGCACAGGCAGGCTATGAGCAGATACTGCTCAGCTACCAGTCGGGGAAAAAGGAACTCGCCGCACAACAGATACGGGAACTGCAGGAATCCGTCCGGCCCGGCGCCGTTCCGCAGGCGGTCAGGGAAAAATTGAAAAGCCTGCAGACAGCCGTCGCACTGGAAATTGCGGAAAAAAAGACGGCCGCCCGGGGGGGCGAATCAGGGAAAGATACGGTACGCGAACTGAAAAAAATTGCCGAGGCTGACCCCGCACAGGCAGCCATACTGTACCGATATGTCTTTGAGCATGCCGAGGAGCTTGCCGGGATCCCAGATGCAGAACTCGGGGGCATGGGTGCAATGGGTCTTGCCGACTGGTATTTTGATAAAAAGCAGTATGACAAGGCACGTGAGCATTACCACTATCTGTACAGCGCGCCTGACCCGTCCGTCAAAAGCCATTTTGATGATATCTGCTTCCGGCTGGCGTATTGCCTGTCGCAGCAGCAGCAGTGGCAGGAAGCGCTTGCATGCCTTGATACCCTGTTTGAAAAATTTCCTAAATCATCATTCGGGGGCAAGGCGGCATGCCTCTATTACGCGGCCGCGGCACGCCTGTACAAGACAGGCCCGTCAGAGAAAACCTATGGCAGCTACATAAAGGCAGCAGAGTGCTACGTGAAAAACTGCCCGGATTCGCAGGACAAAAGCGAGGCGCATTTCCAGCTCGGCCAGTATTACCAGCACGCAAACAGGAGCGCTGAAGCCCTGCAGGAGTTTGCGCTTGTAAAAAACGACTCATCCCATTATGCCGAGGCGCAGCAGGCAGAACGTGCATTTGAAGCAGAGAGTCTGCAGGCAAACAGTGAAAAGCTTGAAGAGCTTGAACGGCAGGGCCGTGGAAAATCGGATGAAGCCCTGCAGCTGTACCGCGAGACCGTCAGTCGGGCGGAACGCTGGTACAAAAAGCAGGAACCAAAAAAAACAGACGCCGCCGGGAGCGTTGAGGCCGGGGCGCGCCTTGCGTTTCTTCTGGCGCGGTTGTACGTCCGCGGACCTGAACCGGACTGTAAAAAGGCGCTTCCGCTGCTTCAGAACTTTGAGAGCAGGTTCCCGGTCACCAGGCAGCGCGATCTTTTGTACGGCATGGTAAAAAGCCTGCGGCTTGAATGTTATCTGCAGCTGCACATGCCTGCTGATGCAAAGCGCGAGATCAGTGCCATGGTGAACGACCGGGAAACACTCTCATCCGTGCTTGACCTTGGCGACACATACTACGCAAAAGCGAAAGATGCAGGCGAAGGCGCGCGCGCAGCAGAGACTGCACGCGCCATATATGAAAAACTGTATGAGATCATAACCGCAAACGACTCGTTTAGAAAGCTTTCCGGCCCGGTTTCAATGCGTCTTGCCGAGCTGTATGCCTTAACCGGCAAGCCCGAACAGGCAGCCGCGCTGTGCCGCACGCTGCTCGAACAGGACCCCTCATCCGCGGAGGCAATATACAGGCTTGGCCTTATCTATGAACAGCAGAACAAATGGCAGGATGCCTTTGACACATGGCAGCGGTTTTCAAAGGGCCTTGCCCCGGGATGCGAGCAATGGTTTGAGGCGCGTTTTCGGGCGGCGGACGCGCTTTTACGGCTCGGCAAGAGGTCTGATGCCTGCCATGTGATAGCAGCAACACGGACTAAATACCCCGGTTTTGGTGATGGTGCCTATCGTCAAAAATTTCTGGATTTTGCCGAAACGATATGTGCCGGCGACAAGCAGTAACGCCGCTCCAGCATTAAGGAAAGCATACGAATAAAGGATGAATACCATGCGTTGACGGCGAGATGTCGTTGCCCTTAAGAGGCTTTGCGGTTTATGCTGAAATAAACACACAGGAGTCCGGGCTGGCCCTGGCAGATCACGCCCGGGCATGTTCCTCCTGGAACGTAAAACATCCGGATCAGGATCAGATGCGCGTGTTCCCGGCAGGTTTTATGCAGGGCACACACAGCAGGCAAACACTATTCATAGAGGAAGAATGTCATGAGAGGCCGCACCGCACCGTATGTCTGGGTTGTCTGTTGTGCCATGATGCTGCTTGCGGCCTGCGGGCCGCGGGGATATACCTACGAGGGCGGTACGAAGGTTCCGCAGAAAAAATTCATTGCCGATCAGCAGATATACGAAGCGTATAAAGGCCAGAACACGCTTGAAGCCTACCGCGATTTTATCAGCAAATACCCTGAAAATATTTTCATAAACCGCGTCCGGGAAGAAATTTCTCTGCTGGAATTCCAGCCGTATGAAAAGCAGGATACTGTAGACGGATATCTTGAGTTCAAAATGCTCTACCCGAACAATCCGTATATCGACAAGGCCAACCTGTATATCGAGCAGCTTGAAATCAGGCGCTACGACAATCAGGACACGATGGAGGGCTACCGCGAATTCCTGCACAAGTACCCGCGCAGCTTTTTTGCGGACAGTGCCCGGGAGCGCATGCAGGAACTTTCCTTCCGCGAGCAGGACAGACTGCTCCGCGAACGCTTCGGATTTGACCTGCTCAAATACCGGCATGCCGCAAGAAAAGCCGCAAATTCAGGGGGAACGCTGTGGGGGTTCGAAATTTTTGCCCAGGTACGCCCGAGCGGCGGCCGGGATTGCTTTGTTACCAGCCTGCTCTACAGCACCCCGCCCGATCTCAGCGAAGAAGCGCAGCGCGCGCAGCTTGAATCGGATGTTCTGGGCGTGCTTCTGGGTTTGATTGCCGAGCAGGTAAAAAGAGGGGCGCGGGTGCCCCCGCCGGTGTTTGAAGTCAGCTTTGCTCCGAAGGGGCTTCAGGAAACCGCGGCGCTGATGCTCAACTACGACGTGGCCCCGAACGGGCTGCAGCTGCTTGCCGCCGGACAAACCCGGGCACGGGAACTCCTGACCCTCACCCATTCAGCGCCGCCACCTGCGCCGGAGCCCGAGCCGTCGCCCGTTAGGTCCTATGCCGAAGTCGCCAGGGGGCCGTATGCTTTTTCGGGCCCTGCTGAACCGGGGTCCGGCCCGGCCCCGGTAGTAGTGTACGCGTCGCCGGGCGACCCGGCAGGGGTTATGCGCGCAGTTGCCGACAGCAACTCATTTATCGATGCCGTGCTGTCGCGCCGGTGGGAAAGCAATCTCAGCGACGGACAGACAAAAGATATTTCAGTCATTGAAAAGCACCGCCGTTATTCGCCCCGGGACACAGTGCGCTGCGCGACCGTGCTGCGCTATCTTGAAACGAGACATACGCGCAACGACGCCAGGACCAGCGCAGCCGCAATACTGCTGCAGCGCTCACCGGGCGAGGGTGACCGGTACTGGTATATCATGCGCCGCGGCGATGCCGGCCGGACGCTTAACATCGAAACCTACCGTCCGGATGCGGAAAACAATTTTTTCCTCGAGCAGTATGTTGACCTGCTGCCCGAAACGGAAAACCATGAACTGCTTGGGACAGTAACGCATGACGGCCGTCAGGCGGTCCTTATCAAGAGCACGCCGCGCAAACCGTGCACCTATTATACATCGCGCAGGAGCATGATTGACCTTGAGCGCATGGTGCCTCTCAAAATCGAGTACTATGACGACCGCAATGAGATTTGCAAGGAGGTAACGTTTTCCTGGAAACAGAGTTTTGGTATCTGGTACTGGGATACGGCTATATTCCGCAATCTTACAGATGGCTCCACAACGCGCATTACGACCACGGACATTCGCATCAACCTCGGCCTGCCCGACAGCGACTTTCAGCCCTCCGGCCTGTCCCGCCTGACCGGCAGGTAGGCGGGCGGGGCGCTACACACCCCCGGGCGCGGCGGGGATCTCTGCGCCGGCACAACCGGCCCGCTGAAAGCGCAGGTAAAGCTCACGGCTGATCCAGGCATCGGTTGCCGCGTAGGCGATCTGATCGGGATTCAGCTGCGGGGCGGCCCAGTTTGAAAGACGTGCCTTTTTTGAAATGCGCACGCCCAGCAGAGCGGCTGCAAGCCCGCGCAGGCCGAAATTTTTCAGGCCTGCCCTGCGCGCAAGCTGCTCCAGCTCCACAAAGCCTGCCGGAACAAATTCCGCGATCGTTCTCAATTCATGCACGTCATACGCGAACGCCACCCCGGCTTTAATGCGTGACGCGTCGGCGAGCAGCGCACACACCTGATCCGGCAGCCCCAGTGCGGCCAGCTGAAAAACATACACCTTCCCGGAGCCCGCCAGCTGCAGCAAGGCAGGCGCATGCCTGACGCCTTTTTTAAAAGCCGGCCGGGTCTCGGTGTCAAAGCCGAGCAGGCGCTCAGCATCCAGCTCCCGCAGCGCTTCTTTCAGGCCGGCCTTATCGTGCACAACACTCACCGGACCTTCGTAGCGGCAGACGGGCAGCCGGTTGATCGCGGCGCTGTCGAAGCGTTCAGATGCATCGGTGCGGTTAAGCATGACGGGCAGCGGGCCTTTCATACGGAAGTGCCGGCCTGCGTGCCGGCACCCAGGGCAGTCACAGCACGGTGTGCCGCAATGGCAAGGGCCTGATGCACATTCATTGACTTCTTATATCCATGCATCTCAATATACACGCATGCATTGCAGCACGCTCGTACGGCAGCGGCAATGCCATAGGACTCATTGCCCGCAACCAGCAGAAATTTTTCCGGGGGGTGCCACCGGTCGACCGGCAACGCTCCGGCGCAGTTTTCAAGCGCAACAACCGGCATGGGGGTATCGCGCAGGAATTCCGGGAGATCGTCAACGCAGCGTATCGGGATCCAGCACTCGGCCCCGCGCGCGGCCCGGCGCAGGCGGGGATGGCGCAGATCCAGTCCGGGGGATGCATGCACCAGAGCGGCAAAGCCGGCATTGTCGATCAGGCGGATGATGGAACCCACGTTGTAAGGGCTCCTGACCTGATCAAGCACGATGGTGATATCGAAGCGCGGCTGCCAGGCAAGTGGCGTATCTTCAGCCCTGCCCGGCGCAAGGTCCGAGGAATCATCCGCGCAGAGCGCGTGAAAGTAATAGAATTCATGCAGGGCTTCCTCAGGGTTCAGCCAGGCCGGAGGATGGTAGCGGTCAAGCTCGGCCCAGGCATGCAGAAGCGCATAGCGCTCAAGGAAGGCCTGATAGTCGCCGCGTTCAAGAGCTGTCCGGGCCAGCTCGGCCAGCAGCCCGTGCTGGCGGCGAGCCGGCAGGCGGCAGAATTTTTTGTGCCCTATGGTCTCAGCGCACCGGTCCATTTTTCAGCACACGGGTGCACACCGGTTTTCCGTCAAGCGTGCAGGCAGCATCGTCAAACATCATCCGGCCGTTGACAATGCGCAGCGGGGCGGCCTTGAAAGCCTCAAGGCTGATTTCAGAATCCCTGCCCGCCTGCCCGTCGACTTCAACCGGCGTGCCGGCAGGGGCTTCGCCGGCGTCAAGCAACTCGATCTTATTGCGTTTTTCGCACACCAGGACCATGCCTCGCGAGAGCACGCCGCGTACATCCACAGGCTTGAGGTTGGCAAGCACAAGCACGCTGCGCCCGATAAGCTCCTCGGCCCTGTAATGCTTCACCAGACCGGCCGCCACACAGCGCGCCTCAGCCTCTCCGCAGTCGAGCTGCAGGCAGTACAGGTGCGCGGCGTCCGGATGCTGTTCAGCTTTCAGGATCCGGGCGGCCCGGATCGCAAGACGGCTGAAATCAGGCTGCGCGCCGCTGAATTTTTTGCGGAATTTTTCCGCGTCAGCCATGTCCAGCTTCGGGTACAGGATCTCGGGCCGTGCAATCCGGTGGCCGTCAAGGCCATCAAAGCGTCCGACTGCCGTCCAGTTATATTCCGCAATCGCCAGCATGGCGAGCATGCGCCGGCTGGTTCCCGGCATGAACGGTTCCAGCGCAACCGCGAGGCTGCGGACCGCATAGGCCAGAAGGCTGACCGTGGCATGGGCATGGCTGCGGTCGGTTTTAATCGTTTCCCAGGGCTGCATGTCCTGAAAAAATTTATTGGCGCGGTTGCCCAGCGCGAGCATGCGCCGGAGCGCGTCGCGCAGGCGGACCTCCTCCAGAGCCTGCGTCACGGCAGCGCAGTCCTTCCGGCAGGCCTGCACGAATTCACGCTGCGTACCGTCCAGCGGGAAGTCCTTGATTGTAGCGTCAAAATTATTCGTCAGATACACCAGCGTACGGTTCACCAGGTTGCCGATGTTGTCGATAAACTCGGCATTGGTTTTTTCAAAAAAATCCTGCCAGGTAAAGGCCGTGTCATTGCGCTCGGGACGGTTGGACAGCAGGTAGAAGCGCCACAGGTCGACTGGAATGCCGGTGCGCCTGACATCGTCTCCGAACACGCCGACATTGCGCGATTTTGAAAACTTGGTGTCTTCGTAGTTCAGGTATTCGGTGCTGTTGATGTGATGCAGCATGGTCCACGGCCTGCCGGTACCCAGAAGAGAAGCTGGAAATATGACCGTGTGAAACGGTATGTTGTCCTTGGCCATGAACTGGTAGAGTTGAACGCCGTCCGGGTCCTGCCACCAGTCGCGCCAGTCCTTGCGCGCTGCCGCGGTAATGGAAATGTAGCCGATCGGCGCGTCGAACCAGACATAGAAGACCTTTTTTTCGTACCCCTTTTGGGGCACAGGAATGCCCCAGGTCAGGTCGCGCGTGATGGGACGGGGCTGCAGACCCTTCTCGAGCCAGGAGGCGGTGGTCTGTACGGCATTGCGCGTCCAGTTTCCGCTCTCCTGGCGCGCCTGCACCCAGGCCTGCAGGCGCGCCTGCAGCGCGTCAAGCGCCAGGTACAGATGTGCGGTTTCCTGCAGCGCGGGCGTGCTGCCGCAGACCTTGCAGCGCGGTTTCTTCAGCTGCTCGGGTTCAAGCAGCCTGCCGCACTGGTCGCACTGGTCGCCGCGCGCATCCTCATAGCCGCAGTGCGGGCAGGTTCCCTCGACATACCGGTCGGCCAGAAACATGGCGCAGGCCGCACAATAGGTGCGCTCCGATATTTTTTCAGTAATAAATCCGGCTGCCTCAAGATCGAGAAAAATCTGCTGCGCTATGCGGGTCTGCTCAGGGGTTGACGTGCGGCCGAAGACATCGAAGGAAATATTGAAGTCGCGGTAAATGTCCGCGTGGATGGCGTGGTACTTATCGCAGATTTCTCGCGGCGTGCAGCCCTCCTCCCGCGCGCGGGTTTCGGTGGCGGTCCCGTACTCATCGGTGCCGCAGACAAACAGGGTGTCATAGCCCCGCAGGCGGCAGAATCGGGCATAGGCATCGGCGCTGAGCACGCAGCCGATAATGTTACCCAGATGGGGCACATTATTGACATACGGCAGGGCCGAGGTGATCAGGCGCTTCATGCACATACTCCACAATCAGGTTGCTTTTTGAGCGGCAGAGCAGGTAAAGTTGAAAGTATAGGGCAACGGATGAAAGGTGTCAAATGGTTGAAGCATTTCAAATCCCCCTGACGGACCGCATGATAGCAGGATCCCTGCACCGGCCCGGTGGCGTCTGTGAGGCCGCACCCTGGGTAGTGCTCTGCCACGGGCTTTTCAGCAGCATGGCCTCCGAGAAATTCACCGGGTTGGCAGGCAGGCTCTGCCGCGCGGGCATCGCAGCCCTGTGCTTTGATTTCAGCGGCTGCGGCTCTAGCACCGGCAGTATCGCCGACACCACCGTAACCCGGCGCCTGCAGGAACTCGATGCGGTCGTCCGCTTTGCCGAAGGCCATGCCTGCCTTGGCCCCGACAGCGGCCTCATGGGCAGCTCGCTCGGCGGATTCGTGGGTTTGCTGTATGCGGAAAGCCGTTTGTTCAAGGCCGTGTCGGTCTGGGCCGCCCCGCATGAACTGTCAGTCATCAAAAACAATATTCCGCCCGGGGACCTTGCACGCCTTAAACCCGGTTTTTTCAGTGATGCGGCCCGCTATCATCCCTCTACGCAGAGCCTGTCTGCCCCGCTGCAGATTATTCACGGCAGCCGGGACGAAGTCGTGCCGGTCTCGCATGCCCACAAGCTGCATGCGGCATTTCCCGGTGCCGGCCGGCCCGTCATTATCGAGGGCGCCGATCATACCATCAGCGACCCGCACCATCGAAATATCGCGCTGGAGGCATGCTGTGCCTGGTTTCAACAGCACCTGCGTGCGGGCTGCAGCCCTGCACGCTAGGGCGAAACCGTGTCAATGCCGAGCGTAAAAAGCGCTTCAACCATTTTCCAGGGCGGCCTGCCGCGCTTCATTTCCGACCATGCCACTGCCCGGTATTCAGCGTTGATGCCGTCTACAATTCCCTGCGCCGATGCGCCGCGGAAAATTTCATAGATAAGGCGCTTGAAAACCCGCATGTCGGTGTCCATGAGCGACGGACTGGCGGCGAAGATGCCGGTGGTTGGATAGCCCTTCCGGAAGGCCTCAATGTCGTCGAGAAAATGCCGCAGGCTTGAACAGGTTGACATAACCAGCAGCTGGTAGCCGCGCAGGGGAAAGCTGTTCTCGAGGTCACTGGCGTCCGGCGCAAATACCGTATAGCCCCTGTCCTTCTCGCTGTCATGAAATGTGCTCAGCACCGCGCCCTGATAGCCCGCCACTTCGCTGTCCGGCATGACGACTTTATAATCCGGCGTGGTCTGCATGCGAAACGGTTGCGACTTGCCGTCATGCAGAAACACCGGGCCCGCGCCGAAGCGCGAATGCGAGGTAATAAAAAGCACTTCGCATTCTTCCAGAGCCCTGCGGAAATCCTCTTTGGTAAGAATCAGGCGGGCCTCAACTGCAACGTCCCGGCCGAACAGCCGGCAGTGCTGCGAACTGCGCCACAGCGTGGGATCTTCAGGAATCTGCACGCGGCCGAGATCCTGCGTGCCGATGCCGAGCCCGACCGTGATGCGGCCGTCGGCCACAAGCATTTCAAGATAAGGCGGGCAATGCCTAACTGCCGGACCGGCTCTGCCGGCCGCCTGACAGGCCCCCTCAAGCAGCCCGCCAATAGACAGGGCCTGCGGCTGGCTGGGCGCCGGGTGTTGGTGGCGGCCCGCACAGGCGCTGAAAAAAAGAAGAGCGGCACACATGCTTACTGCGGTTTTCGGACGATAGTGAAGCGCTTGGAGCATAGAATAAACCCGCTGGCTGATAGTTGTCTGAAAATAAGCTTGCCATAATTTTCAGAAAAGTTACAATAAAAACCGGCCGGCGCTGGTGGTCAGCTGTCCCTGCCTGAATGGCAGGGGCCGGTTAGAACCAACAACGGACCGGAAGTGATTAACAATCTCTACATGTTTGATCGGAGGATGTATGAAGAAGAACGTTTTGCTGCTGTGCGGTTTAGTTGCTGTGCTGCTCATCGTCTCCCCAGTCCAGGCAAAAACAGAATGGGAGTTTGACCGGGAGATAGAACTTGATGTAAAGCCGATCGACACGGCCGTTTCAGCGGACGGCAGCGCCGTCTATATCCTGACCAAAAAAAATTTCTTTAGTCCTGAATATAGTATTATAGTTTTCAGCCTGCTGGAAAACACCATACTCGATACAATCCCCCTGGACAAAAAGTTTACCGGCATCGGTGTTGCCCCCCGATCAAACGCGCTGCTGCTGACCAGCTCCTCCGACAAAAATATTACGATTATCAAGCTGTCCGAGACCACCGAGCTGCCGGTTGATTCTTCCCCGGTCATCGGACCTATGGATGCGCGGGTTACGCTGACCGTGTTCCTGGATTTTCAATGTCCGTACTGTAGCCGCGAATTCCCGGTTATCGAGCAGTTGCTGAAGCAGTATCCGCAGGACCTCAGGCTTGTTATAAAGCATTTTCCTCTGAATTCACACAAATTTGCCGCCACGGCTGCCATCGGCGCCCTGGCTGCAGAAAAGCAGGGCAAGTATCTTGACCTCTCACGTGAGCTGCTGAAAAACTTCCGCACTCTGGACGAGGCGGCACTTGTCAAGCTTGCCGGGGAGGTCGGGCTCGATCTTGAAAAATTCCAGCAGGATCGCGCCGACAGCTCTCATCAGCAGCAGATTCAGCGAGACCGCCAGCTGGCGAGAAAAGCAGGCGTGCGCGGCGTGCCGAGCCTGTACATTAACGGGAGCCCCGTACAAGACCGTTCCCTGCAGGGGATGGCTGCAATGGTGGATGCAGAACTGAAAAAGAAATAGCCTGAAGCGGTTAAAGACATGCGTGCAGAAGCCCGAACGTTTCTGCCGCAACGGTACATAACGGCCCGGATCGGACGCGCACCCAGATCCGGGCTTTTTTATGCGCCCCTGTGCTCGTCCCTGGCGTGCCCGAGTTCGCGCAGGATGCTGGAAAACATCTCCTGATAGGCCGCCATGCCCGGTTTTTCCTCCAGCGCCTTGACGCGTTTGTGAAGAAGGCTGATCTCCTCCTGGCTATGGTTCAGGGCATCCCTGTTTTTAATCAGCTTGCGGATAATCAGGGCGATTTCATAGACATTGTCATTTAACTCATGCAGTTTTTTTTCAATATGTTCGAGCCTGTCGTCTGAGCCGGTATAATCCTTCGACAGCATTTCCTGCATGCCGACCCCCAGGCCCATTTTGCGCCGGTCCTGCAGAACCACGTCGATGATGTCTTTGTCTATGGTGCGCCGCTGTTCGGCAAAGCCGTATACCAGCGCAAGGTCGCAGATAAGGTTAACGACCCGGGGGATGCCATTGGAGTGCTCAAAAACAGCCCGAACCGCCTCCGGGGTGAAAATATTCATATCCGCCGCGCCGGCGCTTTTCAGGCGATGCTGGATATAAATAGTTGTTTCATCGATGTCCAGGGGCTCAAGGTGATAGTGCACGGTAACCCTCTGGCGCAGCTGGGTAAGACGGGGGCTGTTGAGCTTGTCCTTCAGGTTGGGCTGCCCTGAAAAAATAATGTGCACCAGCGGCACCTTTTCATCATTGAGGTTTGATATCATGCGGACTTCCTCAAGCGTCTCAAAAGGCAGGTTCTGGGCTTCATCCAGAATCAGCACAACCGGCTGCTGCTGCCGGTAGCACTCCAGGAGGTGGCTGTTCAGCGCCTCGTACATCTGTGTTCTGCCTTTGCCTACATACGGCAGATCCCACTCCGCCAGTATGGACTCAAGCAACTCGAGCGGCTGAATATTTGTCTGGAAAATCAGCGCCACCTTTGAGGAACTGCTGTCGAGGGTACGCAGGAGATAATTGATCAGGGTTGTCTTGCCGGCGCCGACCTCCCCGGTCAGCACCATGAAGCCCGCCTGGGATGAAAGCCCGTATTCAAGATACGTCAGGGCCATTTCATGCTTTTTGCTCAGATACAGGAAATCAGGATCCGGCAGGGCGTTGAAGGGCTTTTCGCGAAAGCCGTAAAAGGCTTCATACATGGTAGGGTACGCAATCCTGGTTAAGAAATCCGCTTATTGAAAACAACACCCAGCATTTTATCCTTGTCCAAAAGGCTGAGGGCTTCAGAGCATTTTTTCTGCGGGATGCGGCCGTGCTCGACCAGAAAAAGCGTCCTGTCAATAAATTCCGACAACACAATCGAGTCAACGCCGTCGGTGACCGCTGGCCCGTCAAGGATTATGTAGAGGTCTTTATGGCGCCGTTTCATCTCCTGCAGCACCATCTGCGTTTTGCGCGAGCGCAGCAATTCAGCCGATTTTACGCGGCCGATACCCAGCGGCAGCAGCAGCAGGCGCTCTATGCCGGGGCATATAACCATGTCTGAAATCGGAACATTGTCGTGCATGCAGTCCAGAAGACCGGGCTGTTCATCTATGCCCAGATATTTGAGCACTGACGGGTTTTTCACATTAATGTCCAGCAACAGCACCTTATGGTCTACCTCGCGGGCGAAGGTTATTGCCAGGTTGAGCGCGGTAAATGTTTTGCCTTCCATGTTCTGGGTGCTGGTTACCAGAAAGCTGCGGTCATCGGTTTGCTGGGTTTCGGAAACTATTTTTGCGCGCAGCAGCCTGAAACGTTCGGCCAGATCGTTATCAATGAACGGCGGAGCGAGTATCTTATGTTTGACAACCGCGGCCTCGGAATAATTAATAATGCGCGCAGCCGGGAAACCGGCAACCATTGCCGGTGTGCCTTCAGTTACAGGCGCAGGCGCGGTTTCTGGCCGTTCCTGCCGAGCTTTCTGGAGAGCATCTTTTATTCGGCTCATTTTAAAATATCCCTCGCTGCCCGGCTACAAGCCTATCAGGGCAAGTTTTGTCTTAATCAAATATATCAGTTTAACAATCAGCACATCAATTTTCATAAAAAAAAGATCCACCGCGACAACAAGTCCGATGAGCAAAACCACTACGACAATCCGCACAAGGGCAGTATTTAGTTTAAACCGTGCCGCTTGTGTCTCGGTGACCACCAGCGGCAGCTCCACCAGAAGAGGCATGTCACCAAGCGGCTTAAGGTCATACGAGGATCTGACGGTTTTCTGCATGTATTCCCAGCCCAGCAGCAGGCCGACTCCGGAACACAGACCGATAAAAACAGAGACCGCTATAATCAAAAGAACATTCGGCTTAAACGGCGCTGTTGGAATTTGCGGAGGCTGGCCAATGCTGAGACGGCCACCCAGCTCGCGTTTTTCCATTTCAGACGCGCTTTCCATGGTGAGAACCTGTGTCGCCAGATCATTAAAGCGCTTCTCTGCGCTTTCGCGGTCGCGCGAAAGAATCATCCATTCTTTTTCTACATACGGCATCAGGCCCACACGGCGCTCATACTCAGCCAGGTCGATCTCCTGCTGCGCCCGATCCTGCTGCAGGTTCTGCATCTCGATTTTGATTTCCTCAAGCTGTACTTTCAGCTGCGTATATGCCGGGTTAAAAGCGCCACCGGTCTGCTCGGCAACATAGCGGTCAACTTTTCCCCTGGCGTCAGCGGCCTTCTGATTATTGGCGGTCTCCGGGTTTTGCTTCTGCTCCGCAAGCAGGGCTTCCAGTTTGCCGATTTCATGTTTCGCGCGCACCACATCCGGATGACGATCAGAATAGCGTGCACGCAGCTGCCCCAACTCCGATTGAAGCGCCGCCAAACGTTCCTGCGGGGTTACAATGCGCTCGCCCGACAGGCCGGTCATACCGAGAAGAGGGCTCATCGTGCTCAGTTCGGTTTCAACATTGCGCGCCTGGGCCCGCAACTCCGACATCTTTTGATCTATCTGGAAAATCTTGTTAGTAAGAACTTCTACCATGCGATAATTGAGCGCAAACAGCTCGGGCAGCTCATTGACATGCTTCTCCTTGAAATTTGCAACCTGCTGATCAATAACCGACATCTCACGCCTGAGACGCTCGCGCTCCGTCTCAAAAAAAGTAGAACTCTGGGCGCTCGAACCCTCTCGAAATTTTCTGAAATACTCTATAAAACTGGTTGCCAGAGCATTGGCTACATAGTAGGCTTTCCGTGCATCGTTATGATCAAACGAAAAGGTAAAACCAGTTATAATCTCTTCAGTGCGTCCCCCGTATTTTGAAGGGACTTTTGTATAATCATATGTTAAGGTGTAGTTCTTCTTGAAATTTTCAATAATATCGCTGCTGGCAACCGTTCCCTCCAGCTCAGGGTAAAGATCTAACTCTTTAATTAATTTAAGAATACTATCAGGATTAAGCGCCATAGCTTCAATAAAAACAAGCATGGCTTCAAGATATATGTTCACGGTTTCAAGCTTTGCCCAGTCCGGGATTTGCTGTTGCATATAAAACATTTTTGCTTCTGAGCGATACATTTTCGGCAGCTTGAACGCTACAACAGATCCCAGAAAAACACAGACACAAAACGGAACAAGAACCAAGTACTTGCCGCGCTTGAAGACATCAAGATACTCAAATATTAGCTGTAAAGCTTCTTTTTTCTCCATCAGCGTATAACCCACGGACGAAGCGGGGTGAACCGCAGCTGTAAATAAACGGTATTACCATTATAGGTTTGAGAATCGCTAACAAAAGAAGAAAGGGCAGGATCGTATCTGTCAAATTCCTGATCCTGATATCTGTAGTAATGCACAAGACTGAGCTCGAGCCAGCGGTAGATTTTGTAGGTCAAGGAAGAAGTGATGTAATACAACTTCCGGTCCTCATCATAACCGGCCGCATAACCGGTAAACTCATCTCCGTCTGATTTCATTATCCAGTACTGTAACCCCAGCTGCGCGCTTAAGAGGCGGGTAATATTATACGTATTGGTTAATATTAACTTGGTGCTTTCATAATTACCTCCGGTGGAGTTGATGGAGATATCATGAGAGGCCTCAAACGCGAAGTTAAAATCACCAACACGTTTTTCAATATCAAACGCCGCTACCCAGCCGGTGCCATCGCCTGATACTTTTTTCTTGGGTTTGACAGGATCACCGGTTGGCTGTGTGGAGTCGTTTTCAGAAAAACGCATACCGGCCTTCGCGCCAAACCTTAAACTCTGATCGACCGTGTGGTCAAAACCACCGGTTATGCTGTAATTGGTTAATTCATAGCCACTGGTTGAATAATACGGATTATCTACGGAATAATACGAATAATCTCCGCCGCTGTTGAAATCATAGCCAAAATAATTCGCGCCCAATATCAGTTGTGTCCTCGGGCTGTACTGATAGGAATACTCCGCTGTGCCGCCATAGAAATTATTGCTGTCGTTTGCATCGTCAATAGTATACTGAGTAAAAAAGCCATTCAACCCTACTGTGCTGCGGGGAGTAAGTGCATAGGTAAAGCCGCCGTTAATTAGTTTCGATTCCTCTTTGTAATTCTCAAAACTATCAGCACCGCCGCCACCCCCTGTTTCGAGAAAGCGGTTGGTATTATTATATAACGTATAACCAACGCCGCCGGAGACCTCAAGCCGGTCATTGGGCGTATATCCCAGGGTCAGGTTGTAGTCCTGATCTACGTTATTAAAATCCCGCTCATTGATATACTCGGTGATCCACAGCCTGGCTACAGAGCTCAGCGAGAAGCGCGGTCCCAATGCGCCAACCTTAATTTCAGGCATATAAACGTTGCTCCAGTCGCTTAATTTATCGCTGGTGTCATAGTCAATGTTGTCTTCATATTGCAGACGATAGGAGAAGGCAGGCGCAATTTCCAGATACGTGCGGCCGCCAAGCAGGTTGCCGAAGGAGACTTCAGGAACAGCCTGTGTTAAAAAATTTTGTGAAGAACCGGCGGCCGAACCCTGCTGAGCAGGGGCAACAGCCGTAACTGCGGGCTGGGCGGGTACTCCCAGAGATATTCCTGCTTCGTGCACCACATACGATGCATCTGATTCGCGCGCTTCATAGCTTGCCGCAGAACGCTGGGCATCTGCTTTGAGCTGAAAATGTCCAAAACGCACTTTGTGCGGCAGTCCAGTTGAATCGTCGGCAATGGTAACCACATACGCATCATACCCTTTAGCTATTAAGGCCTCCGCCGCTTCATGAGCTGCTTTATTGTCCTTAAGCGCCATTACCTGCACAGTATAAAAACCTCCCGCCTCAGCGGATTCGGTTTTGTCAGCCCCCTGTGCACCGCCCGAAAACAATACGGCAATCGCACAAAATACCAGCCCGCAAAGATACGCCATCGCATGCTTCATATCACGACCTCCTGTTTCGGCTGTTTCATGGTGTGCAGCAAATCCGCATCAGGGAACAACGATCACATCGCCCGGCTTTAAAGGGATATTCTGCTGCAGATTTTTACCCCGCAACACCTGATTATAATTGAACCGAGTTTTTGTTTTTTGGCCCCCGAACGTCCTGATGATTTCAATCTTGTTTGGCTTGGCATAGATGGTAAAACCGCCCGCTTTTGCAATTGCCTGCAACACATCCGTATAGGTCAATAGGTCGAATTCACCGGGATTATTAACCTCGCCGATGACATAGATTTTCAGGCTCTTGATTTCCTGAACCGTTATCGATACATTCGGCTCAAAGATAAATTCCTTGTACCGCTTCTCAAGTTCCTTCCTGAGCGCACCAACCGTCAGGCCCACCGCTGGAACGTCATTGACAAGGGCAAGGGAAATCTTGCCGTCTGGCTGCACAATGACGTCCTTATCAAGTCCTTCCTGCCCCCACACGGTAATGTTAAGTCTGTCTCCGTGTCCAATTACATATTCTTCGGCAGTGTGCAGCGTTTGCATTACATCTGAAACGGAATTTACGACATTGTATTCACTGGCACATGACGGCAGCCATGCTGCGAAGAAAATAAGCAGCAGACACCTGATAATACGTGTATACGCTGAGGTTTTCATATCCGATCAGCTTTCATAAAAAATTATTAAATAATATATATGAAGATTTCTTGTCAACCGATGATTGACAATAATTTTTAACACTAAAAATCATTGTTGTCTATACATATTTATGCGCTGAGTCTGAGCATCTTCAGGCTTTTCAGCTTGCTGGATAGCCCCTTAATTACATATATCCCGCCGGCCCGATCCGCTGAGTTCAGTTTTATACAAAATGTCTCATCACCCCGGTCCCCGGGGGAAGCGCGCAGGCCCGGGATGGCTGTACACGGTACCCCCTCTCTCCTCTCATGGCGAATCTGATAACCGTGATTACCATATCTCTAGGCTGCAAAATGGCCTGATGTGTGGGTGCCCAGCGGGAAAGCCGGAGCGGGATTCCTGCGGACTTTACTTTCTGCAGAATTTCCGATGAAATTCCGCCCGGCCCGTGAGAATCGCCCGGGTGAAATCAATACCCTGCAGCAGGCAGTAGCACAGCGCGTCGTCAGCCTCGTTACGCCCCGCGATATCATCAAAATACACATTCGGGATATAGCCTTTTCAGGCTCATGCGACCGTGTGTACCCCGTGCGTTTTCCGGTGCAGCTGTGCGCAGCCCGACAGCCGGCGCATTCATTCAACCAACTGCTCTGGCTCTATGCTGAAGCAACTTTCAAGCGGATGCTGCAAGGCAAGGTTGATCATGGTATCGTAAATACCCCCCCGCAGCCCATAAAGCATGTGACGTTTATAGCATCTGATGCCCCGAATTTTTGATCGAGCCTTAACACCGCATCACGTGGAGCGCAGGCGCTCAATCGGATGCTGTTTTTTCAAGATAGCGTCGAACTTCGGGCTTCAGGTAGACTGCCTCAACATCGCCCCTCTTCCTCAGTTCGCCGGCGCACAGGCGGGCAAGATCTGACGGTTGTGCGGATACATCGAGAAACATTGTGCAGCGGCCGTTAACTGTACACATACCCCCCGGGGAATTCTCGAGCGCTTCATGGCGCACCCGGACACCCAGCGTTTCCAGAAGCGCTTCGAGTTCATCAAGAATCTGCTGATCATTCATTGCCGGCTATCAATCCATGCACGGTATACAGGCTAACCGCACACCGCATTTTATGATTTTTAGATAGCATCTCCGCACTATGCTGTACAGGAAAATATGTAACCTTTTGGCTCGATGTGCGCACCTATTATACAAAGATCATGCGAAAGCCCGATATGATGACCGTTTAAAAACATATTTAACACAGGAGTACTTCATAATGGCACGCACAAAACTCTTTATTGTCCTGGCCTGTATCGTCACCGCAATGATTCTTGGTACACCCGTACACGCTCCGGCTTTCCGGGGAGCGGGGCCGGGCTATGGCCCCGGCTGCTCAGAGCCGGGCATTTTTCGCTGTATCAGCGGTCTTGATCTTACAGAACAACAGCGCGGCGACATCGATGCCCTGGAGACAGCAACCCGGGCAAAGATTTTCGCGTTGCGCGCCGAGCTTCAGAGCCTTGAAATTCCCGAGGCGCTGTTTGCGCCGACCATTGATACAGCGGCTCTTGAAACGCTGCTGGAGCGCAAGAAAAATATCAACGCGGAAATATTTGAAATTCGGCACGCTGCCATGATTTCCGCTGTACAGCTTTTAACGCCTGAACAGCGCGCAGTCATGCTGGAGAAAAAATCGCCCCTCTTTTTTTCAGGCCCGGGTCGGGGCGGCCGGGGCCGATATGCTGGCCGGCCTGACTGCCCGTGGAGATAAAGCGCCGTATGGTGCAGGCAACAGACTGCGGAACTCTCGGCCGCAGGCTGTTGCAAATTATTTTTTACGGTCCGCTCGAAAGCATGCAGGAGGAGGTGGCGGCATCCGTGCAATAATAAAAAAGGATTGCGGCGCCGAGCCTGGTCTGGTTTTGCACACATACTCTCGCTCGGTGCTGCCGCAATGATACGCACTTGCATTTGCAGCAGGCCAATTGTATAGAATGAAACCATGGCAGCGGATGACTGTACGCTCGTTCACAACGTGCTCAACGGTAACAGGCAAGCCTTTGATGTGCTTGCCGGGCGCTATATGCCGCGCATCTTTCAGCTTGCCTACCGTTTTTTCAACAGCAGACAGCAGGCTGAAGATATTGTGCAGGATATTTTGCTGCAGGCCTACCAATCTCTTGGCACGTACAGCCGGGAACGGCCCTTTATCAGCTGGTTGACGACTATTGCCGTGCGCCGCTGCTACCGGGAACTCAGGCTGCGCTCAAAGCGCTCTGAAACTGCTTTGCCGGAATTGAGCGGCCGGGAGCGTGAATGTGTTGATCAATGCTGCCTGCATGCACCCGCTCGCATCGAGGACCCGGAAACCTCTCTTATAGCGCGCGACATAACCGCCCGGCTGCTTGGAGCTCTTTCACCCCGCGAGCAGATGGTGCTGACCCTGCGGGACGTTGAAGGCCTGAGCCTCAGGGAGACCGCCGGTATGATGGGTATTTCTCAACTGCATGTGAAGGTCATCAGTCACCGCGCCCGCAAGCACGCCCGGGACGTGCTTGCAACAATGATGCTCGGCAACGCACCGCGCACACGCTTTCAGGAGAAACGTTCATGAAACTGCACTGCCGAAGCGTACAAAAGGCTCTTGAATCTTTTCACGAAGGAACCCTGCCGGTTGAACGTGCCGGGGACATGCAGGCCCATCTCAGCCAGTGCCCGGCATGCCGCAGCGCAGGATACCGGCAGGGGCTGAGAAACATGCTGCGCGTTGCTGCTGCCGCGCCGGTTCCGGAGCCGCCAGCGTCATTCGTGGCCCGGCTGCAGGCTGCTGTTGGGGCCGCATGTGTGCCGAAGCCGGCTCCGGCCTTGGCAGAACTGCTGGCGCGCGCAGGGCTGCGGCTCGCCCCCGCTATGGCAGCCGTGGCGCTCTTGGTCAGCTTCAGCGGCGCCTGGCTAACCGCTCCGCCCGGCGAGGCACCGGTAATCGTACCGGCCGAAGAACTGCTGTTGGACGATCATCCGCTCAGCACTGACCTGATGCTGGCGGCCATGCACGGAGAAACCATAGAAAGGTAGCATTATGAAGGCTGCAGCCAAGGCCAGCATGGTAGTGGCACTTGTATTTATTGCCGGTTTCCTGTCCGGTGCCGGTGCGCTTGCGCTGTTTCAGTCGCTTCGCCCGGATGCACCCTACGGCGCTATGAGGCCTCTTGCACGGCTCGGCAGCCTCATTGGCCGAGAGCCTGCCGGGCGCATCGAGTGGCTTGCACGCGAACTTGAACTCACGCCTGAGCAGCGCGAACAGTTTGAACCGGTTCTGCGTGAGGGCATGGACAAAATCAGGCAGCTGCGCCACAAGCACCAGCCGGAGGTTCGCAAAGCGCTGCTTGAGACCCGTGCGGCATTGCGCTCAATTCTGGACGAACATCAATGCAGGCGTTTTGATGAACTAACGCCTATGATGGCTACTGATCCTGCATTTCGCGGTATCGGACGCTGCCTGCAGGGTGGGCCGGGGAGGCAGCACCTGCGCGGCAGGGGCCGTGAACAGGCGTACCAAAGATGAGGCGTCGCGTTTCCCTCTGCCCTCTCCAGAGAAAACAGCATACTGTCTCATACGAGAAACATCCCTGAAATATACGCCGTCTCCGCCAGGGAAGAATAGATGCACTCTGTACGGCCTTCTGCTAAATACTTATTGGCAAGTTCCGTTAAAATCTGCTATACCACTGCCTATCTGCTCAATTCGAGGGTATTATGGCTGACGAACAGCGGACTAGTCCGCGCACCCCGACAAAAATAGAAATCATGTTCCGTGAATATGGGGCATTCGTCAAGGTGTACATGCTCAACGTCAGCAAAGGCGGGATCTTTGTCAAGACCGAAGACCCGTTCCCGCTGGATTACCCTGTCCACCTTAGGCTGATTCTTCCTTCTGACACGACACCGCTTGAAATTGAAGGCCGGGTGGTCTGGATAAACCCCAAGGGACGCAAAAATGCATTCCCCAAAGGCATGGGGATACAATTTGTAAAAATGGATGATACCGCGCGGGCCAAGCTCGATGATTTTGTAAAAAAATACGAAAAAGAAATTCAAAATTATTCCATCCTGTAGTCCTCATCTACCACTGCGGCCTTTTCCCCATTCCAACTCGAAAATGTTGCTTTATACGTTAAACAGCGGTTACAGGTATCATCATTCCGTGCGTTTCGAATCTGCGGGCATCTTTACGGCACACCGTTACATGTGCGTGAAAGTAGCGCGGGCAAAAAACAACGACGTAGGGCAAGAGAGAGGGCCAGAACCTGCAGGAGACGACAAATCATAGCAGAATAGTAAAACCTGTGGATTGCTTTGTTGAAAAACGCTCTAAGGCTCGGGAAACAAGGTTTATTGGCACATTGCTACAAAATTGACCACCTTCGACAAAAGCAAGTAAAAACAGGGGGTTAAAAAATGGCTCCAGCAAAAAGCTTCCCTGTATTGCGGCAGATCTTAAAAACAGATGTGATTTCAACAGGATAAAAATAAAAACACAGGGTTGATGGCTTTGGCCGTCATATATGTAAAAGCATTTGCTGTAGAAAAGAAACCTTGGCCTGTAAAAGATGACCGGACTTGAAGCCGCATGCACCAGCCAAATGCAACGATAATTTCAACGAGAACACCCCGTGTGCTCGATGTAAATCTGATAATGGTTTTTTGGTGTTGACAAATTATTTTTTAACGACTATACAACATCTTCACTTTTGCAGGCCCGGAGATGCTTTCATGCCTGCACGTTCAGTCAAACGGTATAATCGGTCCGGTTTTCTGGAATGCGAAACGCTTCCGGGGCTGGCACGGTAACGGGATCAAAGCATGAAAAAGAACGTTGCTCTTGTAAAAAAGCTGCAGAAAATGCGAGCCGATATCTTAAGGGAAATCGGTGATACTATTTCAACCGAGCGCCGCGCCCCCCAGCGCGACGTTGGAGATTTCTACGACGATGCCGAGAGCGAAAAGGGAAGGCAGCTTAACCATTTGCTGAGCGAACGCGACCGCATAAAACTGGCGCACATCGATGATGCGATTGAAAAAATCGAAGATGAAACCTATGGCATCTGTGAGGAATGCGGATGTGAAATTCCCAAAAAACGCCTGAGTGTGCTCCCATTTGCCCGCTGCTGCATTGAATGTCAATCTGAAATGGAGCGGCAGGGCATCGTCAGCAATGAAACCATGGAAGACAAGCTTCTGTATAAGGATGTTTCCATCACCGATATAGAAATCAACGACGAGTAGATGCCGCTGATCCCCGCCCCTGAAAACCCTTGCGGGATGCTTATGAAACAGCACCAGGTTCTGCATGTTCAATGCCGGCCCCTGTTCGTGAATTTTCAATGAAGCTCAGGGTCCTCTCAGGGTTTCGGAAACCGTTCACGGCCGCTATCCCTCCCCACGGAGAGAAAAAAATAAAAAATTTCGTTATACCTCTTGCGCCGTTTCCAATTTGTGTTATAACTAAGCCAGCACAATTCTTATCCCCCCTCCTCGCCCCTCTGGCATTGCCCCTGCCAGGGGGGCTCTTCTTTTACAGCCAATAGTACTGCATCGGCTTTGACAGGCAGGCCGGCAGTACGTATAATAGAGCAATTACAAATGGTTACGCATTTTTACACAGGAGCTTCACATGAAAATAGCCGTGCCCTCACGCAATGGAGAAATTGATTCACATTTTGGCCACTGCGAATACTTTACAGTTTTTTCCCTCGACGAGCAGCACCAGATCAGCTCTGAGGAGACAATAAGCCCGCCGCCCGGTTGCGGCTGCAAATCAAATATTGCCGGAAGTCTTGCTGAACGCGGTGTGCGCCTCATGCTGGCCGGCAACATGGGGCAGGGCGCGGTCAACAAGCTGGCTGCTGCCGGAATCGCGGTTATCCGCGGCTGCACGGGAAACGTCAAACAGGCTGTTGAAGACTACGTAAGCGGCCGGCTTACCGACGCTCCGGTCATATGCAGCGATCACGGCGCCTGCCCGGGGCACTGACATGGGCACCCGTGAACGGACCCGGCCGGACACGTCCAGGCAACCGGGCTATATCACTGCCGAAGGCTTTCGCCGCCTGCAGGACGAGGCCGATTTTTTGTGGAACCGCAGGCGCCCGGAAGTGACCGCAGCGCTTGCCGCAGCGGCTGCCGAAGGGGACCGCTCTGAAAACGCCGAATATATCTATCGCAAGCGTCAGCTGGCCGATATCGACCGCCGCCTGCGTTTTCTGGGCAATCGTCTTGAAGCTCTGAAGGTTGTAACCGAAAAGCCTAAAAAAGACGGCCGCGTGTATTTCGGCTGCTACGTTACGCTTGAAGATGAAGAGGGCCGCCGGATACGCTACCGCATAGTCGGCCCGGATGAATGGGACAGCACCCGCAAAGAAATAAGTGCTGAATCTCCCATGGCACGGGCCCTGGTGGGCAAACAGGCCGGTGACGAGATCGAGGTTCAACGCCCGGGCGGCGCAGCATGGTATGGAATCATTCACGTCGCCGTTGATCCGGAATAGTCAGCAGCCCCCAGACTTCTTTCATATTATGACAGCATCCCGTATATGAAAAGCATTTATACGAAACTGCGGATTTTGCTGCTGGGAGGACTGCCCTGCGTGCTTCTTGCGTGCCTGCTGGCAGGCCGGTTGTATCCCGACCTGTCCGTTGTCGACTGGACCTTCTCAATTGCGCTTGCAGGACTGATCGGCATCGGTACCAACAGTATCGCGATCCGCATGCTGTTCCGGCCGCTCAAGCCCACCGTGTTCGGCCGGCAGGGGCTCATACCCCGGAACAAGCCGGCCATTGCCGACAGTATCGCAACAGAAACCGAAAAGCGGCTGCTCAATGTCGACATTATCATGGCCCATATCGAGCGGCAACGGATCGTCGAGCAAACGATTGAGTCGGTTGTCGTGATGGCTGAGCGCTACCTGGCGCGCGATGAAAACCGTCGTGCGGTCGCAGATGCAGTGTTGCGCCTTTACGGCGATTATGCCGACCGGCTGTTTACATGGCTGGCCCGCAACGCGGAAAACTGGCTGGCGGAACTGGCGGGCAGGCCCGGCGCCGCTGAGCGGATATGGTCTGCTGTCAAGCCGCGCCTGCAGGCCTTCTTTGCTTCAGAAGATCTCAAGCGTCAGACCGCCTCCTGGATTGTAGAACATCTGATGAGACGCGCTAAGGAACTGTCCGAAATGCTTGCGCAGGGCCTTGACCGCTATATTGCCGGACAGACCGCCTGGAAACAGCTGCTGCTTGAAGGGGTTCGTACGCTGTCCGGCATAAGGGCAGCCAACATTGAACAGATGATCCTTAATGCCCTGCGCGATCCGGGAACCTGCGACATGGTCGCCGGTCTGGTCGAAGACAACCTGTACACCATTGATGCATATCTTGAGCAGGATCAGATACGTGAAAACATTCAGCAGTGGTTCGAGCAGACGGTATTGAACGCCACACGTTTCCGGGCCCTGCCGGCCCTGCGGGAGCGCATCGACGCCTGGCTGAACGGACCCGGGGCCTGGGCCGATATCGACCGCCTGGCCCAGCCGCTGCTGAAGACCGTGCCCGACCGGGTTCGCCGGTTTCTGCAGCGCCCCGCGAACATAAAAAAAATTCAGGACATTATACCGGACATTATTGATCGGCTTAATATCCGCAGGATTATCGCAGACAACATTGTAGGCCAGCCCACTGAGGAATTCGAGAACATGATCATGCGGGTTGCCGGGGAAAACCTGGCCGCGATCGAAGTGCTGGGAGGCCTGCTGGGCCTGCTGGCCGGTCTGGCCATGCACAGGCCGGTGTTCCTGCTGGTGCTCCCCGGCGCACTGCTGGCGCTGGCCGGTCTGGAAAAAGCGCTTGGAGCCTGCCGGCGCTGACCTGGCAGGGAAAGAGCATGAGCGCAGGTTATGGGGGAAGTGATTTTGTGCAGGCTATTCAAAAATGCTTCGATTCAAGGCGCGTGCGGTCCTTGACACCTGCGTACAGGCAAATATGTTTTGCAGGGGCACGGCATGCCGTGCCCCTGGCGTACGCCGCAGTGACGAATGCCGGGCGCAACGCAGCAGGCAGGCATTTTTCAACAGCCTCTTAGAGCATTTTTCAAAATACTATCGACAGTTTGGAAAAGCGCTGTTTTCCCGCCCGTTTGTCACAGGGCGCACGGGGCACGCAGCGTAAAACAACCCCGTTCATGGTTCGGCATGCTCACTACGAACAGTTTTGCCGTTTTATTTTTTTCTGTGCAAGGGTTTAAAAAAAACGGAGGACGCTACAGCAGGACCGCGAGAAAAGCGAACACGAACACCGCGATGCTGACGCAGCCGTTCATGGTAAAAAACGAACTCTGAACCCGGCCGAAGTTGTCGGGCGATATGATGCTGTTTTCATACCACAAAAAGATCCCCACGGCAGCCATGCCGAGGAAGTAGACCGGCCCCAGTCCAAGCACAGCCCCGGCAGCGCAAAAGAGCACAACGGTAAGCGCGTGCAGTATTTTTGCCGCCCTGAGCGCCGATGCGATCCCGAAGCGCACGGGCACCGAGCGAAGCCCAGCCGAACAGTCAAACGCATAATCCTGGCAGCTGTAAATAATATCAAACCCTGCGGTCCAGAGCAGAACGGCCAGCGCCAGCAGCCAGACACCCGGCGGCGGCAGCGTGTTTACCGTAGCGACCCAGGCCCCTGCCGGCGCCAGCGCCAGGCACAGCCCCAGTACGAAATGGCACAGCCAGGTTACATGCTTTGTCATTGAATACAGTGCCATCGGGATCAGAACAACCGGCCACAGCCTGCGGCACAGAGGGGGCAGCATCATGACCGCAAAAAAAAAGCCCCCGAGGCTTGCTGCCAGAAACGCCATCACCTCTGGAACTGAAACCCGTCCCTGCGGAAGAGCCCGCGAAGCGGTTCGCGGATTGCTGCGATCAACATTCAGGTCGAGAAGACGGTTGAGGGCCATGGCAAAACTGCGCGCCCCGATCATGGCAAGCGTGACCCAGAGAATGGTTGCCGCGTCCGGAATGCCGCCGGCAGCCAGCACCATCCCCAGGTAGGCAAACGGGAGGGCAAAAATACTGTGCTCGAATTTAATCATCTCCAGGATGGTTCCGGTTTTAGCGAGTAAACCCATACTCGCTCCAGCGCCTGGTCACAAGCTCCCGGGTGGCCTCATCCATGGTGATAACAGCCGGCCACTCGCGCGGGTGGCCTTCAGCGGCAGATTTGCGGGTGGCGTCGATGCCGATTTTTGAGCCGTAAATTGCTGTCGGCGAGGAGTGGTCCAGCACATCGAGAGGCCCCTTTGTATAAAACAGGTCGCGCTCGGGATCGACGTTGCTGAACGCGGTCCAGGCGGCCTGCGAGCAATCCTGCACGTCGACATCGGCGTCAAAAACGGCGATCATCTTCGTAAACATCATCTGGCCCATGCCCCAGAGCGCAGAGGCGATTTTGCGGGCGTGGCCCGGATACTGCTTGCGTATCGACACCAGCACGCAGTTATGAAACACGCCCTCGGCCGGAAAATTGATGTCGATGATTTCCGGCAGCTGCAGCTTGATCAGGGGCAGGAAAAACCGCTCGGTGGCCTTGCCGAGATAATAGTCCTCCATGGGAGGGGGGCCTACGATTGTCGCCGGATACACGGGGGTGTTTTTACGCGTGATCGCCTTGAGCGTAAACAGCGGATACCGGTCGGCGTCCGAATAAAAGCCGGTATGGTCGCCGAACGGGCCTTCAAGCATGGTGCGGTTTGCCGATACCGTGCCTTCCAGGATAAATTCGGCATGTGCCGGGACCATCAGGTCAACGGTTTTAGCCCTGACCATTTCGACCGGGCTGTTGCGCAGGTACCCCGCAAACAGCATTTCATCCAGCCCCGGGGGCAGCGGCGCGGTCGCGGCATAGATGGTTGCCGGGTCACAGCCCAGGGCTACGGCCACGTCCGTGTCCCGCCCCTGGTCCTTCCACAGCCGGTGATGCACTGCGCCGTCATGATGCAGGTGCCAGTGCATCAGCGCGTGTTTTTCATCGATAATCTGCATGCGGTACATGCCTGTGTTCTGCAGGCCGTTTTCGGGATGGCGGGTGACCACCAGCGGCAGCGTTATGAAGCGGCCGGCATCACGGGGCCAGCATTGCAGAACCGGCAGATCGCGCAGGTTCGGCTCCATTTCAACGACCTGCTGCGACGGAGCGCTGCGCACGGTTACGGGCTGAATATTTTTAAGGTCGCGCAGATTCCACAGAAGCTTCAGCTTGTCGGTAAACGTTGTCAGCGGCATTTCCGGAATCATTTTTTTAATCCGCGCGGCCACATCGTCAAAGCGCTCGACCCCCAGCGCAAAGCAGGCCCGCTCCTGCGTGCCGAAAACATTGATCGCCAGTGGAAATCGTGCGCCGGAGGGCTGTTCAAACAATAGGGCCGGGCCGCCCTTTTTTACCATCCGGTCGGCGATTTCGGTTATTTCAAGCAGCGGATCAGCCTGTACGCGCACGCGGTGCAGATCTCCGCGCTGTTCGAGCATCTGTAGATAGTGGGCAAAGTCCTTGAAATACATGGCGGGCGTCCCTGTTTGGTTAGGTACGGGTATTCTATACCCTAACATCGACGCGTTTCAAGTAAAATACAGCTTTTACTTGACAGGACTTCTGTTTGTGGGGAACAATACGATGATGCCCTGCAGCATAGCGCGCATGTAGTATCTCAATGAACGGACGACAGCTATGACGGCGATAAGAAAGCACGCATGTTTATTATGTCTGGTGCTGGCCGGTGGGCTGCTTGCCGGCGCATGCGCGCGCGGCCGGGTAGCCCCCGGAACAGACGCCCGCGTCTACCGGAAGCCCTACGATGAGGTCTGGGAAGCCGTGACCGCTGTGCTTTTTGACGAACTGGGCTGTGTCGAGCGTAAAACTAAAAAAAGCGGCGGCTACCTTGAAACGGAATGGATTAACACCTTTGACACATCTGGGCAGAGCCGCTGGAAATTGGATGTGTACCTCAAAAAGCGCAATGGAGCCGTCAGCGTAGCGATCGCTAAAAGGGTTCAAATGAAAGATAAGGTGAGCAAAACAATCCGCCGCTACAACCATGAAGAAAAAAATGAACCTGTCGGACCGAACGCAGGCTGGTCAACGATAACAGCCGAGGCGCAGGACATCGAAGATATTTATCGCAGGATTGACCTGCGTCTTGGAGAATCAGCGCGGTGAACCAGTCTTTTTTGATACGGGTTCTGCTTGCGCTGGCGCTCACGATCGCACCAGCCGTTTGCCGGGCCGAAGCACAGCCCCTCGAGACCGCTTTCAGCCATGACCAGTACCGCTGGGCCGTCAACTGGATTAACGGCCCCCTTGAAGCCCTCATGGCGAACGGCGTCATTGAATCCATAGCCAGGGATGACAGCTCATTCCAGGTGCAGGCCGGTGATGCCTGGTCTCGGCTTGCCTTCAATCAGGCCGGAGACATCCTCGACAAGCTCTCGCGCGCCCGCCACATAACAGGTCACTCGCCGCTTGTCACCGTCGAGCAGAGTTCAACCGGCACGGTACTCGGCCGGGCAACCTGGAACTCGATCGAGGTGTTCGTGCCGGGCGAGGGCTATATCGAGTATTACCCTGATGCGTACACCCCTGAAAGCGCGGCATACTGAGATGCAGGGCATATTTGTGACGGGCACGGATACTGGCGTGGGGAAAACGCTTGTTGCCGGAGCCCTGGCCGCGGCTGCACGTCACACGGGAGCCCGCGTAGGCGTTTTCAAGCCCTGTGAAAGCGGCTGCGGCCGGCCCGACGGCAGCATGCAGGCTGGCGATGCGGCTTTTCTGAAGCGTATGTCCGGCAGCCCGGCGGCCCTTGAGCAGATCTGCCCCTACCGGCTGCGCGATCCCCTTGCGCCAGCGGTTGCGGCCGAACGCGAGCATGTGAGCATTTCAACAGTCCGTATCGAAGAAATCTTCCGCCAGTTGCGCGGCGGGTGCGACATAATGATCGCTGAAGGCGCCGGGGGACTGCTTGTGCCCATGGCTGACGGCGTGCTGACCCTTGACATTATCCGGCTGCTGGAACTCCCCGTTCTGGTTGTCGCGCGCCTGTCGCTTGGCACGATCAACCACTGCCTGCTGACTGTCCGGCAGCTGCAGGCCGCCGGAGTGCCCCTGACAGGCATTGTATTCAGCCAGGCGCAGAAGCAGACAACCGCCGTGGAAAAGACAAACCCGGCCGTTCTGCAGCGCTACACGGACGCACCCCTGCTTGGGTGCCTGCCATTTTTAAGCCAGGAACAACAGGAAAACCCTGAAGAACTGGCCCGTATCGCTCTGGATTCACTTGAGATGGGAAGGATTCTGCCGGGAGTTTTCAGCTGTCGTGCTCCCGGCAGGACTGTTTATCTGGAAGGTTTCTGAAAGAAGAGTTTCCCCAGATCAGCTTCGCTTAAATTCCATAACTCCCTCGCGCGGCACCGCATTTCCTCCATGTAGCCGTCGATAAAATTAATCCCGGCGCGATCGAAAAAAAGCGACGCCCGGTCACTGAGCTCGCGCGTCTGGTGCAGCTCCATCGCTGATTCAAACAAACTGGAATCAAGGATAAAAAGCCAAATCGTGCGCCTGAGCAGAATCAGGGCGCGCACCCCAGCGCTCAGCGGTATGCCCATCCGGAACAGACCGATACCCTCCTGCGAGTAATGCCGGATGATCTCCTCCTTGGGTTTATCATAGCCTATCCATTCGCCCAGCTCCTTGATGACCATATGGGCCTTGGCGCTGGACTTGTTCAGCGCTTCGGGTGAAAAAGACGGCGAGGACGAATCAGCACTCAGCCGTTCAATCCAGCGCTTAATAATTATATCAGCATTATTCTCGATCAACGTCACCAGCTTATCCGAAATCAAACCCTTCATCGCAATAGCACTCCCTGTCTTATTAATAATTATATCCTATCCATTCGTGCCCGTTTTTACAGGGCGTTCACCTTTTCAGAATAGCAGTTCAGCACAATGATGGCAAATTATTTTTCGCCGGCACACTGCCTGTGCACGGCGACCGGGTCAGCCGGCCCCTTATACTGAACATCAGCGATATCGCTGAAGGAAACCAGCCTGATGTGCTGCTTGACGAGTGCCGCGCTCACAGCCGGACTGGTCAGTGCGAGCAGTTCCTGTTCGCGTCCGGCGCCGGAAAAGCCCGGCATTCCGGGTGAGGGGTAACCCGGATGGCACATGAGTTCAGTTGTACCGGGCGGCAGCGCTTTCAGGAAACGGCACAGCGATTCGGTATCGCCTGCAGCCGGGAAGCTTATTCCGAACATCCTGTTCGGCATGCACAGGCCGAACGCGCGAAACACGCTGCGCGCGCGCACGGCCAGCACAGCAATAAAAAAACGCTTCAATCCGCTGCGGCAGCACAGCCCGGGCGCACGCAGCGGCTCCAGCGGCAGCCGGACGCAACGGATGTTAAAACGCACTGCAAGCTCAGCGCATATGCGGACGCAGCCCGGAAATATATGCAGGTGATTGTTGCCGTCAAGATGATCGGGGTGAAGCCCGCTGCGGCAGAATGCTTCGATCTGGGCGCTCCATTCCCGCCTGAGTTCATCTGGGTTATAGCAGCGCCGCAGGGCCCTGCTCCAGACAGAGGCCTTTGTCAGAAAGTCACCCTCCTCCCCGGTAAGGGAGTGAACGCCCTGCATGAGCGGGCGGCCGCTGGTAAGGTTAAGGTGGACACCGATATGCGGCCCAAGTTCCTGCGAAAGCGCAGCAAGCGCGCTGTCAAGTCCGGCCGTATTGGTCAATGCGCTTGCGCTTGTTACAATACCCTTCTGCGCAGCCTCAATAATACCCCGATTGCGCTCTGGGTTCGTATTGTAATCATCGGCATTGACGATCAATGAGCGCTCAGCCATGGCCATTCTCAGCGCACGTTTCCCGGGGGCACCCTGAAATGCTGCAATCAAGAATGCGCTTCAGCTCCCAGTTGGAAGAAGGGGCCGCTCCCATGATGCGCTCCCAGACATACGGGCTTTCCATGCAGAAATACAGGTAGATATCAGGGCCGTATTCCCGCAGCCAGCCCACCAGCCGGGCATACAATTCGAGCCGGATTTCCTGCAGGTAACGCATTTTACCGTCAAGCCCGGTCACAAATTCGCCGGTGTAGATAGCCGTGCTCGCGCAGGCCGTCTGCGCGATATGCTTCAGGCGCGGCATGAAGCGCAGCGACCCGATGCTGATCCAGGCAACCCGCTCAGGCGGGATATGTTTTTTGAGCAGCTCGACCGTGGCCCGGTAGCCCTCCTGCCAGCCGTCAAAGGCGATCAGCGGATCAAAATGAAACCCCACCCGGTAGCCCCGGTCAATCAGATCACGCGCCGCCATGATCCGCTCCGGAAGCGCTGCCGCGCCCGGCTCTTCGCCGGAGCAGATTGCTTCTGCGTTCAGCGACCAGGAGACGATAAAAACATCGCTGTAATCATGCTCCTGCAGGCTTGCCGTGAGCGCTGTCTTGGTTTTGAGTTCAAGCCTGAGATGCGGCCGCTGCCGGAAAAAGCCCGCAATCGCCGGAACGAATCCGGTCAGGTGCTCAAGGGCAAGGCTGTCCATGTATTCGCCGGTGCCGATGCGCAGAAATCGACCCGGGGCAAGTCGCGCGCTGCGCTCAAGCTCGCGCAGCATATCGTCCCGGTTGACGAACAGGGTAAGAAACGGATTGTTCAGATAGGCCTGCAGCACGCAGTACGTACAGGCCAGCGGGCACCCCAGGCCGGTGTTGAGGATAAGGTACTGGCAGCAGCGGTAGGCGCGGCCGGTGCCTGGACAGGCCTCGAGAAAGCGCCCTCGGTTGCGGCACAAAAGCAGGTTGCGCTTGCCGTTGAACCCAGCGGGAGGGTCGTCTTGGAATTGTTTGACCAGGGCGGCGGCGTCATGCACCATCACTACCGGCACGCCCGGGCAGCGCTCAAGAACTGACCCGGTCAGCGGATAGGATTCAACCGCCTGTTCGACAAAAATTGTATCCGGTCGAAACGGTCTATCCACGCTGCGGCTCCGTTCTGTGCTTGCCGGCCCCGTCTTCGCCGGGCACGGCAAGCAGGCGTTCGCATGCCTGGCGCCGGGCCGCATCCAAAAGCCCGCCCGCATGGCGGCGCAGTTCATCGGCCGAACTGAAGGTGATCTCGGCCCGGAACACACGGGCTTCAAAATTCTCAGGGGGCATGATCCGTATGCCCGGCCCCATGCGCATCTCTTTCAGGGCAGCATCAAAGCGCGCTTCCGCCGCGCTCAGGCGGGGAAAACGCCGCAGCCGCAGGATGCGGCGGACTTGCTCGGTTTTCTGAACACGGGTGCGGCGCTCATCCCTGCACACCTGCAGGATATCGTCTTCCGCAGCGACCTCCCGCAGCGCGACCGCATCCCTGCGGGCAAGGTCCTCGAGGCACTCGAGCAGTTCAGCCTGCTTGCCGGCACTCAGATGCAGGTGCCCCATGAGCGCGAACACCGCCCGGCGGTCATCAGCCGCATAGGCGCCGAGCCTCAGCGCGCTTGCCTCGGTCAGGCTTCCGGCAATCAGGGCCGCGCGCACTTCGTGCTCGAGCGTGCACAGGCACAGCAGACGCTCAAGCGTGCGCGCCGAGGCTGCACGGCCGAAAAGCGGCAGCCAGTGCCCGATAACCTCGTTGCGCGGCAGGCACGCAAGCAGGCGCTGCAGGGCATGCGCTGTTTCTACCGGGTTAAACACCCGGTGTCCCAGATTATCATGCAGCGCGCAGGCGAGCAGGACGGCCCGCGGGGTTGCCGGATCGAGCACCCGGGCGCATATTCCCTGAAGCCCGAGATTGAGCGCTGCCTGCAGGCGCAGACAGCCGCAGACGGTCACAAAGGCCGCGTCTGCCTGCGGGCGCCACAGACATGGTGGTTGCAACAGCCCGCAGGCCGCGATTGAGTTTTGCAGGGCCTCTATGCCCCGGCCTTCGGTTACGACAAACATCCGGTCGCCGACATCAATGTCGCTGAGCGCAACCTTCTGTAATAGTATATCCATACAATAACTCCCTGTTCAAAGAACGATATGCTGTCTTTACAATGCCGAACACGAGTCCGTTGCCTAAAAAAAGACCCCTGAACCAAATTTTCAGTTGTTAAAATTGCGCTTCTGCTTTATTTTAAAACAAGGTCCGGCATGTGCCAACCGATAAATACGCTGCACCATACACTATCCGGAGACGCTTCAATGAAACATATTATCACAGCGCTTATTCAGCTGCAGGATCTCAATTTTACCCTGCAGGAGCAAAAAGCCCTTACCGCCGAAACACATCTTGAGATCCTTGAAAAAAACATTGCCGCCCTGAGCCGGGACCTGCCCGAGGATATCCGCAGGACATTCACGAATCTTTTAAACCACTATGCCACGGCCGTGGTTCCCATGTCGGGCGGTACCTGTTCGGGTTGCGGCATGTCCGTGCCGACGATTCTGGCCTACGAGGTGCAGGTCGGCGCGAAACTGATCCAGTGCCCGCGCTGCACGCGTATTCTGTTTTACCGCGACGCCCTGCCCCGGCAGCTCAAGCGCATACGGGCCATCAATGAAAAACCCTCTCCCGGAATCGCGCGCTTTTCTTCAAGCCGCCTGATGCTGCCACAGCTTGAGGCGAAAACCCGCGATGAAGCGCTCGAGGAGATGATCAACCTGATGGCGGCCGAGGGCTTCGTTGAGAAGCCCGAAACCCTGCTTGCGGCCGCTATCAGCCGCGAGTCGGTAGTGCCGACCGCGATCGAACACGGGCTGGCGTTTCCGCACGTGCGCGGCGTTGAAGGCGGCGGCCTGATTTTTGCCGCCGGCCTTAAAAAGCAGGGCCTGCAGTTCGGAGCACCCAAGAACAGGCTGACGAAAATTATTTTCTTTATCGTTATTCCGCTGGCAGCCAGCGCTTTTTACCTGCAGCTCATTGCCGGCCTGATGGAATCGCTGCGCGAGGCCGACAGCCGTGCGAAACTGCTCGAATGCGCAGCGCAGGACAAAATGTGGAAACTGCTCAGCCAACTCACCAAGAAAACCATTCCATAGTGCGCGAAAACACATTCCAAGCTGCCTATCGTGAAGCGCTGCAGCGCGCGCGACAGGCACTGCTCGCCAGCGACATGGCTGCCTGCTGCTCCGGAGGCGGCGCCGTATTGGCCCGGTCAGGGGTGGACGAGCGCACAATCCGTCTTGCATTTTTAAACATGCCTGTTTATATTACCTTGCCGCAGGCGTGCTTCAGGACGGCATATGCCGGAGAACAAGTTCCGGCCTGGGAGCAGATTCTCATCATGCACTATCTCGCCAACAGCGCCCGGGCCCGGCTGCAGCATACGCTTATCAATTACCGCCGCTTGCGTGACGGGGCCGTGTATGCGCCTGCATTCGAGCGGCGCTGCATTCAGCCGCTTGTCAAGGCATTCGGCAGCTCGCCCGGCAGCCTGGGCTCAGCCGCGTCACCGCTTGGGGGAGAACTCGCCGGCTTCGGCGACTGTGCCGTGCGCATACCCGCATTGCCCCGGCTTGACATTATTTGCTGCCTGTGGAAAGGTGATGCGGAATTCGCCCCTGAAGCCGGGATTCTTTTTGATGCCGGCGCCGAGAATTTTCTCTGCGCCGAAGATATTGCTGTCTTGTGTCAGCACATTGTCATAAAATTAATAAAAAACCTCACATCCTGACAAATCATACGTGGAATTGTTATGAAAAAAAAGGTCATTGTCGTTATGCCGGCCTATAATGCGGCCGAAACCCTGCAACGAACATTGGATGACATACCGCCCGGATATGTCGATGACATTATACTGGTCGACGACAACAGCACCGACAATACTGTCGAGATATCGCGCGCTCTCGGTATTCACACCATCGTGCATCCTAAAAACCGGGGCTACGGGGGCAATCAGAAAACCTGCTACACCGAAGCTCTCAAGCGCGGCGCCGACATCATCATCATGATTCACCCCGACTACCAGTATGACAGCCGCCTGGTGCCATATATACAGGGCTTTCTCGATCTGGATATCTGCGACGTGATTCTGGGTTCGCGCATAAGGACCCGGCAGGAGACTCTCGCGTGCGGCATGCCGGCCTATAAATACCTTTTCAACCGGATGCTGACCACGGCTGAAAATATCGTGTTGGGCCAGAACGTGTCGGACTTTCACACGGGCTACCGGGCCTATACGCGCAGGGTCCTTGAAACCATCCCCTTCATGAACAACTCTGACAATTTCGTGTTTGACACGCAGTTCCTGGTGCAGGCGGTGTACTTCGGTTTCCGCATCGGCTGCGTGCCGGTTCCGGTGCGATACTTCTCCGAAGCATCTTCCATCAACTTTAAAAACAGTGCAGTCTACGGCACACAGACCCTGCTGGCACTGATGGCTTTTGTACTTCAAAAAAGCGGGTTCAAAAAATCAAGCCTTTTTGATCGGACACACAGTTCTATACGGCCAGGTCTGTAATTCTAAGCCGTATATTGTGTTTGCTGCGGCTGCACACGAACCGAAAGTCGATGAATTGGCCAACGACTGTATCAGATAGTGCATGGCTGCTTCCGGTTCAGCCTTCGGGTGAGAATTCCTCCACTTTTTTCCTGAGATGTGCAAGGCTGCGCTTGAGACGTGAGGCCACTGTTCCTTCGGGAATATTAAGCAACTCGGCAATTTTTTTGTAGCTGTATTCTTCATAGTATCGCATGTGCAAAATTATCCTGCTGTTTTCTTCCAGCTGCCTGAAGGCAGCCAGAAGCTGCCGGTGCTCCTCCGCATTCATAAGTCTGCACTCATCTCTACCGCCGGAGCCGGCGGCAAAATCATAGCCCTGTACCGGCACCGCAAAGCGTTCTCCGGCCCGCTTTGCAGCAGACTGACGCCGTATTTCAGAGATGCACTTGTTTTTAGCGATTGTTGATGCAAACGTTTCAAGCGAACAATTAAAATCAAAAGAGTCCAGCGCTGAAAAAAAACTGTTAAGCGCTTCCTGGCCAACCTCCTCGATTTGCTGAAGGCTGAATCTCCATTGTTTCCAGCGGATAATATACATAACGGTTTTCTCAATCCGGCTGTAAAGCTGTTGCCAGGCTGATTCGCAACCGCCCAGACATTGCATAACCAGTTCTTGATCGCTACTGCTTGCCATTTCCCCTCCTTTTCTGAGATATTATTTTTTTAAATCAGCCATATCCTGTTATCGAACGACATAAAAAATATTACCTATATACATAATAAAAACATATTTGTAAATATTTATATCTTTTTTTGGTCTACTTCGAATTCTCCAAAAAGCATATTTACAAAATACGCCTGTGAGGATAGCGATACGGTAAATCGATTAAGCAACTGATTTACTATAAGGAACAAAAGACGGCAGGTGCGGATGATACTGTGTGGGCGGGGTTGCGAAAACTACTGTCAGATTGCGGCCTCACTCTTCCAGATCGCGTACTTCAGAGCGTATGGCGCGCAGTTGTGGAAGCGCTTCAATGAAACAGTCAAAAATTTCGGGATCAAAATGCGAACCGCGGCTTGCCGTCATAATGGATAAGGCTGCTTCTTCAGGCATTGCCGGACGGTATATACGCTTGTGCACCAGCGCGTCATAGACATCCAGCACGGAGCAGATACGGGCGGGTTGAGGTATCTCTTCGCCGCTGAGGCCGTAGGGATAACCGGACCCATCCCATTTTTCATGATGGGACAGCGCAATAGAGTGCGCCATATTCAATAGGGAAAAATCAGAGCCCTTCAGCATCCGTGCGCCGATAACCGTGTGTGTCTTAATAACCGCAAACTCTTCGTCTGTAAGCCGGGCTGGCTTTCTCAGGATATTGTCGGGGAGTCCGATTTTGCCGATATCGTGCATGGCAATAGAAATTCGGATTTCATCCTGGGACTGCCCGGGCCAGCCAAGTTCCCGTGCAAGCACTGCGCTGTATAATCCAAGCCGCCGGTTATGCGAGCCGGTTTCAAGGTCCCGGTATCCGCACGCGGCAGCCAGGCGCAGGCAAATCTCCTCTTCACGGCGCTGAATGTCTGCTGTGCGCTGGCGAACATCATTTTCGAGTCTTCTCTCATATTCTCTGCTCTGCATGCTCAAGCGGCGCCGTTCAAGAGCGTTGACAACGCCGATGACGATTTCATTCAGGTCAAAGGGTTTGATTACATACCCGTAGGCGCCGAGGTGCAGTGCATTAACCGCGGTTGCCCGGTCATCAACCGCGGTTACCATGATAATGGCAACATCAGGGTACATCTGCCTGATAAGGCCAAGCAGTTCAATACCCGATTTGCCGGGCATCATGATATCAGAAATAATAAGGTTATAGTCGTTGCGTTCACAGAGACTAAGGGCGGTTTCAGCACAATCGGCAGTATCGCAGCGAAACCCCTCCATCGCAAGGCATTGAGCGATAATATCACTCACCTGACTCTCATCATCAACAACCAGGATTCGCTCGCGACGGGAAATCTGCTCCATGCTCTGCAGTCCTTCTCCCACAATATTTTCTTGCAACAAGGCAACTTAATTTATTGCCATCAGCTTTAAAAACTTGACCCTTGCCGTAGCCTTCTTACATAGAATTGTACCACAGGAATCAAGGATGACAAGCCATGCCGTCCTGCCCACTACTACCGGTCCTATACCCCGTAAAACCCCTGATACCATTCAACGAATTTTTTTACTCCCTCCTGAAGTGGGGTAGACGGGCTGTAGCTGAAGTCACGGATAAGGTCATCGACATCAGCCCAGGTTGCGGGCACGTCGCCGGGCTGGATAGGCATGAAATTTTTCTTGGCCTCTTTGCACAGCGCTTTTTCGATGGCCTCGATAAAGTCGAGCAGTTTGACCGGCGAACTGTTGCCGATGTTATAAAGCCGATACGGGGCCGGACTGGAGACGGGATCGTCACTGGCGGCGCTCCAATTGGAATGTGCTTCAGCTGGCCTGTCGATAACACGCACGACTCCCTCAACAATATCGTCGATATAGGTAAAGTCTCGCTGCATATTGCCGTTGTTGTATACATCGATCGGCTCGCCGGACAGAATTGCCCGCGTAAAAATAAAAAGGGCCATATCAGGACGGCCCCATGGGCCGTACACGGTAAAGAAGCGCAGGCCGGTTGTCGGCAGGCCAAACAAGTGGCTGTAAGCGTGCGCCATCAATTCATTGGCCTTTTTGCTGGCTGCGTACAGACTCACCGGGTGATCGACATTATCATGGACAGAAAAAGGCATATTCGAGTTGAGGCCGTACACGCTTGATGAGCTTGCATATACAAGGTGGCCCACAGCGCTGTGACGGCAGGCTTCAAGGATATTCAAGAAGCCATCGAGGTTTGCGCTGACATAGGCATGCGGATTGGTAAGCGAATAGCGCACACCGGCCTGTGCTGCAAGGTGACAAACGGCATCGAATTTTTCGCTGGCGCATAACCGCAGCAGCGCATCGCGATCCTCAAGCTTTAACTGCACGAAAGCGTAGTTGGGAAAAAGCGTGCTAGGAATTGAGCTGCCGTAGCGGACATCGGCGATGTTAATTCCTGTGTTTGCAAGGCGGCCATGCTTCACGCGCACGTCGTAATACTCATTTATGCTGTCGAGACCGATAACCATGTCACCGCGCTCCAGCAGTTTCAGGGCGACATGAAAACCGATAAACCCGGCCGTACCGGTAACAAGGATTTTTTTCCCCATTCGGCTTTTCTTTCAGTATATTTTAAAAATGCTTCAGGGGCGACTTGCCGATCGAAAAAACATTGAACCCGATAGTGAAAAGTTTTTTATGATCAAGAATATTACGTCCGTCAAAAATAAAGGCGGGCTTTTCCATGTGTTTAAAAATGCGAGCATAGTCAAGCTCGCAGTAGTGGTCCCATTCCGTCATAACGGCAATTGCATGTGCATTGCGTGAGGCCTCATACGGATCGTCGCAAAACTCAATCCGCCCGGCACAATCGTGCAGATCTATCCGGGCGTTATCCAGCGCCTTAGGGTCGGTAATGACAACCAGTGCATGTTCATTTAACAATTTGCGGGCTACCGCAATCGAAGGTGATTCGCGCGTATCGCTGGTGTTTGCCTTAAAGGCAAACCCCAGCAATACAATACGCTTGCCAGCCACAGTATTAAACATGACCTTGATCATGTTCGTCACAAAGCGCTGCTGCTGATATTCATTCATCATTACAACGCTTTCCCAGTAGCGGGCGACCTCATGCAGGCCGTAATGCTCGCAGATATACACCAGATTGAGGATATCTTTTTTAAAGCATGAGCCGCCGAAACCGACGCTGGCATTCAAAAATTTTGGCCCGATACGGCTGTCGGTGCCGATGGCCAGTGCCACTTCACCGACACTGGCTTCGGTTTTTTCGCACAGAGCCGAAATGCTGTTTATGGATGAAATCCGCTGGGCAAGGAAGGCATTTGCAACCAGCTTGGAGAGCTCCGCGCTCCAGAGATTGCTCGTTATGATGCGTTCGGGGGCAACCCAGTGAGCATAAATGTCTACAATCTCAGCCCGGGCCTTCAGGCCGGACTCGGTTTCACGCGATCCGATCAGCACGCGGTCAGGATTTTCCAGATCAGCAACAGCCGAACCCTCGGCAAGGAATTCCGGGTTGGAGAGCACCTCAAAATGCAGCCCCTTGTCGTTGGCATTTAAAATGCGCTCCATCGCAAGGGCTGTGCGAACCGGCAGTGTGCTTTTTTCAATTATTATTTTATTCGAACCAGAAACCTGCAGGATGGTGCGAGCTGTTTTCTCCCAGTACTGCAGGTCCGCGGCCTTGCCAGCGCCTTCGCCATAGGTTTTTGTCGGCGTATTGACGGATACAAAGATGATGTCGGCTTTATGGATAGCGCCGCTGATATCGGTTGAAAAGAACAGATTTCGTCCCAAGGATTCACGCACAAGCACCAGCAGGCCGGGTTCATAGATAGGAAGGCTGTCGGTCTGCCAAGCGGCGATGCGCTCTGGATTGATATCCACAACGGTCACTGCATACTCCGGGCAACGGGCCGCTATCATGGCCATGGTGGGGCCGCCGACATAGCCCGCTCCGATACAGACGATGTGTTTTTTAAAGATAGTGCTTGTCATTATCAAATACTCCCGAAAGTATGGAATAGAACTTTTAAATTTTAGAAGTATCCGATAGTAAACTTTTTTTATCTCTGACACAATGGTTTTTTGATTGTATGCGGTTACTATTATCGACCGTATGTTTTTATTGACTCTCTGTGATTTGTTTTGCTATTGTCCTCAACGCACAGAAACTTCTTTGATATTTTGCATACTAAACATCATCCTTTTTTTTACAGGAGATAACCATGACCAAGTACTCCTCCACTGGCCCTGACGGACAGAAGTACCCTCTACCCGTTGAAGCGGATTACAAAGGAGAATTCGAGCGCATTTCCGCCATTGTTAATAAGCAACGCGCTATGGGCCGTGAAATTGTTGTTGTTATCGGACTGGGGTTTGTCGGATCGGTTATGGCAGGCGTTGTGGCTGACAGCGAGGACAGCCAGGGGCGGCCCCTGTATTTTGTTATCGGCATGCAGCGTCCGAGCCCGCGCAGCTTCTGGAAGATAAGCTACATAAACAGGGGGGTTCCGCCGGTTACCTCCGAAGATCCCAAGGTGGATACCATCATAGCGCGCACAGTAAATGAAAAGAAAAATTTTATCGCGACCTACACCTATGATGTGCTTTCCCTGGCCGATGTCGTCGTGGTGGACGTTCAGTGCGACTATATTAAAAACAGCCTGGGCAATGTGGTTGACGGCCATGCCGACATAAAGGCCCTGGAAGATTCCCTGACGGTTATTGCAGATCGCATCAAGGCTGACGCGCTGGTCTTGATTGAAACAACCGTTCCTCCCGGCACTACCGAGCAGATCGCCTTTCCTGCAATGAAAAAAGTCTTCAAGCAGCGCGGCATTACGACTGATCCCCTGCTGGCGCACAGCTATGAGCGCGTTATGCCGGGTAAAGACTACGTTGACAGTATTAAAAATTTCTGGCGGGTCTGCAGCGGCATCAATGACGAGGCCCGCAGACGGGTTAAAAAATTTTTGGAGGATGTGCTCAATACGCGTGATTTTCCCTTGACCGTAATGGATAAGCCGATAGAGTCGGAAACGGCTAAAATTGTCGAGAACAGTTTCCGCGCGGCCATGCTAGCGTTTCTGGATGAATGGAGCGTATTTGCTGAGCGCAACGGCGTTGACCTGGTTAAAGTAATCAATGCCATAAAAATGCGGCCTACTCACAATAACATGATGTTCCCGGGACCGGGCATCGGCGGCTACTGCCTGCCCAAGGACGGAGGTCTCGGCATGTGGGCCTATAAGCACTTGATGGGCTTTGAGGATGAAATCTTCAAAATGACCGAGATGGCCATCAACATCAACGACACCCGCGCTCTAAGGGTTGCACAGCTTGTGCGCGATGCCCTGCGCAATATGAACAAGCCGATTGCCGCTGCGGCTGTGCTTCTGCTGGGCGCCGCCTACCGACAGGATGTCGGAGACACGCGCTACAGTGGCTCGGAGATTGTAGTGCGCCGTTTGACGGAAATGGGTGCGGAACTCAAGGTGCATGACCCTTATGTTGATCACTGGTGGGAATTCGAAAGTCAGGACAGCTACCCAGCAACAGGGCTGAGCTGGGCTCGGTTTTTTAGAAACCAGGAAGGCCTGAAAAATCAGCGCATCGAATCCGATCTTGAAAAAGCGCTCCACGATTGCGATGCGGTTATCCTGGCTGTTCCGCACAAACCGTATCTTGAGCTTGATCCCGACTGGCTGGTTAAAAATGTCGGCCACCCGACCGCGGTTATCGACTGCTTTGGTATCCTGACGGATGAAAAGATACGACGCTATTTTGAGCTGGGCTGCGAGGT
>CAIRTM010000050.1 GCA_903881505.1 uncultured delta proteobacterium | reverse complement strand
GCCCGTGTCAGCGGGCACAGCCGCAGCCGATTCCGGCGGCCGCCAGGTACACTATCTTTCGCTCAGCGCCGGAAAATCAACGGTGGTCAACAGCGCCGAGCCGGTGACCCGGGTCTCCATAGCCAACCCGGAGACAGCGGATTTTGTGCTGATATCGCCGCAGGAAATTTATATCACCGGAAAGGCGGCGGGCATGACAAATATGACGCTCTGGGGAGATGAGCAGGTTATCGCTACGTATAACCTTTCGGTTACCCACGATGTTGAGCAGCTGCGCTCGAATATCAGGGCTGTCCTGCCCGATGAGAAGGACGTGCAGGTGCTCGCCTCCGGCGAAACAATAACCCTGCACGGCAAAGTTGCAAACACCGCCAGCATTCCAAGGGTCGTTGCCCTTGCGGAAGCCTGCGCGCCCAAGGAAAAGGTGAATAACCTGCTTGAGGTTTCCGGAAACCACCAGGTCATGCTCGAAGTGCGCGTGTCTGAAATTTCGCGCTCACTGGGCCGCGAGCTTGGCATTAATATCCACTATACCAACGACGGCAACAGCTTCGGTATCGGCATGCTCGACCAGCTTACCAAGCTTGTTGATACCGACGACAGCATTATTGACGGCGGCCCGCTCGGCTTTCTCGTGTCCGACCGTGTCAACGCCCTGTTCCGGTTCAATAAGGGCAGCGCTACGTGGACCGGCTTTATCGACGCGCTCAGCGAGGACGGGCTCATAAAAGTCCTGGCCGAACCGAACCTGATCGCCCTCTCAGGCCAGCAGGCGAGTTTTCTCGCGGGCGGCGAGTTCCCGGTGCCGGTTCCCCAGGGCCTTGGCACCGCGGCCATTGAGTGGAAAACCTACGGCGTGCTTTTAAACTTCAAGCCGGTTGTTCTCGGAAACGGCAAAATCCATATAACCGTTGAGCCGACTGTCTCGGAGCCCGACTATGCCCTGCAGGTGGTGCTCAACGGCTCCTACATCCCCGCATTGAAAACACGCACGGTGCAGACAGCTGTTGAACTCGGCGACGGGCAGAGCTTTGCAATCGCGGGGCTGCTCGGCAACGAATCGCGCAGCTCCGTGGCCAAGTACCCGTTCCTGGGCAACATCCCGGTGCTCGGGCAGCTGTTCAGCAGCCGCGCGTTCCAGAGCAAGGAGACAGAGCTTGTTGTCATAGTAACGCCGCGCCTCGTGAAACCGTTTAACCAGCAGGAGCAGCCCATGCCGCTGCCGACGGATTCCTACAAAGAGCCGAGCGATCTTGAATTCTTCCTGTGGGGTAAAATGGAAGCGCGCGAAAGCGCCAAGCCCGTTGCCTCAGCGGATCTTGACGGCCAGTTCGGGCATGCCGTGCCGCCGGTTGAAACCATGCAGCTTGACGACATTCAGGACGCACCCAATAAATAACGAGCAGACACTCTATAACCGGAGAAAAGAACATGAAAATTCAACTGACGGGAATTGCTGTTATGCTGGGCGTGCTGCTGTGCGCATCGACGGCGAGCGCATTTGACGATGGTGGATATTCTAGGACATCCAAAAGCTGGGGCGCTTCAGCCCGGGCGGTAAAAAATGCCCAGATCGCCAATCCGGATGCCGGCAAGGTCACGGGCCCTGTAGAGGGTTTTGACGGGAAGGCCGCTGAAAATACCATGGATGCCTACCATGACAGCTTTACGGTAGAAAAGGGCCGGGAGGGCTACAGCCTTGACAGCATCAGCGTCGTATCGCCGGGCGGTCAGTATTAAGTGACACACCAGGGTGATATGCCCCGGATCATTTCCGGGCTGACAGGTAATGACAAGAGAATGGATGCCGTATCAAGTACGGCATGACAGAACAGGGTGACAGGTAAAGAAAATAGAATGGATACCGCATTGAGTGCGGTGTGACAGGGGAACAATTCAACAGACATCCGCAGCGGATGCCGGAGGTAGCGCGTGTCAGGCACTATTATCGCCAGAATAGAAACGAAAAATCAAAACCTGAGCAAGCTGCTCGAAAAGCTCATGAACAGCATCGAGGGCTTCAAGGTCGAGCTGTCGCTGGCTGACGACAATCTCGATTTGCTTATCTATGACATCGGCGCTGACGTCGACAATGACTTCGGGCGTATACAGTTTCTCATGAGCCGGAACAAGGATGCCGTGGTCTATCTTACCTCGGCCAGCGCGGACCCGGCCCTGCTGATGCAGGCCATCCGCATCGGGGCCAAAGAGTTTTTTCCGCAGCCGCTCAATATTGACGAGGTGCGGGGTGCCCTGAAGCGGATAAATATTATTACTTCGCGGCGTCAGGGCGAAGTGCTGACCGTCATGGGGTGCAAGGGCGGCGTTGGCACCACCTGCGTGGCGGTGAACCTCGCGGTTGCGCTTAAGCGGCTCTCTCCCGCCGCATCGGTTGCGCTGGTTGACATGAACCTGGTGTTCGGCGAGATACCGCTGTTTCTCAACTTCAAGCCCCGCTATACCTGGGCCGAAATCGCCAAGCACATCAACCGGATGGACGATGTGTTCCTGACCGATAATCTCTATGAGCATGCAACCGGTATCTGCGTGCTGCCCTCGCCCACCATGTTCCAGGGAACGGACGGCGCCACGCCGCAGGTTTTTCAGCGCATCCTGAGCCACATGCGCCGCCTGTTCGATTTTATCGTCATTGACGGCGGCCATGCGATCAGCGACATGGGCATGAAAACGCTTGAAAATTCCAACAGCGTGTTCCTTGTCTCCCTGCTGAGCCTGCCGTGCCTTGCCAACACCAGCAAGATGCTGGAGTCGTTCGACTCCTGGGGATACCCCGCGCCGCACAATACGCACGTGATCATCAACCGCTATATACCGAATGCCGAGATTTCCATCGAGGACTGCGAAAAAAGCATCCATAAAAAAGTTCTCTGGAAAATTCCCAATGACTATGCCCTGACCATGTCGGCGATCAACCAGGGCTTGCCCCTGCTGGATGTCAACGCAAAAGCCGACGTCACGAAGAGCTTCAGCACGTTTGCGCGGGCCCTGCTGCAGATCGATCCTGCGCCTGCCGAAGACCAGGGAATGTTTTTCAAAAAACTGCCCATAGTGAGAACCATATTCGGGGGCCGTTCATAATGAACCAGGCGACGACGCAAGCACGTTCCGGCATAACGGGCTTTTCCCGGCCCGCCAAGACAGCCATGGCCGAAGAATACTTCCAGATGAAGAAAAACATCCACACCCGCCTGCTGGATTTGCTCGACCTGTCGCTGCTGGATACCATGGAAAAGGACATGCTGCGCCGCAAGATCGGCACGATGGTTGAAAACATCCTGCAGGATGAGCCCAGCATACCGCTGAACTCGATTGAAAAACGGCTGCTGGT
>CAIRTM010000049.1 GCA_903881505.1 uncultured delta proteobacterium | reverse complement strand
TATCTTTTGGTTGACATGAGGGGGTGGTAATCTATAATCTCTGCAACTTGCGAGGAAACACTCAATGCACATATTGCTTTCAAACGATGACGGCTATGATTCAGAAGGCCTGCGCTGCCTTGAAGAGGCGCTCTCGCCCATGGCCACGGTCTGGACCGTGGCTCCTGACCAGGGCCAGAGCGCCATGGGCCGGGCAATTACCCTGCAGCGGCCGCTCAAGGTGACCCAGGTCGCCGAACGGCGCTACAAGGTCAACGGCACGCCTTCTGATTGCGTCAACCTGGCCGTGAACGGCGTTCTGGGCGTGCGGCCCGACCTGGTGATAAGCGGCATCAACCATGGCGCCAACATGGGCGATGACATCTCCTATTCCGGCACTGCCGCCGCCGCCTTTGAGGCCGCCATCCTCGGCATACCGGCGATCGCCGTTTCGCTGGCAACCAAGGCGGATTTTCACTTCATGCCCGCGGCCCGTTTCGCCGCAGCCCTGGCGCGCAGCGTGCTTGCAAAAGGTTTGCCGCTGTACGTGTTTCTGAATGTGAACGTGCCCGACACCAAAGGCGCAGACATCTGCGACTGGGTCGTAACCCGGCAGGGCCGCAGCAAATATGAAAAGACCGTAACCGCCACCACCTGTCCGCGCGACATGACCTATTACTGGCTGGGAGGCAAGGGGGTCGCTTTTGAAGACATCGAGGGTTCGGATGCCAATGCCGTGAGGCGCGGGCTGATTTCGATCACGCCGATCAGGACGGATCTGACCGATGAGGCCAGCCTTGACTATGTCCGCGATCTCGGTATCGGCGGCTGCCGGATTGTTTGAGGATGATGTTTATATATTTTATTTATCTAGCTGTTTTTGCTTTATTAATTATTGATTATTAAAGTAATACATTACTATTTTTCTGTGGCCTGATTCACGGGAATAGATATACAATGACAAAGCGTTTGCACTGTTTTTTGCCCGTAGGCTCGCGCCCCGGATTGTTGGTCCTGCTGCTTGGGCTGCTGCTGTGCACTGCCTGCCATCGCGGCACGGTATTGCCGGAGAGCTCATCAAAAGCCCAGGGCGTGTATCATACGGTTGAAAAGGGGCAGACCCTGTGGCGTATCTGCAAAATCTACCAGGTCAGCCTTCAGGACGTAGCCGAGCTGAACAACATTACCGATCAAGCCCAGATCAAGGTCGGCGACCGCCTGTTTATTCCCGGCGCGCAGTCCGTTCTGAACGTGCCCGCAACAGCCGGGGCTGCCGCCCAGCCGCCCGCGCCCGGCGGCGCACCTTCGCCGGGCGGCCTTCCGGCGCCCGACACACAGGAACCGCTGATGCCGGTCATTGAAAAGAATGTCGGCATGTTTGTCTGGCCCCTGATCGGCCCGGTCACCAAGCGCTTTGGCATCCACGGAGGTCTCAAACACGACGGTATCGCCATCAAGGGCTCGCCCGGCGCCGAGGTCAAGGCCTCGCGCGGCGGCAAGGTGATTTTTTCAGCCCCTCTTGAAGGCTACGGCAATACGGTCATCGTGCAGCACGACAAGAGTTTCGTGACCGTGTACGCCAATTTGGGGGAAAATACGGTCAGCCGCGACCAGCAGGTCAAGCAGTCTCAGGTGCTGGGCCGCCTGTTGGGGGGCCCGGTCGATAAATGCTACCTGCATTTCCAGGTGCGCCACGACCGCAAGGCGCGCAACCCGCTGTTTTATCTTCCTGAAGCCCGATAAAATATCCGTGACCCGTGGTCGGCTGTTTCAAGAGTTCCGCGGCTGAGCAGTTCCTGCAGCGCGGCCCGTGCCCGCGGCCGGTCAAGGCCGCATGATTCGCAGACCTGCTCCAGCGTGCAGGGGTGCGAGCGCACAAGAGCAAGGATGCGCGCGCTGGGATCGCTGCCGGGAAGCGCGGCTGACGGGCCCGCAAACGATCCGATGATTTCAGCGCGCGGGCCCAGAAACACGCATGCGCTCTCAAGCACGCTGTCGCTTACGGCCGCGCAGCTTTTTTCAGCCGGTGGACGGGTCACCGTGTTGATCTGGATTTTTTCACACGCGACCCGCTCAAGAAAGCGCGCCAGTTCCCGGATCTCTTCGAAAGCGTCGTTGACGCCCCGCACAAGCATGACCTCGACCCACAGCCTGCCGGTGTAGGAACGGCTGAAAAGTTCAATGCCGCGCAGCATCACGGAGAGATCGAATCCCGGCAGCGGGCGGCACAGGCGTGCAAAGACCTCTGCGCTGACCGCGTTGACCGACGGTATCACCAGGTCAGCCTGCAGGAGATCGGCGCGCACCTCCGGCAGGTGCAGCAGGGTGCTGTTGGTTATAACGGCCACCGGTACGGCGGTGATGGCCTTGATCCCTGAGATCATTCGGCCGAGATCGCTGTTCAGCGTGGGTTCGCCGGTCCCGGAAAACGTTATGCAGTCGATCGGCTGCCCGGTATCGATAACCTGCCGCACCTCCGCCGCAACCGCATCAGCCGGAACGTATGCGCGGCGCGTACGCGTCTGTGTTGCGGTCGCTCCCAGCTGGCAGTACACGCAGTCGAGCGTGCAGGTTTTGTCGTGCACAGGATCGATGCCCAGGGAACGTCCCAGGCGGCGCGAGTGCACCGGGCCGAAAACGTGGTTCATGGCGGCTCCCGTGATATTTTTTTTGCCTTCAGGGTATTTTTTTGATAGCTTTACCGGCTTGTATAATCTTCGGCTGATTGTGCAGTATACACACCTGAAAGGAGCAACACAACAGATGATTACCGTTAACGCTAATTATACCAAGCTCAAGGCATCCTACCTGTTCTCGGACATCGCCCGCCGGGTCGCCGATTTCACCAGGGCGCATCCGGAGAAAAGCATCATCCGGCTCGGTATCGGTGATGTGACGCGTGCGCTTCCCTGCGCCTGTATCGAGGCCTTTCACCGGGCAGTGGATGAGATGGCGCAGGACGCGACATTCCGCGGCTACGGCCCGGAGCAGGGCTATGATTTCCTGAGGGAGAAGATCGCCTCCGGTGATTTTCAAAGCCGCGGCGTTGACATCGCCGCTGATGAAATTTTCATCTCCGACGGTTCCAAGTGCGATACCGGCAATATCCAGGAGCTGTTTGCGCTTGACTCTGCCATCGCCGTTCCTGATCCCGTCTATCCGGTGTATGTCGACACCAACGTCATGGCCGGCCGTACCGGGGTGAATGTAGACGACCGCTACGAGGGGCTGCGCTATCTCGAGTCGACCGAGAAGAACGGCTTTGTGCCGGACCTGCCGGATGAACCGGTCGACCTGGTGTACCTGTGCTTTCCGAATAATCCCACCGGCGCGACCGCCACGCGCAGCCAGCTTGCCGCCTGGGTTGCCTGGGCGCGCGAACACAGGGCCCTGCTGCTCTTTGACGCGGCCTACGAGCGCTTTATCCGCGATCCCGCCATCCCGCACAGCATTTATGAGATCGATGGAGCGCGGGAAGTGGCGATCGAGTTCCGGAGTTTTTCCAAAACAGCCGGCTTCACCGGTGCGCGCTGCGCGTTCACGGTCGTGCCCAAAAACTGCCGGGCGTTTGCCCCTGACGGCTCCGTGCAGATGCTGCATCCCCTGTGGCTGCGCCGCCAGAGCACCAAGTTCAACGGCGTGTCCTACCCGGTGCAGCGCGCGACAGAGGCGGTGTATTCAGCCGCGGGCCAGGCACAGGTGGACGCGCTGATCGAGGGCTACCTCGAGAACGCCCGCATCATACGCGAGAAGATGGCCGGCCTGGGATTCGCCTGCACCGGAGGCGACAACTCGCCCTATATCTGGGTCAATACGCGACAGGACTCCTGGGAGTTTTTTGACATGCTGCTTGAGAAGGCCGGCGTGGTGTGCACGCCCGGGGCAGGGTTCGGCCGCTGCGGCCAGGGCTATATACGCATCAGCGCGTTTAATTCGCGGTCAAATGTCGAACAGGCCATGGAGCGCATCAGCGGAGCGCTTGGGCAGGCCGCCGCAGTGTAAATAAAATGAGACGCCCCGGTGTTGACTTGTTCAAGAAGGTAGTGTATATATAAAAAAACTGAATACGGACAAGGGTTCGGGGCCGCAGGCCCCGGAGGATTGCGATAGTCGGGCCGCTATCTGCCGATCAGGCAGGTTGCGGCCTTTTTGTATCAGGGAGAGCTACAGCGAACAGTTTTTAGAAATGCAGAGCAGGCATATACATAGGTGAACAAGGGTTCGGGGCCGCAGGCCCCGGAGGATTGCGATAGTCGGGCCGCTATCTGCCGATCAGGCAGGTTGCGGCCTTTTTTTATAACAACGTACCTTTACGGAAGGGAGTACAAGATGGGATACCTGACAGCGATTTTGTTTTTTGCGGCAATCGGGGTTGTGTTTTTTATGACCCGTAAGAGCAGCGAGCCTGCGGCCGCATCGCAGCAGCGCACGGAGCCGGAGCTGACGGAACGCTTCCGTCTCGGACGCTATGTCAAGGGCTTTGCCGGCCAGACGGCGCCGGTTGCGGTGGTGTCCTGCGGCGTTACGGAGAAGGATTTCGTGGTATGCAAGGGCGTCATCGGAGAGGAGATCGGAAGAATTGCGCGCGCCTGTGTAACCGGCGTCTGTGTGAAGAAGCAGGCCGAGGCGGAGTTTCTGCTTGAACTGAGCTGGAACGAGGACGGCGCGCCTGTGAATTCGGCGGTGTTTTGCTTCGACGACAAAAAGCAGGCTGAGACCATGGCGCATGCAGCCCTCGACGCTCTTAAGAAATGGTGCTCTGCTGAACAGGAGCCGGCCGTCGGTAATGCCTGAGCTGATGCGTACTTGTCCGGAGTTGAGAGGAGGCTGTGATACATGACCCTTCAGGATGGCATAGCGTTTGCTTTTATAATCGCGGTGGTTGGCTTCTTCGCATGGGTTGTCTGGAAAAGCAGGCAGGGCGGCAGCGGCGGAGAATCGAAAAAAAAGTGAGTCTGCCGGCCGATCTCATGCCATGATCCCGTCAGCACGCAGGAGGGAACCATGCGCGGGGGAGGGGGCGTTTCTTTTCTGCCGCAGCCTGCGGCAAGCAGAATAATCACAAGGATCGTGACGGAGAGGAACTTCATGCGCACACCTTGAAAACCGGATCATGAATGCGCTGTATCACTATCCTCGGCAGTTGATGGTGGAGACCTGATCATTCAGGGTCCACAGGTCGTACAGGTAGCCAAGGCCGAGAAGGCCGCCAGTGAGCAGATACACAATCCCCGTTATCCACTTGCCCATGTAGAAGCGGTGCAAGCCGAACAGACCCAGAAATGTCAGCAGGATCCAGGCGACCGTGTAGTCAAGATCACCGCTTCGGTATCTGGTGTCTGCCGCCCGGTCCATGGACGGGATGAGAAAAAGATCGACAATCCAGCCGATCAAAAGAAGCCCGAACGTACAGAACCAGATGGTTCCCGTGACCGGCCTGCCGTAGTAGAAACGGTGCGAGCCCGTGAATCCGAATATCCACAGGATGTACCCGACTGACGTGAGATGCGTGTCGTTTGAGGCATGCATGCGTCTTCTCCTGGTGTCACGCGTTCCTGATACAGGCTGCCTTTGGCCGTAGCCATCATGCAGTCCCGACACAGGGGCCGGAAGCATGGAACATCAACGGGGTATTCATTGACGGCTTCCGGGCGCCCGGCAGCGCATACAAGCAAAGGCCCAGCTCAGCATAAACCAGCTGAAGGCCGCAAGTATCACGCAGGCGCCGGTGGCTGTGCGGGCCCACTCCTGGGCCGAGATCAGCAATCCGGCGATCGTCGACGTAGTGCTGACCAGCAGGGCCCACCACATCATGGCGCCTGCCGACCGGGCGAAATTGCGCGCTGCGGCCGCGGGCACGATCAGCATGGCCGTCACCAGGAGTACGCCGACAGCCTGGACCGAAAAAATCACGACACATGAAAGAAGTCCCGCATAGATGTACTGGTAGGCGGCGGCCCGCACGCCGTGCGCTTTGGCGACAGACGGGCTGAGGCCGATGTAGAGCATGCGGTTGTAGCCGTACACCTGAAAAACGGTCAGTCCTGCCAGAAGCGCCAGCATTGCCCGGATGTCGTCGGCGGTGATGGTGAGAATGTCTCCGTAGAGGAAACGTTGAATATCGCGGGCGGCACTGCTCTCCCGGCTGACAACCGCCAGGCCGAACGCCACGGCCCCGGAAAAGAAAACGCCGATGACGGTGTCGGTCGAAAGTGCGCTGCGGCGCTGGGCGGCCACGATCGCCAGGCCCACCAGCAGGCCGAAAACGGGCATCGTCCAGCGCGGGCTGACGGTGAGAATGAGTCCGAGAGCAACGCCGGCGAAGGCCGAGTGGCTGATGGCGTCGGCGAAGAAAGCCATGCGGAAATTGACCACGTGCACGCCCATCAACGCCACCATGGGCGCAAGCAGCAGCAGGCCCGTGAGCGCCTGCTGCATAAAGCGCATCTGCATGCATTCGAACGGCAGCAGCCGCGCGATGAGGTCGTAGACGGCGGTCAGCTCAGGCATGGCCGTCCCTCCCGGTGCAGCACGCAGATGAGCAGCTGGATTTTCCGTCCGGCAGAGCGCTGCTGTCAACGAGTCCCATGTGCAGGCCGAAAATCGCCGTGAGGTTTTCGGCCGTGAGCACCTCGCGCGGGGGGCCTTCCGCGGCAACTTTACGGTTAAGGCAGATCACGTGGGTGGCGTGATGCGTGACCGTCGGAAGGTCATGGCTGACCATCAGCTGGGTAAAGCCCTGCTCGCGCCGCAGGACATCCAGCAGTTCGCAAAAAATATGCTCACCCTGAAAGTCAACTCCGGAAGCGGGCTCGTCCATCACCAGCAGGTCCGGCTCCCGGCCGAGCGCCAGCGCCAGCAGCACGCGCTGCATCTCACCGCCCGACAGGGCTCCGATTTTTCTCCTTTCCAGGCCCTCCAGCTTAACGCAGGCCAGCAGCTGGCGGGCCCGTTCGCGATAGCGCCGCGCTACGCCGAACCAGAGCGGCCTGCGCTGCCATCCCATGACCATGAACTCCATCACGGTGAGCGGCATGGCCCGGTCGAACTGCAGCCGCTGCGGGACATAGCCGATGCGCAGGGCCCGGCCCTCATCGGATGGCGGAATCCGGATGCCGCCCGTAAAGGGCACTTCTCCCAAAAGGGCGAGCAGCATGGTCGTCTTTCCCGCACCGTTCGGGCCGACAATGGCCGTGCAGCTGCCCAGGGGTACACGGGCCGTTACGCCCTCAAGGATGACAGTGCCGCCAAGCGCCGCCGTGACATTCTCAAACATCACGGCGGTTCTATCGGAATCACACGCGCAGGTCATGGCTGCCTGGCTCCCAGGGTCTGTTCAATCGTTAGCATGTTGCCGCGCATGAGCTTTTCATAGTAGTCAAGCGGCGCGTCCTCGGGTCCGGTCGCCGCCGGGTCCAGCATGGCGAAAGGAACGCCGGTTTCCTGCGACAGTGTCCGTCCGATCTTTTCCGGATACTGCGGTTCGGTGAAAACGGCCCCGGGTCGTCTTTCCCTGATTGTTTTGACAAGACTCACCATTGCAGCGGCCGGGGGCTCCTGCCCATGGTATTGCATAACCGCAACGATCTTAAGCCCCATATCCCGGGCCAGGTAGTCAAAGACGCCGTGCGGCTGCACGATGCGGTTGTTTCTCAGGCGCCTGCCAAGCGCGGCCATGTCATCGGCAAGCCTGGTGATGGTCTCGGCATAGGACCGGGCGTTGCTGGCATAGACGGCCGCACCGTCCGGATCAGCCCTTGACAGTCCGGCCGCGATGTTCTGGGCGATACGGGCATGCATGCGCGGGCCGGCGAAAAGATGCGGATTCGGGCTGCCGCGGTTTTCTTCCTCCGCATGCGCGCGGGCATGGCCGCGCGCATCGCGATCGTACAGAATGTCACCGATGCCTGCCGAACTGTCGATGACGGTGATGCGCGGGTTTGCTTTTTGAACAGGCGTGCCGGCAAATGCCTCAAGGCCGAGGCCGTTGATCACCAGGATTGCGGCTGCGGCCAGCTTTTGCATGTCCTGCGGATTCAGGGCATAGTCGTGAGGGCAGCCCATCCGGGCCGGCAGCATGAGACTGACCTGCAATCCGTCACGGCCCCGGGTGACGTTGCGCACGATCTGGTAGATGGGGAACGTCGTTGCCAGAACGTGCAACTCTGCGGCGGCTGCCCGTGCGGCGGCCGGCACTGCCATTGATACGAACGCAGTAACGGCAGCCAGCATCACAACGATCTTTTTGCTCTTCATCGCCTGCGCCCCTGTGCGTGCCCTTGATTGCCAAGCGGTTATGATATATGAGTGCGTGATCCTGCCCCTGAATCGTCCCGGCGGCTTTTTACAACACCGTGGTCATTGAATTTTTTATGGTTGGTTGTCTGCATCTCCTGGAACGAGACTGAACGGAGCTTTATCGCCATTCATGCGATGCCCGGGCGCGCGTTTTTGGCAGGCGTGTATGGCTATAAGTTTTTCACAGAGGTCTTTTAATTCGTAGAGCGCTTCAAGGCCGGCGCCGCGAATGCCGTGTACTTTTATCGTGTATACGGCTTCCAGCATAGTTTCTATTGTCGCCTGCTTGTCCACGGTGCCTCCTGCGGTGTCATTGTGTGGGGCGCCGGCTGTACGGAGATGATCCCCGCCGGTTTCCCGGGAGGAGATTTTGTGCGGCCCGTGTCAGTGCCTGGCTCCATATTATAAATTTTATAGGGTAACTCGTATTTTGCAAGTGTAATCTCATGGTGCGCTGCATTCCGCACGTGGCACGGCATGTTCTGCGGGGGGGGACATTGATTTTATTCGACTGCCGCACCATGTCTGTCAGAGCATGTCATGTGCAATATCGTCAAACGTCACACGCCCCCGCAGCTTGCGGACCAGCCGTAAGCGGCCGATCGTCCTGAGCAGCGACTTCTTTTGCCAGCTGCCCCGGCAGCAGTGTACCGCAAGTGCGTCGCGCGTGGCGTCATTCATGGTGCTGGCGATAAGGCGCGGTTCAAGAAACAGCATATCCGGCTCCATATGCTGCCGCGCGCTGATGTACCTGAACCCGAACGTCTCCGCGCAGCGGGCCAGCACAGCCGGCGCAATCATCCCGGTCGCAAGGCTGCCGTCCGCACGAATAAAGGAATGCTCCCGGTAAAAATCCAGCGCCTTTTTTACGAACGGATGCCCCGGGACGCTGCCCATGACCGCGGCCTGCACTCCTATGCCGGCAACCCCGTGCGCACTGCTTTTTCTGGAGCCGTCGGCGTTGAGCAGCGCCATGGTATTCTGCGCTGTTACAATCGAAGGGTGGTATTCAACCGCGGAAAAAAAACCGTGCCCCAGAAAGCGGTCGAAACGCTGCCGCACAAACACATCGGCATCAAGATATATCCCGCCCTGTTCATGCAGGGCATGCAGCCTGATGTAATCTGCGGCGAAGGCCCATTTTTTAGCCGAGCACGCCTGATGGACAAAGGGCACAGAACTGATATCAAAGCTCTGCATGTCCCATTTGACCGTTTCATAATCGCTGAGAACCGTGCGCCAGGATGCAAGGCATGTTTCAAGCTGCGCGCCCATAGGCCCTTGGCCCAGCCAGCAGTAATGTATTTTTTTCGGTATCATGCGGTATGTATTCCAGCAGAACGGGTACGCATGCGGCGCGGCATATGCGTGCGGCGTGCTGAGCACTGCGCCGGCAACGGAAAGCACCGCCACGGGGCAGGGGCTATCCTAGCGGGGCTGATCAGCGACCAGCCGGAAACCCAGCGTTGAAGCGATGCTGCCCGGTCCGTTGATCATGCGCTGGGCCGCGCGGCAGCCGAACGCGGGCATGTCCCAGGCACCGCCCCGGTTCACGCGGAAATGGCCGTTTGCAGGTCCCGTCGGGTCGGCCGCATCGCCGGCAGGATAGTTGCCATACCAGTCCTGCACCCATTCGCTGACGTTGCCGTGCATGTCATGCAGGCCCCGGGCATTCGGAGCTTTCATGCCGACAGGATGCGTTTTTGCTCCCGCATTGTCGCGATACCAGGCCACGGCACCAACGCTGTCTGCGGCAAACAAACCGGTAGCGCCGGCCCGGGCCGCATATTCCCACTCGGCCTCTGTCGGCAGCCGGTATCTGTGGGTTCCCGGCCGTTGATTCAGCTGTGTAATGAATTTCTGCGCGTCATGCCAGCTTACGCTCTCAACAGGACACAGCGGGCCGCAGTCCTGAAAGTTGGCCTGGTTGCTTCCCATGACGGTTTGCCACTGGTACTGGGTCACCTCAGTCGTCTGAATATAAAAACCCCTGGTCAGGGTCACGAGATGCTGAGTCTCGTCAGCGGCCCTGCCCCGTTCATCGGGCGGGCTGCCCATCATAAAGGTACCGGGCGGGATGTATACAAACGTCTGGCCGATTGTGTTGGTAAATGTTTTGGGCGGCTGGTCCGCGGACTGCATGGGCTGTGCCGTGCCCGAAAGCCGGCCCGCTTCAACAGCCGGCGCCTGGGAGGCTGCCCAGAGCACGGCAACGAGAGCAGCAACTGATATACTACGCATATGAGCAACCATGCCTTACGGGTTTGTGCCGGCATGCCTTTTTACATACGCCGGGCACGACGTACCTGCGCCGTTTGGGTCAACAAACCAGACGCTGGTCACCCCCTGTGCCGGTCTTGTTGCCTCTACGAGCTACCATACACAATAAGAAGGCCGCTTTGTCAAGGTGAAAAACACGGATGACAAGCCATGCGCGTCCCCGGTCATGTCCGAGGGCGCGCATGGTGCGCCGGAAGCGCTCCATGCGGGTATTGACCCGGGGCGGGCATTTCGGCTACTATGGAGCCGCTCACGCTGAAACATTGATCGCAGAAGGAGGCCTGCCCATGATGAACCATGCCAATCTCCCCATGACGGAAACCCCGTCTCCGTGCGGCATCGTCACGCTCACTACTGATTTCGGGGCCGGCGACTGGTACGCGGGCGCGCTCAAGGGCGTGCTGCTGTCAATCAATCCGCAGTGCTTCCCCGTTGACCTTACACATGCAATCGCGCCGCAGGATGTTCAGGCAGGCTCGCTGTATCTTGCGCAGGCATGCCCCTGTTTTCCCGCCGGAACGGTGCATGTTGCCGTGATTGACCCCGGTGTGGGCAGCAGCCGCCGGCCGATCCTTGTCGTAACCGGAAAACACTGTTTCATCGGTCCGGACAACGGCCTGTTTACCGGCGTCATGCAGGCGGCTTCGTCGTTTGCCTGCATTGAGCTGACGAACACCGCATACTTTCTGGAATCGGTCAGCAGCACATTTCACGGCCGTGACATTTTCGCCCCGGCGGCCGCCCATATCACGCGCGGCATTGCGCCCCTGGCAATGGGCCGCCTGATCGACGATCCCGTGATGCTCGACATCGCCGTTCCCGCAGCCGGACCTGACGGGTCCCTGACAGGCACAATCGTCCACATAGATCATTTCGGCAACCTGATAACCGATATAGCGGCCGGAAGCATCGCCGGTATGGCGCAGGGCGGCATCGAAATCTCGTGCAGCGGTACAATAATCCGGAAGCTGTGCAGCAGCTACGCGCAGGCATGCGCAGGCGAACTGGTCGGTATCCTCGGCAGCAGCGGCACGCTTGAAATTTCAGCCATAAACGCAAGCGCCCGGCTGGCACTCAAGGCACGGCGCGGCCAGACCGTTACTGTGCGCCCGCACACGGGACCTTCCCGCGCAGAGAGCCCGTGAACGGGCGCTTAAAAAAACCGGGGCCGCCGCATTGTAGCAATGGCCCCGGGCCGGAACATCCCCGTACGGCGATGCCCGCTATTCGGCTGGCTTTTTCGCGGCCGTCTCAAGAAACGGCCTGATCAGATCGATCGGCAGCGGAAAAATCGTGGTCGAATTTTTCTCGGTGGCAACCTCGGTCAGGGTCTGCAAATAGCGCAGTTGCAGCGATACCGGGTTCGACATAACGTTGGCCGCCTCGGCAAGCTTGGCTGAGGCCTCGAATTCACCGGTGGCGTGAATGATCTTTGCCCGGCGCTCGCGTTCTGCTTCGGCCTGTTTGGCCATGGCCCGCTTCATTTCATCGGGCAGATCGATGTGCTTGATCTCGACATTGGTCACCTTGATGCCCCACGGGTCGGTCTGCCGGTCAAGCAGTTCCTGCAGCTTCATGTTCAGCTTTTCGCGCTCTGCCAGCAGGTCGTCAAGCTCAGCTTCGCCGCAGATGCTGCGCAGGGTAGTCTGCGCCAGCTGCGAGGTGGCGTACAGGTAGTTTTCAACCTCGACGATGGCTTTCTCCGGCGTCATGACCCGGAAATACACAACCGCGTTCACCTTGACCGATACGTTATCGCGGGTGATGATGTCCTGCGGCGGCACATCGAGGGTGACCAGGCGCAGGCTGACCTTCTGCATTTTTTCAACGCCGGGGATGAGAATAATCAGCCCGGGGCCCCGCGTTGCCACCAGGCGTCCCAGCCTGAAGACGACTCCGCGTTCGTATTCATTCAAAATTTTGATCGCGCTGAACACGATCATCCCCAGCGCAACTGCAAGCAGTAACCAAACCGGCATGGCCACACCTCCTTACACTAGAATGTATAGTATCCTTTCGATCGCGGGCATCGGTCCTGTCGCGCACCATCCCGCCGCTGCTGTTATGTGTTATCCGGCTTCACGGTGAGCAGCATCCCGTCGACCCTGACGACGCGTACCCGCGTTCCTTTGGGGATTGGACCATCGCTGCGGGCGTTCCAGTACTCGCCGTGCACGAACACGCGGCCCTCCCCGGCGATATCGGTGCAGGCCTTACCACGCATGTTCAGCATCCCCTCCCTGCCGGTCGTGGGGCGGCTGCGCTGTGCTTTCACCACCAGCCAGACCGCCGTCAGGAAAACGCCCGACACCAGCGCCACCGTGGGAACAATCACGCTCAGTGATACGCGCATGTACGGAGCCGATGAATCGAAAAGCATCAGCGAGCCAAGTGTCAAAGCCACGATCCCGCCCAGCGACAGCAGGCCGAAGCTGACAACCTTCAGTTCAAGTATGAACAATACCACTGCCATCAAGATCATCAGCACGCCGGCATAATTGGCCGACAGGGACTGCATGGAATACATCGCCAGGATGATCGATATGCCGCCGATAACGCCGGGGAAAATTGCGCCGGGATTTGAAAATTCAAAGTACAGCCCTGCCAGCCCGGCCATGAACAGAATATAGGCGATGTTCGGGTTTGCCAGGGCCTGCAGAACAATGTCACGAAATCCCATTTTTTTACGGTTTACGCTGGCGCCCCCGGTTTCAAGCGTTACCGGTCCGGAAGGCATGTCAATCTCGCGTCCGTTAATTTTGAGGATGAGATCGTGCAGGTTCTCGGCTATCAGGTCGACCACGTTTTCATTGAGCGCTTCGGTTTCGCTGATGGAAACGCTCTGCCTTACGGCATTGATCGCCCACTGCTTGTTGCGGCCGCGCTTTTCGGCAATGCTCTCGATATAGGCCGCGGCATCGTTGGCGACCTTGGCCGCCATGGTTTCATCCATCTGGCCGCCGAGATTGACAGGGTGGGCAGCGCCGATATTGGTACCCGGCGCCATCGCCGCCACATGGGCGGCAAGGGTAATCAGCGCGCCGGCCGATGCAGCGCGTGCGCCGCTGGGGCCGACAAACACCACGACCGGCACCTCGGATGACATGATGCGCTTGATAATATCGCGCATGGCCAGGTCAAGTCCGCCCGGAGTATCGATCTGGATAATCAGGCAGCATGCCTGCTGTTCCTCGGCCTCGCCGATCGACCGGATGATATATTCAGCCACAACCGGCGTTACGGGATCGTTGATTTCAACAACATCGATCTGCGCGGCCCGGGCTAGATCGCTTATGAAAAGCACGCAATACAAAAGCGTACATATTCCCGGCAAGCTGTTTAACAACGATCTGTCCGGCCGTGCCATGCGCCCGGTCCTCCTGGGTAGCCCCGGTATCGTGCATTCATTACATACCCTTCTACATAGCATGTATCTAACGCTATATCCAATCAAAAAACGATGCGTCTTCCCCCGGTTGTCCACATCCGGCAGCTGCGCAACGCTGCGCCCGCATCGCGTGCAGCTCCGGCCGCGCGCGACAGCAAAAAAATATTGACTTCCATCGACCCGTGCCGTATTATGTTCCGGCAATTCGGTGGCGAGGTAGCTCAGTCGGTAGAGCAGGGGACTGAAAATCCCCGTGTCCACAGTTCGATTCTGTGCCTCGCCACCATTTTTATGCCAGTCACCCTGTCCCGCACTCCTTCCACATCCGCCCTGTGCACCGGCACGAACCGTGCACCCGTGTCGGGACGTTCGGAAAAACTGCCGGAATTGCCGCGGGAAAACGGTCTCAAGATACATACTTTTCATGAAAGAGCCGCGATCATGTCAAATGTTGTCATCATAGGAACGCAGTGGGGCGACGAAGGCAAGGGCAAAATCGTCGACATCCTCACTGAGCAGGCGGATGTCGTGGTGCGATTCCAGGGCGGCCCGAACGCCGGCCATACGGTCGTCATCGGCGGAACCAAGACAATCCTGCACCAGATACCCTCGGGCATCCTCAACCCGGGCAAGCAGTGTATCATCGGCAACGGCGTTGTGCTTGACCTTGAAACACTGCTGGAGGAAATCAAACAGATCAGGCAGCAGGGCTACTTCACGGACCCCTCAGCATTGAAGATCAGCGGGAACGCCAGCCTGATTATGCCGTATCATAAAAAAATCGATATCGCCCGCGAGCGCATGAAGGGCAAAAACAAAATCGGCACAACCGGACGCGGCATCGGCCCTGCCTATGAAGACAAGGTCGCACGCAATGCGGTCCGCTTCGGCGATATTTTCAACGATGAGCTGCTGCGCGAAAAAATCGAGGCGATTCTGCCGGAAAAGAATTTCTACCTCAGCCAATATCTGGGGGAAGAGCCCCTGCGTGCCGGCGACATACTGGAGTCCATCCGCAGGATCAGGGACCAGCTCAGAAGCTATCCCGTCAACGCCTCGCTGTATCTCGATGATGCTATCGGCCGGAACAAAAAAATCCTTTTCGAGGGCGCCCAGGGAACCATGCTCGACGTTGATCACGGCACCTATCCCTTTGTCACCTCATCCAACACCACAGCCGCGCAGGCCGCCATCGGCAGCGGCGTGGGCCCGCGGCAGCTGCACACGATCGTGGGCATCGCCAAGGCCTACACCACCCGCGTCGGCGAGGGCCCCTTCCCGACCGAACTGCTTGATGAAACCGGCGAATTCATGCGCACAGCCGGCGGAGAGTTCGGCTCAACCACCGGCCGGCCGCGCCGCTGCGGCTGGTTTGACCTCGTGGTGGTCAAACAGGCCGTGCGTCTCAACAGCATCAGCTGCATAGCCCTTACAAAGCTTGATGTTCTCAGCGGCCTTGACCGCATCAACATCTGCACCGGCTATCGCTGCGGCGGCAGCCTGCTCGACGATTTTCCAACTGACCTGTCTGTGCTGCGGCAGTGCGAGCCCGTCTACGAAACCATGCCGGGCTGGAAGGAGGATCTCAGCGCCGTGACCGCCTACGAAGCGCTGCCCCTGGCAGCCAGGAATTATGTATCACGGCTCGAAGAGCTGACCGGGGTTGAGATGTGCATGGTATCGGTCGGCGTGCAGCGCGCGCAGAATATACTGCGCTCAAACCCGTTTGATGCCTGCTGACAATGCTCGTGTGCCTTAAGGCGAGCGATACTTTTACAGGTGTATCAATGTTTAGAGTTGTTTTTTTCTGATTTTTTGCTATACTGCACAAGTTTTTCAGCTGCTCCGGGAGCGCTGTGAAAAACGAGCCGCTAGCTCAGTCGGTAGAGCAACGGACTTTTAATCCGTAGGTCGACGGTTCGAGCCCGTCGCGGCTCATAAACATACATAAGCACTTAGCGTTCTCGCCGGGTGCTTTTTTTGTGGGCGCGGCATCACACGGCGGCGCCCCTGCCGTTCGAACGGCGCAGAAAGTCACAACCACGAAGGAGAAGTACATGTTGACGGCATTCAATGTTTCAAAATGGCCGACCCAGAACGCAGAGCTGAAAACATGGGTTATTGAAATGGCTGAGATGTGCCAGCCCGACGCCCTTGTCTGGGTTGACGGCTCTGAAGAAGAAAAACAGCGGCTTGAAAAAGAAGCGCTTGCCACCGGCGAACTGATTCTGCTTGACCAGCAGAAATGGCCGGGATGCTTGTATCACCGCACCGCCGCAAATGACGTGGCCCGCACCGAACACCTGACCTATATCTGCACGCCCTCTCAGGAAGAGGCCGGCCCCAACAATAACTGGATGAGTCCCGAGGAAGGCTACAAGAAAGCCGGCGCACTATTCAACGGTTCCATGAAGGGCCGGACCATGTATGTCATCCCCTTCTCGATGGGTCCTGTCGGTTCGCCGTTTGCCAAGATCGGCGTCGAGCTGACCGACAGCATTTATGTCGTCCTGAACATGCGCATCATGACGCGCATGGGCGAGAAAGTCCTGCAGAAACTGGGTCCGGACGGGGCGTTTACGCGCTGCCTGCACAGCAAGGCCGACCTTGACGATACAAGGCGCCTCATTCTTCATTTTCCGCATGATAATGCCATCTGGAGCGTCGGTTCCGGATACGGCGGCAATGTGCTGCTCGGGAAAAAATGCCTGTCGCTGCGCATCGCGAGCTTTCTGGCGCGATCGGAAGGCTGGATGGCGGAGCATATGCTCATCATGGGCGTTGAAAACCCCAGCGGCCACATCGTCTATATCGCAGCCGCATTTCCCAGCGCCTGCGGCAAAACAAACCTGGCCATGCTGATACCTCCTGAGGGGCTGAAGCACAAGGGCTACCGCATCTGGACGGTGGGTGATGACATTGCCTGGATGAGAATCGACACCGACGGAAAGCTCTGGGCCGTCAACCCGGAAACGGGCTTTTTCGGCGTTGCGCCGGGCACCAACATGCAGTCCAACCCCAACGCGATGCTGACCGTAAAGAAAAACACTATTTTTACAAATGTTGTTTTAACGCCGGACAAAGGCATCTGGTGGGAAGGCATGGACGGAGACGTGCCGCAGGAGGGCATCAACTGGGAGGGAAAACCCTGGAAACCGGGCATGGTTGACGATACGGGCAACAAGGTGCACGGCGCCCATCCCAACAGCCGCTTTACCGCGCCCGTCACGCAGTGCCCGTCAATCTCGAACCGCATCGAGCACCATCACGGCGTACCGATCGACGCGATCGTGTTCGGTGGCCGCCGCGCGCACCTGGCGCCGCTGGTCTATGAGGCTTTTGACTGGAAGCACGGCGTGTTCATCGGAGCGACCATGGCATCTGAACGCACGGCGGCCCAGTTCGGCAAGCAGGGAGAAGTGCGGCGCGATCCCATGGCGATGCTGCCGTTTTGCGGCTACAACATGGGCCATTATTTTCAGCACTGGCTCGACATGGGCAAAAAGATGGATAAAGCACCGAAAATATTCAACGTCAACTGGTTCCGCCTGGATGATGACGGCAGGTTCATGTGGCCCGGTTTCGGCGAAAACCTGCGCGTGCTTGAATGGATCATGGACCGCTGCATGAACACTGCAGGTTCGAAGAGGACCGCAATAGGCTATATCCCGAAAGCACGCGATCTTGATCTGGCCGGTCTCGACATACCGGAAACAACGATGGAAAAGCTTCTTTCGATTGACAAAAACGACTGGCTTGAGGAAGTCAGGGATATCGAGGCCTTTTTCAAAACATTCGGGTCGGCAATGCCGCAGGAAATGTACAACCAGCTGGAAGGCCTGGCGGAGCGCTTAAAACAGTAGCACTTCTTTCCCTCATGCAGCCCCCGCACGGACTCAAGCAGGCAATAAAAAACGGGGGCCCTTCCTGAGGAAGGGCCCCCGTTGTGTTATACGTCCCGCAGGCTACAGATCACTTCGTTTTTTTGACCTTGGCGGCCTTGGTCTTAATAGTGTCTTCTCCATACAACTGGACAAGACCGTCCAGGGACGCTCCCGCAACGGTAATTGAGGCAAGGTTGGGCAGCAGCCCTGGATTGGCGGCAATAAACTCCTGCAGATCCCTGCGGTCGAATTTGACGATCAGTTTTTCCGGGTTGCGGTTGTTATACGGTCCGCCGGAATCCCTGCTGCAGATAGGTGCTGCATCTTCGGCAAGGAAGACTCCATTGACGGCCACAATGCAGATGCTGTCCATGTCAATGTCGGCAGGCGCATAGCCTTCGGGAAAATCGCTGATCTTGCAGTTCACCCATTTCCCCTTGCTCCCCAGGTTGAGCGATCTCGGGGAAAAACGCACGGTCACGGTCTCCAGGGGGTTGAGCGAAGTTCCCTCAAGAAGATACTGGCTGCCGCTGTCAGCCGTGAACAGGATATAGAGTCTGCCATCAGGGCCTGCGGCAATCGAGGTGAATGCGCCGTCAGTGGTGGGGATAAAGGGCTGCGCGTCGAGCGCAAGGCCGTCAGGACCCGCAATCGTGTCCGCGTCGATGACATACTCCAGCCCGACCGGGGGGGCAAAAACCGATTTTATGCCCTGGCCCGTGATATCCGGATCAGTGAACGTCAACGCGGACGGCACTGCAGTTTCCAGCACAAGCGGCTCATAGAGCGTGCCTCCGGCGATCAGGCCGGAAACGGCCGGGTAGTCGGGGTAAAATTCGATGTCAACATAGCTTGCGGCAGACGGTGTAATCGGTGCTGGTGCAGCCCAGGACCAGTCCTGTGCCACGGCTGCCGTTGCAGCACAGTAGAGCATTACCAGCAGGGCGCATGCCGAAATTATACTCTTTTTCATAAAAGCCTCCTGTACGGTAAGGTTCTTTTTTTAAAAATATAGCACACATATAGGTATAACGGCGAATTTTTCTATAATTATTTAATTGATTCATACCTCAGCAGTTCAATTGACAAAATCCGGCCCCGCTGTTAAAAAGTCTGTATTCTGCAGATAGGCGCAACGGATTCACGGGAGCCTGCAAACATCTGCGCATGCGGCGTGCAGGGCGCATGAGCGAACAGGAGCACTGCCATGGCTCGTTCATACGATGTGGTGATCGTGGGGGCCGGCCCTGCCGGCCTCATGGCCGCCAGGGTCGCCGGAGAAAACGGCCTTGCGGTCGCGCTGCTGGAAAGAAAAGGCGCTGTTGCCGATATCCGGCGAAGCTGCGCGACCATGTTTGCCATCGAGGACGGCTATTACTTCGGCGAGCGCATGTACTTTAATGAGGACACGCGCCGCTTCATCTTTCCGGTCACGGGCTTTTCACTGCCGTACGACGGGCCCTACAAAAATTTTTACGCGTGGCATCTCTATACCGCTGATGCCGGCCACATGATCCGGATTGGAAACTATGAGGCCAACAGGGCCCAGGGGCCGCAGGGCAGGCTTTCCGTCACCTACAGCAAACAGCATCTGCTGCAGTCGCTGCTCGCGGACGCAGAGCGCGCCGGTGTCCGCGTATGCACAGGCGCAAACGTGGTTGACCTGCGCACCGGCAGCGGCACGAACCGGGTGATCACTGCCGAGGGACAGAGCTTTGAGGGGACCTTCGTTATCGCCGCTGACGGCATCAACTCGCGCATTACACGGCTCCTGGGCCTCAACAGACGGCGCACGTTCTACGGCACGCTGCAGGGCATGAGCTATTACATGACCGGGCTTGATCTTCCCTTTCCCGAGGCAATCAACTACCCGATGCTGTTTCACAAAACGACGCAGTACCCCGTCATGATCTGGATTGAGCCGAGCCCGTACGCCGAGGATGAATTCTGGGTCTATTGCGGCGGTCCGTCGCACCCTGCAATTGACTATCAGGCCGAGCTTGACCGCTGTATCGCCGAAAGCCCGTTTAAAAAATGGTTCCCAAAGCCAGTGATCAGAAAACGGCAGGCGCATGTTGGCAACATCTGGTCGCCCGTGCCCGCGGTGGTCAGCCGCAACGTGCTGATCGCGGGCGATGCCGGCTGGACGGTTGAAGCAGAGTGCACCGGCGCGATGATGTCCGGGCTGAAAGCCGCCAACGCCGTTACCGAGGCGGTAAGGGATGGCAGGCTCGATGACACGGGCGTGCAGTCATACAGCGCCTGGTGGCGCAGGCATTTTGCGGATTCGATGGACCACACCGAGTTTCTGCGGATTTTGACATCCGCGGCTGTCGGCGAAGATGCGGCCGCCTACCTCAACAAACTTGTGACCGAAACGCTGCCATGCTCGCTCAACCCGTATACACTCTTGGAAAGCGTGAATGCCGCGATCATGGGCAATACCGGCCGGATTCAAAAAGAGCGGCCTGACATCTTCAGGATGCTGCAGCAGGCAGGAAGCCTGTCGCTCAGCGCGCAGATGAAGCGTTTTACGCTGAGCGGATTCCCGAATGCCTGAGTCGCCGCGGTCCGCGTGCCGGAATTGCAACACGGATTTGCAAACCGCTCATTTTTTTACTGGAGACAGCCATGTTCCCCTACGATTCAATTCGCGATTATGCCGCCGAGCTCGAGCAGCAGGGCAAACTTGTCCGTGTGCGGGAGATGGACCAGGACGCCTACGAAATGACAGCCTTTGCCTACAGGCTCAACGACCGCATGAAGGGAAAATCGCCGGGCTTTCTGGTTGAGCGCACAAAAATAAACGGCAGATGGTACGAAACTCCGGTCATCGGCAGCATCTACAACAGCTTCGGCGCTATTGCCCGCTGCTTCGGCGTTGCGGATATCAACGACAATCACGGTGAAATGTATGACGCGGCTGTCGGCCGGATTCTGAGTTTCTGCGATAAGGACTTCACATGGAAAACGCTTGCGCCCGTCATGGTCGACCGGCAATCGGCACCCTGCAAGCAGGTAGTGCTCACCGGCGATACGGCCAGCCTCGATTTTTTCCCGTGGATACAAAACAACCCCGCAGACGGCGGGCGCTACATAAGCGCCGGCTCGGTCATCATGCACGACCCGGAGCTGGGCAGGAATGTCGGAACCTACCGCCTGCAGATAAAGGGCCCCCGCAAAGTCGGCGTCTATTTTACCAACCAGAGCCACGGCTACAAATTCATGCTTAAGGCTATCGAGCGCGGCGCGGAAAGCGTGCCTGTATCAATAGCCGTGGGCATTGACCCCGTATCCTGGATGATGAGCAGCACGCGGCTTGCCGATCTGGGAGAGGATGAATTCGCCCTTGCCGGCGGTTTCCGGGGCAAGCCGGTTGAACTTGTCACAAGCGAGATGAGCGACATTGCTGTGCCCGCCCACGCCGAGTTTATTCTTGAAGGCCGTATTTCAACAGAAACCGAGGAGGAAGGCCCCTACGGCGAGATG
>CAIRTM010000048.1 GCA_903881505.1 uncultured delta proteobacterium | reverse complement strand
GGGGTCCTCCCGCTCGGGCACCGCGGCGATAACCAGGCCCGGCGGATTTTCCGTGGGCAGGTCCTTCAGGGAGTGCACCGCCAGATCGATGCTGCCATCGAGCAGGGCCTGCTCGATCTCGCGCGTAAAAAAGCCCTTGCCTTCCATCTTGTCGAATGAAAGGTTCTGGACCGTGTCGCCCTGCGTTTTTATGACGATAATCTCCGTGCGGGCGGCTCCCAGAAGCTCTGCCACGAAGCGGGCCTGCCGCATGGCAAGCTCGCTTCCCCGCGTGCCTATTCGTAGTTTCATACAGCCTGGCAATCCTTTGAAATGTGCCGGCCGCGCGCCGCACGCGGCGAGCGACTGGCGCGCTGATACGGCCGGCAGGCGGGGCGTCACCAGCCCTCAGGCAGACTCGAGATAGCGCGTAATGCTGCGCGCGATGGTGTTCCAGATCATATGAGCGCGGGTTTCATCGCTTTCCAGCATCGTCAGCCGGAAGCCCTCCCGCTCGCAGCAGAAGCCGGTCAGCGGCACGACGCAGATGCCGGTCGCTCCCAGCAGGTAGTACACGAAACGCTTGTCGGGCTTGACGCCCTGGACTTTCTGCTCGATCAGGGCGCGGGCCTGCGCGCTGGGTATGTCAAGATGCTGCGTCGCCTTGAGCACGCCGGGGTCAAACAGCACGGTCATGTAAAATGCCCCCCGCGGCCGCACGACCGTAATGCCCGGCACGTCTTTCAGGATATCGTAGGCACTATTGACGCGCCGCTCGTACATCCGGCAGCGCTGTTCAAGATGCGCCGGATAGCGCGGATCGCCCATGATGCGCGGGATGGCGTACTGCGGCAGCGAGGTGGAGCAGACCTCGAGCATTTTCGCATTGATCAGGCTGTTCACATAGCGCTTGAACATGGGGTGCCGTTCCTGGTTGTAGACCTCGATCCAGCCGCAGCGCGCGCCCGGCCAGGGGAACTCCTTGGAAATGCCGCGCAGCGCGATGCCGGGCCGCTCGCCGATCACCTCGGCCAGGCTTGCCGTGCGCGCGCCGTTGTAAACGATGCTCGCGTAGATCTCGTCGCAGATGACGAAGACCTGGTGCCGGCGCGCTATGGCGATCATTTTCTCCAGCACCTCGCGCGGATATACGGACCCGGTCGGATTGTCCGGGTTGATGATCAGCATGCCTGAAATCGAGTCGTTATACTGGATCTTTTTGTCCAGGTCGTCCAGGTCGGGCATCCAGTTGTCCTGCGGATTGAGCGTGTAGGTCAGGTGGTCATAGCCCGAATGCGCCGCTTCGGCCGACGAGTGGGTCGAATAGGCGGGCGACGGCCCGATCACGCGCGCCTCGCGGCGCAGAAAGCCGAACATGCGGGCCACGGCATCGCCGAGCCCGTTGAAAAATATAATGTCATTGCTGGTGACCTGGGCGCCGCCGCGGCGGTTGACCTGGCCGGCGATGAATTCCCGCGCGCCGGACAGGCCCTGCGTTTCGGTATACCCGTAGGTCGTGTCATCGGTTACCAGCTCGCTGACGATCGCCTTCATCCAGTCGGGCAGCTTCTCGCCCTTCTGCACCGGATCGCCGATGTTTTCCCAGTAGATGTCAACGCCGCAGGCGCGCACCTGTTTTGCGATCGCGACAATGCCGCGGATCTCATAGGTAAGCTGGTCAGCGCCTTCGTGTACGATCTGTCGTCTCATAGCTTTTCCAACTCCGTACAAGCTGTTGCCGGCCGGAACAAACAATTTTCAAGCCGCCAACTCTATCCGTTTTGCGCCCGCATGTCAATCCGGGCCATGATGCCGCGCGCCGCACCGGTCCCGCCATGGCGGGCCGGACGGACGTTTTTCAACAGACTGCTAAAGTCCCTGTATCTCCTCCACCACAAACGGCAGGCAGCGCAGGGCGACGCTGCCGCGCTTGATCCACATGCGGGCCATGGCAATGCTTTCGCCGTCGGGCCGGACGATATGGGGCAGTTCCTCGATATGGCCGATATCGTCGATACTGAACTCATAGTAGAACGGGCTGCTGCTGGCCGGATCGGCAACGAGCACCACCTTGCTGCCGTCAAGGGGGTGCTTGATCGGAGAGCCGCTGAAACACACATGCGTCGGAATGAGCTCTTCGATCCGGTACGGCCGGTGGTACGTGCGTATCTCGAAGTTTCCGGCTTTCGGCGAAAAATTTGATAACGGCATACATGCCTCCATGCGTATGCTGCCTGCCGGCAGACGCTATATGTATCCGTGCTCCTGCAGATAGCCGACCACGGCTGCGGCGCATGCATCAACCGGCAGCGCCCCGGAATCAAGCACGATTTCAGGACGCAGCGGCTCTTCATACGGGGCGGAGACGCCGGTAAAATCGGCGATCCCGCCGGCGCGCGCCTTTTTATACAGGCCCTTCGGGTCGCGCTGCTCGCACACCCCGATATCGCAGCGCAGGAAAATCTCGATCATGTCCCCGGGCGCGACGAGCGCGCGCACCCGGTCGCGGTCGGCCCGGTACGGCGAGATGAAGGCGGCCGATACGATGATGCCCGCATCGACGAACAGTCTGGCCACCTCGCCGATGCGGCGGATATTTTCCGTGCGGTCCTGCGGCGTGAACCCGAGGTTGCTGTTCAGCCCGAAGCGGATATTGTCGCCGTCGAGCAGGTAGGTGTGCCTGCCCAGGTCAAACAGCCGCCGTTCCGCTTCCAGGGCGATCGTCGACTTGCCGCAGCCCGAAAGGCCGGTATACCACAGGATAGCGCCGCGGTTGCCGTTGCGCGCCTCGCGCTCGGCCCTGGTGATTGCGCCGTGATGCCAGGTAATATTGGTGCTTACAGGTTCGTTCACGCCCGTCGACTCCCGTGATGCGCGTCCGCGCACGTTTCAGCCGGCCATTCTTTCCTGCCCGCCAGGATTTTTTTAGCCTTCTCGATATCAAGCCCTATCTGGCGCCTGAGCTCCTCCGGGCTGTCGAACCTGCGCTCGAGCCTGATCCTGCGGACAAAGCGCAGCGTAATGCCGCGGCCGTACAGGTCATCGTTAAAATCAAACAGATGGGCTTCAATGGTCCGTTTCTTGCCGTCAAAGGTCGGGTTGAAGCCGATATTGACCGCCGCCCCGTAGGTGCCGTAGGGCGTATCGGCCAGCACCGCGTACACGCCGTTGTGCGGCACGAGGTCCTTGACATGGCTCAGATTCGCCGTGGGAAAACCGATCCGGCGCTTTTTGCCGTGCACGACCGTGCCCGATATGCGGTACTCGCCTCCCAGCAGCTTGGCGGCCAGGGAAACCCGGCCCTCGGTGATCATTTTGCGTATCATCGTGCTGCGCACCGGCAGTGAGCGGTCCCGGATGTCCTGCTCGACATGCACGCTGAAGCCCTGCCGGAGCCCGGCCTGCTGCAGCAGCGCGACCGACCCGTTGCGTCCCCGGCCGAAGGAATAATCATGGCCGATGACGATCTCGCGCGGCTGCAGGCGGCCGCAGATAATCTCCTGCAGGAATTCTTCAGGGCTCTTGGCGGCAAAACTTTTCGTAAAATGCTCGCTCACCAGATAGTCAACCCCGAGCATCGAGATCAGATGCGCCTTTTCCTCGAACGTTGTAATTTTAGGCGGCTCCTGCTCGGGCCGCAGCACGTTGAGCGGATGCGGATCAAAGGTGTACACGACCGAGCTTCCCCTGATCGCGCGCGCGCGCTCCACGGCCTTCTTTATAATTTTCTGGTGGCCGCGGTGCACGCCGTCGAAATTGCCCAGCGTAACCACGCAATTTTTGACCTGCAGTTTTTTGAACGCCTCGCTGCCGCGTATTATTTTCATTCGAGCGCCGTAAAAATCCGGTATGGTTATCGCACTGTTCAGCCGTATGTTCGGCCGCGTTTCATGTCATCATCAGCGTGCCGGCAGCCTCGGCGATCAGCGCTCCGTCCCGGTCGCGGATTTCCGAACGCGCGTACACGATGCGCTTGCGTATATCCTCGACACGGGCCCGGCAGATCAGCTCGCAGCCGACCCGCGCGGGGCGCTTGAACTTCACGCTCATCGCGGCCGTCACAACGCTCAGGCCGCCGCGCACGGCCGCCTTGGCCATGGCCTCGTCCATCAGGGTCATGAGAATCCCGCCGTGCACAAGGTCCTTCCAGCCCTGGCAGGCGCCGTCCGGCACGAACCGGGTCTCGGCGCTGCGGCCGTCCTCTGCGTAGGAAAAGCGCAGTTTCAGGCCGGACGGATTGTCCGTGCCGCAGGCGAAACAGCGGTTGTTGTCGACCGTCAGGGTCCCGGAGGATTGCATGTCGGTTCCATGCTCCGGCATCATCTGTCCTTTTCCGGCAACCGGAAACTAAAAATTTCTTGACAATAAAAATAAAGTATTGTAAATGAATTACCATCAAATTGCAAACGGTTAGCCGCATAAACTGAGAAAAACCGTTGCC
>CAIRTM010000047.1 GCA_903881505.1 uncultured delta proteobacterium | reverse complement strand
GCAGCCCTTCGGCTATGCTCAGGGCCGTGAGCCTGTCGAACGGCACAAGGATCCGTCCTCCGCAGCAGATCCGCTGCGGAGGACGGACTTTTTTCAACATCCTGCTCCAGTACACAGCATTTATATGGCCGTCTACCGCCTGAGCGCTGAGCCCTCCTTCCCGGATCCGGAACTGGCCGAGCCCGACGGGCTGCTCGCCGTGGGCGGGGATTTAAGCACCCCGCGCCTGCTCAGCGCCTACCGCAGGGGCATTTTCCCCTGGTACGGCCAGGGCGATCCCATCCTGTGGTGGTCGCCCGATCCTCGTCTGGTGCTTGACCCGCGCCGCATCATCATCTCAAAAAGCCTTGCACGCACGCTCAAAAAAAACGAACTTCGCATAACGCTTGACACGGCCTTCGGGCAGGTCATTGCGCGCTGCGCCAGTGCGCCGCGCCCCGGCCGGCCCGGCACCTGGATCGTGCCGGAGATGCGCGAAGCCTATCTGAGGCTGCACCGGGAAGGCTTCGCACACTCGGTTGAGGCCTGGCGTGACGGAATCCTCGCCGGGGGGCTCTACGGCGTTTCGCTGGGCAGGGCCTTTTTCGGGGAGTCCATGTTCGCGCAGCAGCGCGACGCGTCCAAGGTATGCCTGGCATGCCTGGCATCGCTGCTTCGCGACTGGGAGTTCGAATTCATAGACTGCCAGGTGACAACCGGCCACTTGCTGCGCATGGGAGCTGTTGAAATTGAGCGCGCTGTGTTCCTTGAGCGCCTGCAGCTGGCCCTGCAGGCGCCGGACCGCGTGGGCCTCTGGAGCCTGCCGGAGGACCTCTGTCCTTAACCCCTTAAGATTTCTCAGCTGCTTTCCGTCCTCTGTAGTCAAGCTACTGCGGAGGACGGGCGCTCCTTCGAAATGATCTGCCGGGAGACGTGAACCGTCAACATTGAACCCTGAACGGATTTCCCCCAAATCACAACTGATTCGATCCCGATACCGATAGCAATCCCGGCTTTAAACCTTGAACCTTGAACGTCTTTTCTCTCGAAGAATTCGCCCTTTTCCTTTTTACATTCTCAAGAATATCCTCTATAGTTCGAAATACTATAGTATAACCTTAAGGCCGCACACCCGGCCCGGGACGATGCCGCCCCGGGCCTGACACACAACAGGGAGCATGACCGATCCATGAAACGCACTCTTCTGCTTCAGGACGTATGCGACATTCTGGTCAACCGTTCGGTGATGAGCGCTGAGCAGCGCGCCCAGGTCCTCGCCCGCCAGAAAGAACTGCGGCACAAGGTAGCCACGCTGCACGACCTGAAGGGCGACCGCGCGGGCCACAGCGTCAGCCCTGCCGAGATCATCGCGGCGCTCAACCTGCACAGCTCTTCCCGCGCCGGCGAAGTAATAACCGAGGATCTGGTCATGAGCGAGGTGGGCGACGCACTCGGCATTCCGTACAAGAAAATAAATCCGCTTGAGCTCGACCTTGCCGTGGTGACCCGCACGTTTTCAAAGGCCTTCGCCATCCGCAGCCTGGCCGTGCCGATCGCCATTGAAAACGGCGAGCTGCTGGTGGCCATGGTTAACCCGCTTGACCGCGACGTGCTGGACGATATCAACAAAGTGCAGAAGCTGCCGGTCAGGCCGATCATCAGCACCAGGACCGACATCGTGAAACTGATCCAGGAATTTTTCGGCTTTCAGCAGTCGGTGGTCAAGGCCGAACGCGAGCTGGTAAGCCCCAGCGTCGATATCGGCAACCTTGAGCAGTACGCCCGCCTGGGAGTGGCCGGCGATCCCGAGACCAGTGAAAAATACATCCAGAATGCAGTCGACTATCTGTTCCGCTACGCCTTCGAGCAGCGCGCAAGCGACATCCATATCGAACCCAAACGCGATAAAAGCGTGGTGCGGCTCAGGATCGACGGCGTCCTGCACACGACTTATTCCGTGCCGCCGGTGGTGCACAATGCGATGATATCGCGCATCAAGAGCCTGTCCCGGCTTGATATTGCCGAAAAACGCCGGCCCCAGGACGGCCGCATCAAGCTGCTTGACCGCGACCGCGATGTCGAGATCCGCGTGTCGACCATACCCGTGGCCTTCGGCGAAAAAGCGGTGCTGCGCATTTTAAACCCGGAAGTGCTGTTCCAGGACCTGGAACAGCTCGGATTCGTGACCTCGGACCTGCTGCGCTACCGCGCCATGCTCGCCCGGCCCCACGGCATGATTCTGTTCACCGGGCCGACCGGCAGCGGAAAAACAACGTCGCTGTACTCCAGCCTGCGGGCCGTGTATACCCCGGAGAAAAACATCACCACCATTGAAGACCCGATCGAGATGGTGTGCGAGGACTACAACCAGATCGCGGTGCAGCCGGCGGTCGAAGTTACCTTTTCATCGATCCTGCGCAATATTCTGCGCCAGGACCCCGACATTATCATGATCGGCGAGATCCGCGACCAGGATACGGCACGCAATGCCATTCAGGCGGCGCTGACCGGCCACCTGGTGCTTTCGACACTGCATACCAACGATGCGCCCTCGGCCGTGACGCGCCTGCTTGATCTGGATGTGGAGGCGTTCCTGGTCAGCTCAACCCTGCTGGGCGCCGTTGCCCAGCGCCTCGTGCGCCTGATCTGCCCGGGCTGCCGGGAAACGTTCACCCTGCTGCGGGAGGAATTTGAAGGACTGGGCCTTGCACTGCCGGCGACCTGCACCGACCCGGAGGTGCAGCTTACACGAGGCCGCGGCTGCCTGCAGTGCCGCAAGACCACCTATCAGGGACGTGAAGCTGTATTCGAGGTCATGTCGGTGACCGACACGGTGCGTGACCTGATCAACCAGCGCATCAATGCCGACGAAATCAAAAAGCTGGCCTGCCGCGAAGGCATGCATCTTTTAAAGGAAAATGCGGTTGAAAAAATACTGCGCGGCCGGACGACCTACCAGGAGGTGCTGCGATGCATCAGCCAGGCAGATTAGCCGATAAAATCGTACCCTTTGAAGAACTGCGGCAGGTCATAGCCGCCCGGCAGGCCGCGGGCCGGACAATCGTATTCACCAACGGCTGTTTCGATATTCTGCACGCAGGCCATGTCGAACTGCTTGAAGAGGCGGCGCAAGCAGGAGACGACCTGGTGGTGGCGCTCAACAGCGATGCCTCCGTGCGCGGACTGAAAGGCCCCTCGCGGCCGGTCAATCCGCAGGAGCAGCGCGCCCGGGTGCTGGCCGCGCTGGCCGTGGTTGACTTCGTCGTTGTTTTTGACGAGCCTGATCCGGGGCGCCTGATTGAGGCGCTTGTGCCGGATGTGCTCGTCAAGGGCGGCGACTGGCCTGCCGGGTCGATTATCGGCGCTGATGCGGTCAAAAACTCCGGCGGCCGTGTCATGACAATCCCGCTCAAGTACGGCGCCTCGACAACCGATATAATCAGGAAAGCCCGGCAAAGCGTTTGAAAAGCACGCAGCCTTTCCCGTTACGGAATGCATGCCGGGGCACGAACAGGCAGGGGCAACATATTTCACGCGGAAACATCATGGGCAGTCCAACAGGGCTTGACAAACGCAGGTTCAGGCGCCTTGACGCCACGCTGGATGTTACTGTGCGCATCGATACCGACGAAAAAAAAACCGGTCTGCCTGAAAGCCTGCAGGCAGCCTGCCGGAACCTTTCGCTGGAAGGTCTCTGCCTGGAGACGTCCCGCCTTGCACACGGCGCGGTCAAGCTGTTATCGGGGCGCCGCGGGGAGCGCGATTACAGGCTTTCCCTTGAAATCGTCCTGAATGCGCAGGATCCGCCGCTGCAGGCCCGCGGCGAAGTCTGCTGGTACAACGTCGACCACAGCGCCGTTGATTTCATTTATCAGATCGGCGTTGAATTCGTTGAACTCGCACCCCAGTCGCGCGCAGCGCTGAAACGCTTTATCAGGAAGCATTGCCGGCCCCGCAGCCCACTGCAGCTGATCAAATCCTTTTTCGCCTGCCGCTGATTGCCGCGCCTGCCGCAGCCCTGCTGCTTCGCCCCGGGCGCGCGGTACACATCGGGATGTGTCCAGACACATCAGCACACACCGGTGCATGCCTGTCCGCACCACAGCACCTGCACCTGAGCAGCATGCACGGCCCGCCGGCCGGCGATCCGGCTATGATTGCGGACAGCCGTGACCGCAGTGCAAAACCGCTGATTTTAAAGGCTGAAAAAACTTTTTTTCAAAAAATGAAATTTATTCTTGACAACCCTACATTTGGTATTCTATATATTGCCTCAACACAATATACAGACAAATATTCATCTATAGGGGTGGGTGATATGGGCTCCGTCATAGACCTGCAGGCACGCCAGAAACCCGAGCAAAAAATAAGTGAAACCACGGATCTCGCCCTGAACGTCCGGACCTCAAGCGAGGATATGACCGGCTGGGACCGCCAGAAAATCGTCGTTGCGCTGGTGCGCGAGACCGGTCTTGACCAGCAGACAGCCGAAGACATCAGCCTTGATGTTGAAGCGGTTATAAAGAAGGCCGACATCAAGTGCATCACCGCCCCCCTGATCCGTGAAATCGTCGACTCCAAGCTGATTGAGCGCGGGCTCGAGGACGCGCGCAAAAAACATACCCGCCTCGGCGTTCCCATCTACGATGTCGATCAGCTGATCCTGCATCCCAACAAGGAAAACGCCAACGTGCCCCACGGCCCCGAGGCCACCAACCTGACGCTGGCAGAAGGCATTAAAAAGGAATATGCTCTGCTGCGTGTTTTTTCACCTGAAATCGGAGACGCCCACATGCGCGGCGATATTCACCTGCATGATTTGGGCTTTATCGACCGCCCCTACTGCTCCGGACAGTCGCTTGAATACATCAAACGGTTCGGCCTCAGCCTGCCCAATTCGCTCTCCATCGCCAAACCGGCAAAACAGCCCGAGGTGCTGCTGGCGCACATGGTCAAGTTCGCCGCCGCGCTGCAGAGCCATTTCGCCGGCGCGATCGGCTGGGACGCCGTCAATCTTTTCTTCGCGCCCTACCTTGAAGGCCGCAGCGACCGCGAAGTGCGCCAGCTTGCGCAGATGATGGTGTATGAGTTTTCACAGCAGGCGGTCGCCCGCGGCGGTCAGGCCATTTTCACCGACATCAACCTGTACTGGGAAGTGCCCAAGCATTTCGAAAACGTTCCCGCCATCGGTCCCGGCGGCGTCTTCACCGGCCGCACCTACGGCGATTATGAGAAAGAGGCCCAGCGTTTCGTGTGGTTTCTGTTTGACGTCTACCGCGAGGGCGACGGAACCGGCAGGCCGTTCTTTTTCCCCAAGCCTCTGGTGCACATCACCGAAAAATTTTTCCGAACCGAAGGCCACCAGGAGTTCCTGGAGCACATCTGCGACGTTGCCAGCGAAAAAGGCACCACCTACTTTGTGTTCGACCGCGGCGAGACCGCCAAGATATCAGAGTGCTGCCGCCTGAGTTTCAAGCTCAATGACAATGACCTGAATGACGCCAAGGAACCCTGGAAGATGCGCTTCTGCGCGCTGCAGAACGTGACCGTCAACCTGCCGCGGCTGGCCTATAAAAACATGGGCGATGAGCAAAAACTGTTCAACAGTCTGACCTCCATGGTCGAACTGGCGGTGAAAGCCCATCTCGAAAAGAAACGCTTCATCGAAAGCCTGCTGGCGCTGGGCGAAACCGGGCCGCTGGCCATGCTGACCATGAAAACCGACGGCCAGCCCTACATCCGCATGCACCGGGCCTCCTACCTCATCGGGATGGTGGGCCTGAATGAAATGGTGAAGGCCTTCACCGGCGAGGAGCTCAATGAATCAAAGCGCGCCCTGAAGTTCGGCCTCAAGGTCATTTCGCACATGAATCTTGAATGCCAGCGCCTGTCCGAGAAGCACACCATGCACTTTGTGCTGGAGCAGACCCCGGCCGAGAGCACCTCATACCGGTTCGCGCGGCTTGACCTGCGCGACTACGGAGAGATCGCACGCCAGTATGTGCGCGGCACGATCGACAGCGGGGAAATTTATTACACCAATTCAACCTGCCTGCCGGTTTCCTCGCGCGAGAACCCGATTGAGCGCGTCAAATCCGAGGGGCTGTTCCATCCCATTATCGAGGCCGGCTCAATCACGCATATCTGGCTGGGCGAGTCCAAGCCGTCCAAGCAGTCCCTTGCAAACTTCGTTGTGAAGGTGTTTCGCGAAACGCTCAACGACCAGATCGCATTTTCGCCCGAGTTCACCAACTGCCTGCAGTGCGGCCGCACGGTACGAGGCCTGCTGGATGCCTGTCCCTGCTGCGGAGGCCAGGAAATCGACGGCATTACGCGCATTACCGGCTACTTCACCAAGGTGTCGGGCTGGAACAAGGGCAAGCTGGCTGAATTGAAAGAACGCAATAAAAACCGGGGCTTCTTTGCCCGCACGCAGACCGGGAGCGCCTGATGCCGACCGTTAAACTATTCACCAAGCAACAGTGCCCCCGCTGTCCTCAGGCCAAGCAGCTCTGCTCAGGGCTTGAACAGGACGCCTGCAGCGTTGTATCCTATGACGTTGAAACCGCTGACGGGCTTGCCGAGGCGGCGTTTTTCGGGGTGCAGGCAACGCCCACAATCATCGTGGAAGACGACGCTGAAAACGTAGTGGCTGAATTTCGCGGGCAGGTACCCGCGCGCGAAGAACTGCTCAAGGCCATCGGCGTACGGTAGCGGATTTTCAGGGGGTTACTTACAGGCTGTTCTGAAATGCCCTGCACGGCTTACCGGGCGGGCGTTTTTGAGCAGCCTGACTATTTTCAGGCGCGTGAGAGCATGCATACCATACGCGATCTTCCCATCAAGGGCTTTATCGACACGTCGTTCGTCGACTGGCCGGGAAAAATATGCGCGGTGCTGTTTTTCCCCCTGTGCAACTTCCGCTGCCGCTACTGCCATAACGCCGATCTTGTAATACGGCCGGATCAGCTTGCGACCATTGATCCGGAAGGCGTCTTTTCGCGTCTGGACGACCTGCGGGGATGGATTGACGGGGTGTGCGTAACCGGCGGAGAGCCGACCCTGCAGCCCAGGCTGCGCCGGCTGCTGGAGGTGGTGCGCGAAGCCGGATTTCAGACCAAGCTTGACACCAACGGCAGCAATCCTGACGTGCTGCGCGAGCTGATTGACGCGGGTTTGCTTGACTATGTCGCCATGGATGTAAAATCCTGCCTGGATGAGTCCAGCTACTGCGCCATCACCAACGCGCCTGCATCCATGCTGGGCAGGGTGTGCGAAAGCATCGACCTGCTGCGCGGCGGCCGTGTGGACTATGAATTCCGGATGACGGTCGTGCCGTCCTATCACGGGCCTGAGGATATCTTCCGGCTCGCGCGCGACCTGCGCGGAGCCGCCCGGCTACGCCTGCAGAATTTCAGCCCCGGCGAACGGCTGCTTGATCCGTCCCTGAATACCGTGAAACCCTACACGCCCGAAGCCCTGGCCAACCTGCAGCTTCGCGTTGATGAGCTGCTGGCTTCGGGATCTCCGCGAGACTCCACCCCGTTTGCCCCCCGGTGTCCATAGTGCGCCTGCATGCTTGATGCGCGTGCGTGGCGAAAAAGTTTTACGCGCGTGAGCCCGTGATTGTCCGCAAAAGCTGGCGGAACCGGCCCTCCGGCTGCATGCCCACAACGGCGTAACGGTTGTCGATAATAAAGGTCGGGGCGCTGTTGATGCCGCTTGCGCGGGCCATGCCGGTCGCTTCGCGCAGCCGTGCCCCGTAGCGGTTTTCGTCAAGCGCGCGACCGAGGTCCCCAGCGTCAAGCCCGCATTGCCCGGCAAGACCGGCGAGCACTTCCCGTGAGCCTATATCCTGTAAGTCGGTGAAATAGGCCCGGAACACGGCCTCGTTGAAATGCTCAAACCGGCCATGCTCGAGCGCGTATTCGCCGGCCTGCAGCGCTTCGTGCGAATTGGGCAGGAAGCGGACATCGGAAAAAACCTTGGCATACGGGGCGCCCATCTCCCGCAGGCGTCCGTAGAGCTCGTCCCAGTCGATATGCGGCAGGCTCTCGGCCAGCAGCACGCCCCCGGCCGGGGTCTCCGGGTGGATTTCGAACGGCAGCCACTCATCACACAGACTGAACTCTTCTTTTAAGCGATCGACAAGACCCTTGGCGACATAGCAAAAGGGTCATATATAGTCGGAAAATATACGCACGGAAACGGGCGCGGTCTGCTGCGGCATGGTGTGCTCCCTGTGATGTATACGTCGCCGTTTATGCCCTGGCAATGGTATAGGCCCGGCCGCAGCGCGGGCAGTTGACCGTCAGCTGTGCGGCGTCGCGCCAGAGTTCGGCTCTCTGCTGCGCAGGCAGGGCGGCTATCATGCTGATAATCATGTCATCCGAGCAGCGGCACCCGTAAAAAAGCACCACCTCGTCGAGCAGCTTCACGTTTGTGCGTCCTGGCAGCGCCAGGCACTGCTCAACCAGGTCGCGGTCGCCCAGGCCGTCAAGCGGCCCGAAAGCGCGGCCGGGCAGGGGCTGCACAAACGCGCCGCGGCCGTCGTCAAGCAGCGCCAGGCGCACGAGCATCTGGGCGGCCGACTCGAAGTAACCCTCAACGGCCCTGGCCGGGTCGGCATCCGTGAGCGTATAGGTGCTTTGTGTCAGCGGTGATTTTTCCTTCTGCCGCTGCACAACAGCCGTATCCGCCCCGGGTTCGCTGCGGCGCAGGCACGCGCAGGCCATGCCTTCGGGCTCGATTCCGCAAAACAGGCCGATACAGCTTCCGGGAAGGGCCAGTGTCCAGCCCCAGGACTCGCGCTCAGGCAGGGACACCGCGGCAAGTCCGGCCGCGGCGAGCAAACGCCTCAGGGCGGCGGATGCCTCGGCATCGCCGGTCTCAACTGCATGAGTACCGCAATAGTCCTGCCGGCCCTGCCACAGGCGGGCGGCATTGCCTGTGATGACGATCAGTTCCGGGCCCTGCCACAGGTAGCGGCAATAATGAGATAAATGCATGGCAATAACCTGTCGTTAAAAGAACCGTAACGTCCTGTCGCCACCCGGGCGATACCTGCCAGTGCGCATGTGGAGGAACAGCATCGGGCAGTAACGGTTTTTATACCACCAAGCCCGCGGGATCGCAAACCGTTTGTAGTTCAGCCTGACAAATGCATGAAAAACGCGCAGTCCAGGCCTTATGCGTGCCACAGTCAACAGCCGTTGTGTTTATTATATAAACAGTCGATAGCAAACCTGATTGACAGTTTGTCAATAAATTAATAGCTTTATTTCGAAAATCAGATGATATTAAAGCTTAAAAAGCGTTTTTAAGAATTAAATTGCCATAATGTCAAAAAATGGGACTTCAACCACCGGCACATGAATGACCGCTGAGCGTCGGTTGTCATAATAAAAAAAAGTTATTTCAGGCAGTTAAATAATGTATACGCCAGTGCAATCAAGCATGGCACTGGATTTGCTTAAGACTGTCTTGACCTGACGCATTGTTCCAGCTGCAGGCACTGACGGCACTGGGCCGTGCGTGTGCGCTGATAATACGTGAGGCAGGCAGCAGGGAATAAAGCAATAATAGTTTTCTTAATTTTTTAACATCATAAGGAGGTCGTATTATGGCAGGACATGGACCAGCAACTGACTGGGGCGAAGACAAGGCTTCTGATTACAAGGAACGCCTGGGAATTTATTTGTTCATCGTATACTGCGTGGTGTATGCAGCATTTGTCGCCCTTAACACCTTCACACCAAAACTGATGGGAATGATCGTATTTTCAGGCCTAAACCTGGCGGTGGTGTACGGCATGGGGTTGATTATACTGGCCATTATTATGGGCATTATCTACAACAACATGTGCACAAAAGCTGAAGACCAGATGAACAAATAACACACATCACACCAGGAGAAAAAACAATGATTTATGATGCCTCAATCTTTGCAATAGTTTTATTTATCGCATTTGTGATTGCCGTGCTCGGCATATCCAAATACTTTGCGAGCAAAACCAAATCATCCGCAGGCTACTATGCAGCCGGCGGCACCATTCACTGGGCCGTGAATGGTATTGCGTTCGCAGGTGACTACCTGTCAGCCGCATCATTTCTGGGTATTTGCGGCATGATCGCCTTTCTGGGCTATGACGGTTTCCTGTATTCCATCGGCTACCTGGCCGGTTGGGTCGTAGCCCTGTTTGTTGTTGCCGAACCGCTCAAGAAAGCCGGTAAGTACACCTTCACCGACGCGCTTGACAGCCGCTTCAACTCCAAAGGTATTCAGCTCATGGCCGCGATCAGCACGCTGGTCGTATCCATCTGCTACCTGATCCCGCAGATGGTCGGTGCCGGCTCTCTGATAACCCCGTTGCTGGGCATGCCCCACTATGTCGGCGTTATCCTGGTCGGCGGTATCGTTATTTTTATCGTTGCAACCGCCGGTATGGCCTCCACCACCTATGTGCAGTTCATCAAAGGCGGCCTGCTGATTCTCTTCTCCAGCATCCTTACAGTTGCCCTGTTTGTAAACGGCTACAAGCTGAAACCCCATGATGATTATCATAAATTTATAACCCTGAGTGTTACATCCGAAAACGGCGTGGTAACAAGCGTTGCAGACGGCTACAGCATTGCCAGTCAGAATAAAGATCTCGGTGTCGTGAAACTTGAAAAAGACGGCATGCAGACCTGGTGGCAGCTACAAAAAGAAGGCAAATCTGTAATCGAAACACCCTCCATGGTTGTGCTTGCAAACGGAGAAACGCTCTACAACGGCGCGCCCAAGTCAGAGCGCAAATTCTACCAGGTCGGTCACATGAGCAAGATCATCGTGGACGGCAAAGAGGTTAAAGAAACCGGATCCCTGGGACCGTTTGAATTTCTCTCAACCATTACCAACAGTGAAGTTATCCTTTTCACAAAGAAGGTATTTAAAGACGGCGCTGACAATGTTACTGTCTGGAAGCACACGCCCACTTCCGGCGAAAGAATAATGCGCCCCGGTCTGAAGTTCCATCTTGAAACCGACAAGATCTGGGACAAAATTGATTTCATCTCCCTGATGCTGGCTCTGTTCCTGGGAACATCGGCTCTGCCGCACATCCTGATCCGCTACTATACGGTTCCGAGTCCCAAAGACGCCCGCAAATCAACCATCGTAGCGATTGCCTCCATCGGCTTTTTCTATGTCCTGACCCTGTTCATGGGACTTGGCGCTATGACCCACGGCGTTCTTGACCTTGGCGACTCAAACATGTCGGCCCCGTTGCTGGCCAAGTTTTTCGGTATCTTTCTCTTCTCCTGCATCTCAGCTATAGCCTTCGCCACCGTGCTCGGCACGGTCAGCGGTCTTATCGTTGCTGCTTCCGGCGCGGTTGCCCATGACCTGATCTCCAACTTTGGCGGTATTAAAATGACCGATGCCGGTCAGGTGAAAGCCGGCAAAATCTCAGCCATCGTGGTCGGTATCATCGCTATTATCCTGGGTATCCTTTTCAAGGGCATGAATGTGTCGTTCCTGGTAGGCCTGGCATTTTCGGTGGCAGCCTCGGCAAATTTGCCGGCCATCATGATGGTTATTTTCTGGAAAAAGACATCGGCTGTCGGTGTTGCCGTGTCCATTCTCGTGGGTATGGTAACCGCTCTGGTTATTATTCTGCTTAGCCCTGATCTGTATGCTCAGTACGGCTGGGATCCCGCGACAGCTCCGAGCCCGTTGGGCCAGCCCGGTATCATCAGCATCCCGCTGTCATTTATTACGCTGGTTGTGTTCTCGCTGCTGTTCCCCTCCAAGGGCAGCAAACCGCTCGCGTAACAAAAGCAGAGCAGTACTTTTTGAAAAAACAGGGCCCCCCTGCGGCCCTGTTTTTTTTATGTCCGCAACCTGGTGCGGCCGGCGCTTTGCGAACAAAAGCCTTGAGCTTCAGGAGGGGATGTGAACATAATAGCCCCGAAAACAGCCGGGCGCGCATTCCTGAGGGCTGCGCCCGCTGCAATGCGGTGACACTATGGCAGCGACCTGGCGTTTGATCTACAATCCCGACGCAGATATCGCCGACATACCCGCCGTGCCTGCAGCGCTTGCCGCAGGCAGGCGTGCCGGCCGTTTCCTGCCCGCCCGGTTCAATCATCCTGACACCATTGTAATCCAGGAGATACGGGGAAAAGGCATACTCGCGGGCGCGGATGTGAATGTTGACGCACGCGAGGCAGCAAAAAACGGCATCAGCATCGCCGCGGCCCCTTCGGCAGCAGGCAGACGCGCGCCCAGGCCTGCCGGCACGCTCCGGCTTGAAGACATCACCGCGCGGGCTCCGGCAGCATGCACGGCGGCCGCCTGCGACCCGGATGACCCCGCGGTGATCCTGTACACCTCCGGCACAACCGGCATGCCCAAGGGGGTCATGCTCTCGCACCGGAACTTTCACGCCCAGTGCTCCGGAATCGTCGCCCGGGTTTTTCCCATGAGGCCGGACGACCGCCTGACCGGGGTGCTGCCGCTGTACCACGTGTATGCGCTCGCAAACGGCCTGGTGGCATCCGTGTATTTCGGAGCGGCACTGTGCCTGATTCCGCAGTACAGCCCCGCGCTCCTGCTGGATACAATCGCCGCCACGCGGTCAACCATCCTGTTTGCCATTCCGGCGATGTACATGAACCTGCTCACGCTGGCGCGGGTGCGCAGGACCGGCATTCCGCATACGCTCAGGCTGTGTGTCTCGGGCGGGGCTCCGCTGCCGCGCACGGTGCTCGCGGAATTCGAAAATGTTTTTCATGCCCGGATTGCCGAGGGCTACGGCCTGACGGAAACGACTTCGGCCGTGTGTCTGAACGGCTCAGGCGAATGCTGCACGCCCGGTTCCATCGGTCCGGCAGCGCCCGGTGTCGAGATGAAAATCGTCGACGATAACGGGTGTGCGCTGCCTGACGGGCGCACCGGCGAGATCGTGATACGCTCCGCGGTCGTGACGCGCGGCTACTGGAACAACCCGCAGGAAACCGCGGCGGTCCTGCGCGACGGATGGCTGCATACCGGCGACATCGGCTTCCGCGACCGGGACGGCTGCTTTTTCATAACCGACCGCAAGAAAGATCTCATCATCAGGGGCGGTTTCAATATTTCACCGCGAGAGGTCGAAGAACTGCTCGCAACGCACGCAGCTGTGCAGGAGGCGGCCGTGATCGGCGTTACCGACAAACGCGGCGAAGAAACGGTCAAGGCTTTTGTGGTGCTCAAGCCGGGCGCATCGGTTGGCGGGAAAACGCTTATCGAATACTGTTCGATGCATCTTGCGCCCTACAAAGTTCCCAAAATGATTGAATTCAGGGACGCGCTCCCCCGCAGCGCCGCAGGCAAGATCTTGAAAAAGGAACTGCGCGCCGGCTATGTCGACATGCGCCTCATGCGGCAGGGCGAAACGGCGCCGGAGGGCGGCAATGGCTGAGATACCCTCACTGGGCGCCATGCTTGAAGAAACCGCGCGGAAGCTCAGCCGCAAAGAAGCGCTGATTTTTGACGGACACACCATCAGCTACCGCGAGCTGGAGGAGCAGGCCGGCAGAACGGCAAACGCGCTTGCGGCCCTGGGCATACAGAAAGGCGACCGCGTTGCCATCATGCTGCCTAACATCCCCGAATTCGTCTACACGTTTTACGGGCTGCAGAAACTCGGCGCCGTGGCGGTCCCTTTCAACACGATGTACAAGGGCCGCGAGATCACCCACATCCTTAACGACAGCGGAGCAAAGGCAATCGTGGCACTCACCGGTTGCGCCAACCTTATCAATGAAATTAAAACGGATGTTCCCGGCCTTGAGCATGTCATCCTCACCGGCCAGCGGACCCTGGCCTTCGCCCAGGAGGGCGCAACGGTTTTCGTGCAGATGGTCCTTGACGAAGGCAGGTTTAAATCAGCCGACGCCGTTTTCAGCGCAATCGGCGCGGTGGTGGCCGCAGCGCTGAAGAACCTCGGGGTTGAAGACGCGTGGTACAAACATCAGGGAGCCGTCCGCTCCGGCGGTAAAAAGATCGGCTCCATCCTGCTCAGCACGTTTGAGAACCTCTTTATCGTCAATGCGCTCGTTTTTCTCGACAGCCTTGACGCCGATAGTTTCTTCAGGGCCGTCTGGGTCCCGCCTGAACTGAAGGACAAGGTGCTCGAGCCCGTGACATCGGTGCGGGAGCAGACCGGCACGGTCGTCACGTCTGAAGCATTCCGCGATGCGTTTACGGAAGAATTCCGGCGGCAGCTCGACGCAGACGTCGTTCCCGGCAGCCTGGGCGCGATCGAGCGCTTCGCATACAGAAAAATCCGGAAGCGTCCGGGTGGAAAATAAAAAAAGCAATCAGCTCAATGCGCGTGCGGAACCGGCTTCGCCCGTTCGGCAGCGCACCCTCACTATATACGGGAATGCATATGAACGCCGAAACAGGCCGGCAGACGATTGACTGGGTGCTTGCGGCAAAGGGCATCGGCATCGTTCTGGTCGTGGCCGGGCACTTTCATCCGGACGCATCGCCGGCCTATTGGACCGGGATAAAAAACGTCATTTATGCATTCCATATGCCGTTGTTTTTTGTCCTGTCCGGATACCTTTACACCCGCGGCACGTATTCCTACGGCAGGCTGCTGAAAGTCAAGGCGCGGCGGCTGCTCTACCCGTTTGCCACCATTGCCGCCCTGTCTTTTTTGATTAAGTACGCGGCAGGCACGCTCGTGCCCCTTGATCATCCGGTAACGCCCGCAAGCATGCTCGCGCTTGTGAGTGGCCCGGTCGACTCATATATGCCGCTCTTGTGGTTCGTGCACGCGCTTTTTATTATCTTTGCCGTGTATGCGCCGGCGAGGCTGTATCTGAACAATGCCGTGATAGTGCTGATCGCGCTGGCGTTCACTATGGTATTCGGAAGCGATTACCCGGTGCTTGGCAAGCCGCTGGCCAATATGCCGTACTTCGTGTTCGGTGTGATGCTGCGGGAAAACGGGAAGCTCTCCGACATGGCCATGCGTTCGGGCTGGCGCTGCATTGCGGTGCCGCTTGCGCTGTTCGCCGCGGCATACGTAATCATGCCGTGTGCAGCGGGCGCTGGAATCGCCAGGTATCCGGCGCGGCTTCTTCTGGGCGCCGCAGGCTCTCTGTTTGTCATAAACGCAAGCCGCGCGCTTACCGGACGGGCGCATAAAAAAATATCGGCGGCAGTGATGCGGGTCGGCTATTACTCAATGACCATTTATCTTTTGCACACCCTGTTTGAAAGCACGGTGCGCATAGGTTTTTTGAAGCTTCTCAAAAACGCACCCGTGCCGTTCGAGTGCGTCGCATGTATCGCCATAGCCTGCGGCGTGGCAGTGCCCCTGCTGCTTGAAAAGGAAGTCCTGCGCAAAAATCGCATTGCACGGACGTTCATCCTTGGGTTGTCCTGACGCTCGCGCCGGCGCATCCGTTCATATCCACGCGCCCGCCGTGCCGCAGGAAGACATTTGACATGCCATGCCCAAACATTCTATTACTATCTATGAAGGCAAGGCGTAAGCGTACGGCATGCGCCGCACCTCTAACGTGAAGGGGGCATCTATGCGGAACCTTAACCGGGACCAGATGATCAGCCTGCTGCAGACCGTTCGCGAGGGCTTTCTGGCAATGTGCGATGAGGGGCGGCCCTACTGCCTGCCGTTCGGGTTTGTGTTCGTCGACGGCAGCGTCTACATTTCGTTGTTTCCAAAGGGCCGCAAATGGGATTGTCTTAAAAAAAATCCCCGCGTCTGTTTTTCGGCCTTCGCCTGGAACGCCGGGGGAAACCGGTGGTCATCGGTTGTCGTTGAAGGCGAGATCGCCGAGGTAACAGACCTTGAGCTGATCAGGCCTGTCGTGCAGGCCAACATGCTCAAGATGGGCTTTAATCCGGCGGGCGGATATCTCGAAAGAAGAATGCGCTTTTATGAGCAGGCGCTTGCAAAGCCCGACGGGCTGCGCATCATGCAGATCCGCATCGCGCACATGGGCGGCAAAACCATGGCCGCCGTTGCCGGGACCTGAACCGCGGAGCGCGCAAACGAAAAAGGAAGCCTTTAATGTACGGATGGACGGGAACACTGCTGCGGGTTGATCTGTCAAGCGGACGGATCCGCCGCGAAGAAACGGATGAAACGCTGCGCCGGCTATTCCTGGGAGGACGCGGCGTCAACTCGAAACTGCTCTACGATTGTACCGGCCCGCAGACCGGGGCGCTTGAGCCGGACAACGTCGTCATCTTCGGCAGCGGTCCGCTGGCGGGCACGCTGGCGCCGTCATGCCCGCGCTGTACCGTGACGGCCAAGTCGCCGCTGACCGGCATTCTCGGGGATGCGAATTTCGGGGGTTTTTTCGCGCCGGCGATGAAAAAGGCCGGATGTGACCATCTCATCATCACTGGCCGCGCGTCCGCGCCCGTGTACCTGCACATAACCGCCGGGTCAGTCGAAATCCGCGACGCCGCGCACCTGTGGGGCCTGACCATCCCCGAGGCCGAGGCCCGGCTCAAGGCCGATCTTGCCGATCCGCACGCCCAGATTGCATTGATCGGCCCGGCCGGCGAAAACATGGTCTACACGGCCTGCGTGGCGCATCGCTACAATGTTGCCGGCCGCACCGGCATGGGCGCGGTCATGGGTTCCAAAAACCTCAAGGCCGTGTGCGTTTCTGGCAGCGGCACAATCGCCGTGGCGCACCCGGAAGCTTTCGCTCGTGAGCGCAAGACATGGCTGCAAAAAACCCGTGAAAACCCCTTTACCAAGTATTTCGGCACGTACGGTTCCGCCGGGCCGCTTGACAAGGAGGACGCCTCAGGCCTGCTGGCGGTCAAAAATTTTTCACAGGCCGGCGGATTCAAGGGCGTGGAACTGGTGAGCGCCGGGCATCTGCGAAAATTTTTTACGCGCTCGCACGCCTGCCATGCCTGCCCCGTGCACTGCATCCAGAGTTTTGAGGTGACTGAAGGCGCCTATGCCGGCACGCGCGGGACGAAAATGCCGGAAGGCTGCAATTCCTCCTGCGGGCCCAGCTGCGGCAACGCCGATCCGGGCTCGCTTTTCAAGCTCAACAACATGGCCAACGCCTACGGGCTCGATATCCTCGACTTCGGCCTTTTGATGGCAACCGCCATGGACTGGTACGAGCACGGGATTATCAATGACACGCATACCGAAGGCATCCCCCTTACCTGGGGCAACCACGAGTCAATGGCAGCCATGATGGAACGCATCGCCTTCCGCCGCGGATTCGGCGCGGTGCTGGCCGACGGCGCGGTCAAGGCGGCCGCGCATCTCGGCCCCGGCGCGCGCGAACTGGTCAGCTCCTGCAAGGGCATGGTGTTCGGCGGGGTCGATCCGCGCGTCATCCGGGGCAGCGCCCTGTGCTATGCGACCGCTACCCGCGGCGGCGACCATTTGCGGGGAGGAATCCTGATCGAGCTGCCGGGCCCCGGCGGCCGGCCGGCGCTGCCGCCCGAGGAAGCGCTTGAAAAATACGGCACGACCGACGTGCTCGATCCGGGCTCCTACAACAAGGCCGCCGCCGCCGTGTACAACCAGGACATGTACACAATCGCCGACTGCCTCGAGGTCTGCAAATTCATCACCGCCCACAACAGTTTCGGCATCACCATGGACGATATGGCCGCCATGCTGCATGCGGTGACCGGACTGTGCCTCGGCATTGAGGACATGCGCCGCACGGCCCAGCGGGTGTTCACGCTGGAACGGGCCTATATCGTGCGCGAAGGAATCACCCCGGCTGATGACGTGCTGCAGGGCAAATGGGTGAAAGACGCCGTCAAAGGCGGCCCCTATGACGGCAGGACGATTGATCCGGATCAATGGCAGGGCATGCTCGCGCAGTATTACCGCGCGCGCGGCTGGAATGCTGAAACGGGCATACCGGCACGGGCAACGCTTGAAATGCTGGGCCTTGATGACGTGGCCGGCGACCTGCGCCGGCGCGGTTTCGATATTGCCTGAGGCATTCAGTCCTTTGATGTATGCACACCGCGCTATGCGCGGACCGCTGCATGCCCCCGGCAGATAAAATTACATCCACCTGCGGATTTCATCAAGGCGGTTTTTGCAGTGCCCGTCGGCCGCAAATATTTTCAGCAGTTTTTCGCAGCCGTAGTCCGGGCAGTGGGCGCAGTTGGCAACGCCCCGTTCCATGCCGCATGCCCTGATTGCGCATGTTCCGCAGAAAGGATTGTGCACTCCCGGCGCGCGGCAGCCTGAACAGTCGATGGCTGCGGGGGTGATGTCGATATGAAACTGCTCCGACCACTCCAGTGCCGTTGTCCTGCGCAGATCATCGTTGCCGTCCTGCCGGGCGATGAACGCCGGGCATTGCGAACAGTCCAGTCCGCAGTATGCAATCATCGTGTCCATGCAGTTTCTCCCGCTGATCGGATGTCTGATTTTTTATAACTATAGCATATCAGCACGGTCAATGCCCCCGGCCTGAGGGGCCGTTGCGAAAATACGATACAGCAGGCCTGATTGCCATCAGCAGCGCTGCGGCGGCGATGAACAGGAGATGGCGTTTCGTAAAATTCGCACAGTACGCGCCTGCGATCATGCCGGCAAGGATGCAGCTCCATTTCAGCAGGGCAATATCGAACCACGGCCAGACCTTTGTTCTGAAGAGTTTCATTGCGTCCTCCCCGGGCCGGCCCGTTTTGTATCGCAGCGCGCGAACAGGCCGCTTTTCTGCTGGAGCAGCCGAAAGAGCTGTGCGCAATAATTTTGTTAAACTATAGCTGTACCCGTTAGTCAGAGTATAGACAGTCCATATCGGGCTGTCAACATGCACGCCGTTTCGCAAGGACATCAGGCCAATTAAGATTCATTGAATATACGGTTTTTTATACTTTAATTTTTTCTGCTGGTAGATGTTATTCTTGACATAAAGACCTATATTAGTTAAAATGTCTCAAAAATATAAATCTATTATCGAAAATATATTCAACAGACCTGCAACACGGTTCGAGGCTTGCGGCAGCTGCGCAGCACGAGTCGGCAGACCATAAAAAGCAACCTGCTTTCCCATGAAGCTTCAGGATAAAATTTCACTGACCCTGGCGCTGTGCAGCGTCTGCATACTTGCGATACTCATCGGCCAGCGTGCGCTGTTCACCCTGCCGGAGATGCGCCAGCTGCAGCAGCAGGCCGACTGGAGCGAGGTCGAGCTGGCAGCGAAAGCGATTGAGCAGCAGGTGCGCGACGTGGGACGGTGGGCCGATGATTATGGCTGCTGGGACGATTCCTTTAATTATACCCTGGCACCGAACAACGACTACATTACTAGCAATTATCCCATCGGCACCTTTGAAAACAACGCTCTGTCTGCCATCCTGATCTACAATGCAGCCGGCAAGCTGGTCTGGTCGAGCGGCTACGACGAGGATGAAGGAATACTGGTTGAGGCCGGCCGCTTTCTTCCCGACGGCGCGCTGGCCGGCGGTCCGTTTGTACAGTCCGCAGAGCAGTACCGCCGCGCGCAGCAGCCGATAGTGTCCTCTGGCATAATCGACGGCAAACTTGAACCGCTTGTCTATGCCGCCGTTTCGATCACGCGTTCAGTGCCTGATCAGGATTTCGGAGGCACCCTGGTCATGATACGCCGTCTGAACCAGGGCCTGATTGATGATATGCAGCATTTTACCAAGATTGTTTTTCATCTGTATACAAAAGCTGAAGTTGCGGCGGACGCCCGGCTGACGGGCCTGGCGGCCGGGCGTCCGGCCGGGGACGATGATAGAGGTGTGCGCAGGCAGGATGCGGGCTACCGCTGGCTGCGCGATGCAGAAGGTGAACCGGCGTATTTAATGCAAGTGCAGCTCAAGGCGCCCCTGTACAGCAGCCGGCTGATCGACGGCGTTACCGTGTGGGTATGCGTGCTGCTCGTGCTGACCACAGTGCTGCTGCGCATTGTGCTGCGGGCCGTGGTCGTCAATCCGATCGAGGAACTCAGCCGCCACCTGCGCACCATCCGGGAAACGGCCAATTACGGGCTGCGGGTGGACAGCTCACGCGGCGATGAGATCGGGCATCTGCAGAAGGAAAGCAACAGCCTGGTGGAGTACGTGGAGCTGCAGGAAAACTACCTGCGCGAGCTGAACCAGACGCTGATGGCGCGCGCCCATGAGGACGGCCTCACATCGATCGCCAACCGCCGCCATTTCGACACCAAGCTGGAGCTGCACTGGCGCGCCTACCGGCAGCTGCGCAAACATATCTACGTGATGCTGGTGGATATCGATAGTTTCAAGGCCTATAACGACACCTACGGCCATCTGCAGGGCGATGATGTGCTGCGCAGGGTTGCCGGGGTGCTGTTCGGCCATGTGAGGGTCAACACCGACACCGTGGCCCGCTACGGGGGCGACGAGTTCTCCGTCATCCTTACCGAGACCAACGACAACGGGGCCAATGTCACGGCCAACAAGCTGCTCGAAGCGGTGCGCAACCTCAATATCGAGCACGCCGGCTCCCCGCACAACGGCCGCGTGACCGTGAGCATCGGCTGCGCCGGCCAGGTGCCTGCTGACGAAGACTTTTCCCGGCTGATCCAGACTGCCGACGAGGCCCTTTACCAGGCCAAGCACAACGGCAAGGACCAGGTGGTGTTCAATTTCGCGCCGTCATCCCGCTGAACCCAGGCACTGTGCCTTCCCCCGGCTGCCTCCCTCCGGAACATCCTCTATCCTGATCTTCACCACGACCTTCCTGCAGTCACCTTCGCCGCCGAGCGGGGCGTGGGCATCGTTGGGAAAAAAAACCGCGCAGGTGCCGCCGGCGATTGTGATCCACTCAAGCGCGGGATCCTCAAAAAAGGCGACATCCTTTGCCGTGTCATAGGCTTCGGCAACGAGCGCGCACTGCGCAAGCGGACGGTAGCCGATCAGGTCAGCGCCTGAAAGGCAGTACTGCACGTCGATATAGCGCCGATGCGCCTCGAGACGTGCACCGTGCCGGCCTTTGCCGCTGCATGCGCTTATAAGTGCGAATACGGCGTCGCCGTCGATTCCATGGCGTCCCTCGGCAAGTCCGCAAAGGTCCGCGCGCGCGAGGAAACGGGCTGCCCGTACAAGCCCGGGGTGCAGATGGGCGTGGTTTTGAAGTTGATCAACCGGCGCAACGATCATGCGGGCGATCCCGTGGCATTTTTCAAATTATCGCAGCCATACTGTCATTTGGCAGACTCTGCGCTACGCGCAGCCGATGGATGTGAGATGATAATCCCCATACATGGACTATACTGGCACTGCACATGATGTGGTCCGCAGGAAGGCCGCGGCGCGCCTATAATGCCTTGATCAGCGATTCCTCATCGCAGTCGGGGAACTTGACGCAGGTAATGCAGTCGCGCCATACCTTATGGGGCAAAATGGCCTTGTCGACCGGATCAAAGCCGAGCTTTTTAAAAAATTCCGGCACATAGGTCAGCACAAACAGCCGCGTGATGCCGAGCGCGACGGCCTCGACCTGGCAGGCTTCGACCAGCGCGCGGCCGATGCCCCTGCCTTTGGCTTCGGCTGTCACGGCAAGGGAGCGGATCTCGGCAAACTCCTCCCAGCAGATGTGCAGGCCGCAGATTCCCAGCATCCTGCCGCTTGCCCCATCGACCGCGACTGAAAAGTCGCGGATCTGGTCATACAGGTCGCTCAGCGAGCGGCCAAGCAGCACGCCCCGGTCGGCATAATCGCGCAGCAGGGTATAGATATGCCTGACATCCATGATTGTCGCTTTGCGGATAGTGTATGTCTGTGCCATGTGCATCCGTTTCCGTCCGTGTGTATTGTTATACGCCCGGCTGCCGTCCGGCCTGGGCGAGCATATCACGGGCATGTGCCGTGGTTGCCTCCGTAATGGTTTTGCCTCCCAGCATGCGCGCGATCTCCTGCAGGCGCTCCCGCTCATCGAGAAGCGCCACCTGCGTAACCGTGCGCCCCTCGCGCGATGTCTTGCTGACGCTGAAATGATGATCGGCGAAGCAGGCGATCTGAGGCAGGTGGGTGATGCACAGCACCTGATGATCGCGCGCGATCTCCTTCAGCTTCAGGCCGACCGCGTGGGCGATTGCCCCGCCGATGCCGGCGTCGACTTCGTCAAAAAGCAGGGTGGGCACGCGGTAGTTGCGCGCCAGAATTTTTTTCAGAGCCAGCACGATGCGCGACAATTCACCGCCGGAGGCTATTTTGGAAAGCGGCTTAGGGGCCTCGCCCTGATTGGTGACGATCGAGAACTCGATTTGATCGCATCCGCTGCGGCCCAGGCCCGCGGCCCGGTCTTCCGGAGAGCCGTCCGCCGGCGGGCCGGCAGTGGTTATCCCGCAGATAAAAACAGCCTTCTGCATGCCGATCGATTTGAGTTCCAGGGCAATTTTTTTCTGCAGGGTCTCGGCCGCGGCGTGTCTGCGTTGTGAAATTTCAGCGGCCTGTTTCCATAATGCATCACACTGCCGGACGAGGCAGGCCTGCAGTTCCTCAATGCGCGCGCTGCCCCCGGTGATGTTCGCAAGCGCCCGGGAGCACTCGGCAAAGCGCTGCAGCACGCTTTCCAGCGAGCCGCCGTATTTGCGCTTGAGCCGCTTCAGCAGTTCCAGGCGGTTTTCGACCTCCTCCAGCCGCTGCGGGTCAACCACGATGCGCTCGGCATAATCTCGCAGTTCAAAAGCGGCGTCTTCCATCACGGCGGCGGCCTGCTGGAGCTGGCCGCAGGAATTTTTCAGCTGCGGATCGATCGCAGCGGCCTGGGCGACATCGCGCGCCACGCGCTGCACAGCCCCGAGGCAGGACTGCTCGTCTTCATAGAGCTGCTGATAGGCCCCCCAGGTGCGCTCATACAGCCCGCGGGCATTCTGCAGCACGGTGCGCTCCTGCTCCAGGGCCTGGTCTTCTCCGCTCTGCACACGCGCCTGCTCTATTTCAGCATGCTGGAACTGCAGCAGCTCCTGCTGCTCGCGCGAGCGCGCCTCCCCGGCCCGCAGGTCAAGCAGTTCCTGCCGGGCCTGCAGAAAGGCGTCATAGTCCTGTTCATAGCCGCGCAGCAGGCCGCTGCTGGCGGCAAAGGCGTCCAGGATGGCGCCGTGGTTTTCAGCCTGCAGCAGGACCTGCTGCGAATACTGCCCGGAAATGTCCAGCAGGCGGCCGCCGATGAGCGCAAGCTGCTGCAGCGAGGCCGCGCTGTCGCCGATATAGATTTTATTGCGGCCCGAGCGCGAGATGATGCGGCGCAGGATCAGGCTGTCACCGGAAACGGACAGTCCGCATCCGGAAGCATCCGCGGCAAGCTCGATGTTCCCGGCACTATCAAACACCGCCTCGACCGTCGCCTCGTCCGCGCCGGTGCGGATCATGTCGGCGCTTGCGCGCCCCCCCAGCAGAAGGCCCAGCGCGCCGACCAGGATTGATTTCCCCGCGCCGGTCTCGCCGGAAAGGATTGTGAGCCCCCCCTCAAAGCTGACGTCAAGCGTCTGGATAATGGCAAAGTTGCGAATGCGCAGTTCCTGCAGCATGCTGGCGGATTCCCTCACCCGTTCACAAGCAACGGGTACACTGAAACACGGCTTGGATCAACGCTCACCCCAGCGGAATTTTTCCCGCAGCACTTCAAAATAATTCCTGAACGGGGAGGTGATCAGCTGCAGCGCGGCGGCGCTTTTGCGCACTTCGACCGCGTCGCCGGCATGCAGCCGCTCGCCCACCTGGCCGTCCATGGTCAGGTGCACATCCTCTTCCGGGGTTTTTAAAACCAGCGTGATCACGCTGGCGTCGTTGAGGATGATCGGGCGCTGCGAAAGGGTGTGCGGGCAGATCGGCGCAAGCGAAATCAGCCCGAGATCGGGATAGATGACCGGGCCGCCGGCCGAGAGAAAATAGCCGGTTGAGCCCGTCGGCGTGCACACGATCAGTCCGTCGCTTTTATACGTCGTCAGGTAGCTGCCGTTCACCAGGGTTTCTATGTCGATGATGCGGGCCAGCGCGCTCTTGTTGATAACGGCGTCATTGAGAACCCTGAAATTCTTTTTTTGACCGCCGGCGCGCACAAGACGCACGTCGAGCATCATGCGGCGTTCAATCGTATAGTCGCCGGCGATGACGCGGCTCAGCATGGCCTGCAGTTCCTGCGCCCGGGTTTCCGTCAGAAAACCCAGCCCCCCCAGATTGATCGCCAGGATCGGCACGGATTCAGCGCCGTCTTCGCGGGCAACGCTCAGCAGGGTCCCGTCGCCGCCGAACACCAGCAGCACATCAGAGGCGGCGATCACCTCGGCGCGCGCGCACATGCGCACGCCGGCTCCGAACGGCGCGACGGTATCTTCAATCAGAACGGTCTTGCCTTCGCGCTGCAGGAGCGGTACGACGGCCGCAACCTGCTCCAGCGCCTGCGGGCGGTTCTGCTTAACGATAAGGCCGATGTTCTGCATGCTGTCGGCTCCCTTAAAACGCAGGCCGGGATATGCTTCTGAGCAATCGATGCCCGCGTGCGTGCCGGTTGTATCTTTAACACGCCTCCGATGCGACCGCAAGCCCAATGTTAGCGGCCTCCTGCCGGTATGCTCTTTGCGGGCCTGCAGATAGCTGCCTGCGTGAGCGCGGCTGACATTCGCAACGGAAAGCCGCCGGATTGCGGACATCCGCTGGCCGGCCGTCGGTCGTTTTCGATAAAGCAGGCAGTACGCAATGAATGCCTTCGCCTACAGGTCGAGGGCTTAAGATTCTGAAGAATTTCTCGGGTTTGCATGAAGCAAAAAAAATTAACCATAAATTAACACGACTGTTTTTCGAAATTAACATTGAAAAAGTATCCTTCCGGCAGGAAAACACCAGCACGCCGGGCGTGACGCAGGCGCAACTGTGCATGCTTACGCGGGAAATATGCGCAGAAATAACCGAATATTAACAAAAAGAGAGAAAGGAAGGGAGCCATGAAAAGAATGTTTAAAAAAATCGCCAATTGCACGGCTGCGGCCATAGCCGCGACGGTAATGGTCGGAACGGTGTATGCCGGAGAAACCATTGTCATGGACGGTTCAACCACGGTCGGCCCGCTTGCCAAGGCATTCGCCGAATTCTACATGCGCCAGAACCCCGGCGTGAACATCACGGTCGCCGAGTCCGGCAGCGGCAACGGCGCCAAAAGCATCATCAACAAGACCTGCCAGGTGGCCAATATGTCCCGTTTCATGAAGGACACCGAGTTCAAGGCCGCAGCCGACGCGGGCGTTATGCCGGTTGCCCATGTCGTGGCCCTGGACGGCCTGCCCATCCTGGTGCACCCCTCCAACCCGGTCAGGAACCTGACGGTCGCCCAGGTGCGCCAGATATTCACGGGCCAGATCACCAACTGGAAGCAGGTCGGCGGCCCCGACCTGGGCATTGTCTGCGTCAGCCGCGACACCAACAGCGGCACCTATGAATGCTTCAACGAGCTGGTCATGAACAAAGAGAAAATCAGCGACCGCGCCGAATACGTGGGCAGCAACGGCGCCATCCGCCAGCGCGTGCAGAGCACCCCGGCGGCCATCGGCTATGCCGGCCTCGCCTTTGTGGATGACACGGTCAAGGCCCTCACCATCAACGGCATAGCGCCCACGGCAGCGAACGTGCGCGACGGCTCCTACCCGATCGCGCGCCCCCTGTTCATGTTCACGGACGGCTACCCCAAACTCGGCAGCCATCTGCAGCGCCTTGTCACGTTGTGCCTGACCGAAGAAGGCAACAGCCTGATCAAGGAAACCGGTTTTATCGCGACAACCGATTATTAATAGAAACTCCTTCATGCCTGCAGGACGACGGCGGTCCCGCAGGCATCTTCCAAGCGAGAACAGGTACGCCGCGTCATGCCGCGCAGCGTACCTGTTTTACATACACCGCCGCCGAATACAGGCAGCACACAGTATATACAGCCAGTCCCGTGCAGGCTGCTGAGAAATATCCGCAGGCAGAACAACTGGCCGAGGCACACAACCGCAGACGGAACACACAAGCGCACACGCATACGCATGAACACCGTGACCGTATCCACCTCCGTGAAACAATCATTGATGATGAGCCGCCGGGCCAACCGCATGCAGCGCCTGGGGCAGATGCTCGGCCAGGCGTTCCTTTTCAGCATTACCTCGCTTTCAGCGATCGCGGTTTTGTTCATTTTTGTCTTTATTACCCGCGATGCCATCCCTTTTTTCATGCCCGACGCCGGCAGTTTTAACTGGTCGAATATCCGGCAGTTTTTTACTGAGACCGCCTGGTACCCGTCGGCCCGGCCCGGCCAGTTCGGCGCGCTGAGCCTTTTTTACGGCAGCGCCATGGTAACGCTCGGAGCCGTCCTGGTGGCGGTTCCTCTGGGCATATCTGCGGCAGTGTGCCTGAGCGATGTGCTGCCTTTCAGCCTGCGCCAGATCGTGAAGCCGGTTATTGAAATCCTGGCCGCGATCCCGTCGGTCGCCTACGGTTTTTTCGCCCTGGTCGTGTTCGCGCCGCTGCTGCAGAATTCAGGCGGCAGCGTGCTTGCGTTCGGATTCTGGCTGGTGGCTTTGCCCGTGATGGGCATTGCATGCATGCTCGCGGGAGAAACCGTCGGCGCCCGGTTTTCTGAAACCAGGCGCAGGGCCGCGGCCCTGACGGCGACAGCCTGCCTTGGGGGTGCGAGCCTGGCCCTGCTGTGGCTGATCGGGCGGGAGCTCTCCGGCATGTCCATCAGCAGCGGCGCCAACGCCTTTAACGTCTCGATCATACTGGGGATCATGGCCCTGCCGACCGTGGTGAGCGTCTCGGAAGACGCCCTTCAGGCGGTGGGGCGCGAGCTGCGCGAAGGCAGCTACGCCCTGGGCGCGACCCGGGCGGAAACGATTATAAAAACCGTGATGCCGGCCGCCATCAGCGGGATTCTGGCCGCCGTTATCCTGGGCGTGATGCGGGCCATCGGCGAGACCATGGTGGTCTGGATGGCCTCGGGCAATGCCGCGCAGATTCCCTCGCCTTTCTATAACTTCATGGAACCGGTGCGCACCCTGACCGCAACGATAGCCGGCGACATGGGCGAGGCCGACCACGTGACCGGCAGCAGCCGCTACCATGTGCTGTTTGCGCTGGCGCTCGCGCTGCTGGCCTTTTCGTTTATCATGAACCTTGTCAGCGAGGCCATCGTGCGCCGGTCGCGCAAAAAACTGGGGAAGTAAAATCCCATGAACCTGCATACCCGCAAACTGCTTGACCGCTCGTTCACCGCTGCGGGCTTTTTCGCCATCGTTATGATGGCCTGCGCCCTGATACTGATTCTTTATCCGATCATCAGCCGGGGACTCGGCGCCTATATATTCCGGGCCACCTGCGAGCACCGGCGGGTGCAGTTTGAAGAGTTCCAGGCCGGCTCACGCCAGGAGATCGAGCGCGAAGCCGCTGAAATCGCCGCGGTGCGCCAGCCGGTTTTCGACATGATAGCCGCACACGAAAAAGATTTGAAGGCGGAACTGCAGGAGGCCTTTGACCAGGTTCGCGCGCTTGCCGCCGCGGAAGGCGGATTTTTGCAGCGCTCGCTTGAGCGCAGGCTGAAGCGGGCGCACGCTGATGCCTCCCTCGAAGAATGCCTGGCGGTGCTTTCGGACATACGCGAGAGCTTAAAGGGCCAGTATGACCACGAGCGCTTCATTGGCGTGATCGGCGTGATCACCGAGCGCAAGCAGCGCGTTGAGCAGGCGGCCGGGAAACTCTCTGACATGAAGCATGCCCTGCGCGACCTTCTGGGTCCCCTGCCGGGCGACCGCAGGCCGGAGCTGCTGCGCAGCCATTACGGGCAGACCCGCTGGGACCGGAGCCTGCACTATCTGGACAAATTCCTGTACCGGTATGACTGGGACTATACCAATGCGGAAAACACCGGCGTTAAAACCCGCACGCCGCGCGCGGACGAATTCAGGGGCACGGACCTTGAGCCGGCATTTGGCTATGTGCGCGACAATATTGAAGCCATGATGCAGCCGCGCCTCACGTTCTACTGGCGCTTTCTGACGACCGATTCGCGCGACGCCCATTTCTTCGGCGGCATCTGGCCGGAAGTGCTCGGCACCTTTTACCTGACCATCGGCGCCATGCTGTTTGCAATCCCCATGGGCGTCATCGCCGCAATCTACCTGTGCGAGTATGCCCGGCCGACAAAGACCGTCAGTTTGCTGCGCAGCTGCATGAGCACGCTGGCAGGCGTTCCCAGCATCGTGTTCGGCCTGTTCGGCCTGGCCTTCTTCCTGAACACCGTCGGCGTGTCGGACTCGAAAAGCGTTCTGGCGGGCAGCCTCACCCTGGCCCTGATGATCCTGCCGACCGTGATCCGGGCCTCGGAAGAGGCAATTCTCGCGGTTCCGTTCACCTATAAGGAAGCCGCGCTGGGCCTGGGCGCCGGGCGCTGGAGAACGGTGCTGACCGTTATCCTGCCGGCCGCGCTGCCGGGCATTCTGACCGGCATCGTCATCAGCATGGGACGCGCGGCCGGTGAGACGGCCCCGATTATCTTTACGGCAGCGGTCAGCGTGGGCCTGGCGATCAGCCCGCTGCAGGCCCTGGACAGCCCCACGCCCGCCCTTCCCTGGAACATCTACAACCTGTGCACCGAGCATGAAGCCGTCGATGAAATCCGCCATGTGCAGTTCGGCATGGTTTTCACCCTCGTTGCGCTGGTGCTTGCGCTCAATATCATCGCCATAGCGCTCAGGGCGCGCATATCGCGAAAACTGAGAGGATAGATGCAGACCGAACAGGCAACTCCATACGCACATGAAGACACGAGGTTTTATATGAGCACCGCAGTTGACGCCGCACTGACACATCCGGACGAATCGACGCAGCAACCGGGCGATTCCGGCATCACCATGCACCGCATGAAATCCTTTGCCGGCCGCGACGACCATACCGGGCTTGAAACCCTGGAGGCGCATGTGCAGGCCCGCAATTTCTCGATCTTCTACGGCGACAATGAGGCCGTGCGCTCGCTCTCGATGGACATCCCGCGCTCCCGGGTCACCGCTATCATCGGCCCCAGCGGGTGCGGCAAAAGCACCTTTTTGCGGGCGGTCAACCGCATGAACGACCTGATACCGCGCTGCCATACAAACGGCGAACTGATGTTCGACGAAGAAAACGTGTATGACCCCATGGTTGACGTGGTGCAGCTGCGCCAGCGCATCGGCATGGTGTTCCAGAAACCAAACCCGTTCCCGAAGTCGATATTCGACAACGTTGCCTACGGACCGCGCCTGCAGGGCGAGCGCAACCGCGGACGGCTGGCCGATATCGTCGAGCGCAGCCTGCGCGGGGCCGTGCTGTGGGACGAGGTCAAGGACCGGCTGCACGATAACGCCCTGGGCCTGTCCGGCGGGCCGCAGCAGCGCATGTGCCTGGCCCGGGCCCTGGCGGTCAATCCTGAGATTCTGCTCATGGACGAGCCCACCTCCGCGCTTGATCCGCGCTCAACCGCCAGCATCGAGGCCCTGATCGGGCAGCTGCGCGGGGACTACACCATCATCATCGTAACGCACAACATGCAGCAGGCGGCCCGTGTGTCCGACTTTACCGCCTTCATGTACGAGGGCCTGCTGATTGAGTACGGCAACACGACAAAGCTGTTCACAAACCCGGCGAACAAACAGACCGAGGACTATATCACCGGGCGCTTCGGATAAAACGGCTGTACGGATGCCGCAAATAATTGTACTATGACCATATCGATTGATCACAGACGCCGCGTGCGAACAGTCGCCGGGTGCAGGGAGGCTCTGCATGGGAATGCATTTAATGTCCGAGCTTGAGCGGCTCAAAACCATGACCAACAAACTGACCCATATGGTGAGCCACGACCTTGAGGAGGCGATTGAAGCCCTGCTCCAGCGCGACCGCGATCTTGCCCTGCAGGTCATCGCCAACGACGACGTGATCGACCGGCTCGAAATCGACATCGAGGAGGAGTGCCTGAAGGCCCTTGCGCTCTACCAGCCGGTTGCCGTCGACCTGCGCTACGTCGTGGCGGTGATCAAGCTGAACAGTGATCTTGAGCGCATCGGCGACCTGGCCGTCAGTATCGCCGAGGTCGCCCTTATCCTGATCGACAAGGACCGCGGGTACGCCGATCCCTTTGACGTGCGCCAGATGTGCGCCAGCGTCAACCAGATGGTCGAAAACGTGCAGCAGGCGCTGATTCAATCCAATACGGCCCGGGCCTATGAAGTACTGGCCATGGACCGGTCCGTCAATGAGCTGCACCGGCGCAACTATCTGCTGGTCGAAGAGTCGATCAACAACAACCGCGACCGGGATATCGGGTTTTATCTCTACTTCATAAGCATTTCGCGCTATCTTGAGCGCATCGGCGATCATGCCAAAAATATCGCCGAAGACATCATTTACACCATGGAAGGCAAAATCGTGCGCCACACCCGCAGGAACTGGGCATGAAGCGCGCCGGGCATGCCCGGCAGGCCTGAAAAAAACGGCGGCAGGAGGCTGCGCACGGGATATCCAGCCGCGCGGCTGCCCATCATCACCGGAAGGTACTCTGCATGAAAAAGACCATTGCGCTTGTTGAAGACGAACCCGATATCGTCGAACTGCTTGAAATCCATCTCAGCAGGGGGGGCTTTCAGGTTAAAAGCTTCACCAGCGGCAAAAGCTTCCTCGACTATCTGAAAAAGAACACGCCGGACGTGCTGATCCTCGACCTGATGCTGCCCGATATCGACGGGCTTGAGATCTGCAAGCAGGTGCGCGCGCTCAACAGCACCGCCGAGGTTGCCATTATCATGCTGACCGCAAAAAGCGAGGAAGTCGATAAAATCCTGGGACTTGAGCTCGGGGCCGACGACTATGTCACCAAGCCGTTTTCCCCCAAGGAGCTGGTGGCCAGGGTCAAAGCGGTGCTGCGCAGGCATGCCCCGCGGCAGGCGACGCGCACAATTGAGATCAAGGGCGGCCTCGTGATCGATCTTGAAAAATACACGGTAACGCTGAAGAACGAGAGGATCGATCTCACGCCGACTGAATTTAAAATTCTTGAGCTGCTGGCTTCCAAGAAAGGCTGGGTGTTCAGCCGGGAGAAAATTCTCGATTATCTCTGGGGTGATGAAAAAGCCGTGATCGACCGAACTGTTGACGTGCATATCAGGCATCTGCGCGAAAAACTGGGCCCGGCCTCCGGCTGCGTTAAAAACCTGCGGGGCGTGGGGTACAGGCTCGAAGAATGAGAAAAACGATTTTTATAAAAATTTTTACGGGCTACGTGCTGATCATCGCCCTGATGACCGCAGGCGTTTCGCTGCTGTCTTACCGCATCATCAAACATCAGCATATCGAAACACGCACCGCCAACCTTGCAACGCTGGCACGGGTTGCCTGCTTCAGCATGCAGCGGCTGCATGACCGGCGCGACCGCGCGGCGCTTGCCGCGCTGGTGGAGGGGCTTGGGAGCGAGACCAAAGCCCGGATAACGCTTGTCGACACCGATGGAACCGTGCTGGCGGACTCGGAAAGAGACCCGGCCGCCATGGAAAACCACGGCGATCGCAGCGAAATCCGTTCCGCCCTCGCGGGCACGACCGGCGTTGCACAGCGCGACAGCGCGACGCTCGGCCAGGCGATGCTCTATGTCGCCGTTCCGCTCGTCCGCTCCGGCGCTGTTGACGGCGCCGTGCGGGTGAGCTGCCAGGTGAGCGACATCGAGCAATGGCTCGGCCGGCTTCGCAATGAAATCTGCCAGATAGCCCTGCTGGTCATCATCCTGGCGGTCGGGTGCGCGCTTTTCGTGGCCAGAAAACTGGCCGCTCCCATCGCACGGCTCGGCCGGGCCGCACGCGCGGTTGCGGCCGGAGATTTCAACGTGCGGGTTGCCGTTGACAGCCGAGACGAGGTTCAGGAATTCGCGGAAAGCTTCAACCACATGACCGGACGGATCCGCGAGCTCTTCGATCAGGTCTCGCTCAAGCAGGGCGAGCTCACCAGCATCATCACCTCGCTGCATGAAGGCCTGCTGGTGCTCGACCAGGCCGACCGCGTGCTGATGTGCAATGAAAGCCTGGCGCGCATGGCGGGCTTCAGGGCAGCGGAGGCTCCGGGCAAAAGCTACTGGGAGCTGCTGCGCGCGGTGCAGCTGGAGGAAATCGTGACCGCGGCCCGGGCCACCGGCGGCGGCACGCTGCAGGAGGTGCGCCTTGGCGGCAGGACCTGCCTGGTGAATACCGCGCAGATCGCCGAACTCAGCGCGCTGGTCATGACATTCCTGGACATTACGGAGGTGAAAAACACCGAGCGCATGAAGCGCGATTTCGTGGTCAATGTTTCGCATGAGCTGCGCACCCCGCTGACCGCGATCAAGGGATTCGTGGAGACCCTGCAGGAAGAGAGCGCGACGCAGGAGCAGCAGCGCTACCTCGCCATTATCAGCCGCCATACCGACCGTTTGATCAATATCGTCAGGGATATCATGGTGCTGTCAAGCCTGGATCACGAGCAGGAACTTGAGCTGGAGGAGGTCAATGTAAAGGGTATCGCCGAGCAGGTGAAAAAAATATATATCGACCGCCTCAGGGAGAAAAACCTCTTCTTGAACATTGAAGCTGAAAACGGCCGCCTGAGCGCCCGCGTTGATCCGTTCAAGATCGAGCAGGTATTCATCAACCTGATCGACAATGCCCTCAAATACACCGAAACCGGCGGCATTACCGTGCGGATGGAGCGAACGCAGGACGGCCTGGTCATACGCGTGGCCGACACCGGCATCGGCATTGCGCCCATGCATCTGCCCAAGCTCTTTGAGCGCTTCTACGTGGTCGACAAGTCGCGCTCGCGCCGGGTCGGCGGCACGGGGCTGGGCCTTTCGATCGTGAAGCACATCGTGCTGCTGCACAAGGGCGCCATTGCGGTTGAGAGCACGCCCGGCGCGGGCACCGCCTTTACCATAACCATTCCCGAATAAACCCGCCGCCGGGATCAAACGGCAGGCGCTGAAAAATCCGGGGGAGGCTGCCCGGACGCACAATGATTTCGGAGGACCGCAATGATACAAGCTGTTCATACACCCCATGCGCCTGAAGCCGCTGGCCCTTATTCGCAGGCGATCATTGCCGCGCCGTTTGTGTTTTGCTCCGGCCAGATCGGCATCGATCCCTCAACGGGCGGTCTTGCCGAAGGCGTTGAAAACCAGACACGCCAGGCCCTTGCCAACCTGAAAGCCGTGCTTGAATGCGCCGGTTTCTCTCCCGGCGCGGTCGTCAAAACCACCATTTTCCTCAAGAGGATGGAGGATTTCAGCGCCGTCAATACGATCTACGGGGATTTTTTCGGCCGCCACCGGCCGGCACGCTCGACCGTGGAGGTCTCAAATCTTCCCGGGGGAGCCCTGGTGGAGATAGAATGCACAGCGGCTTTATAATGCGGGATTCAGCGTTGCATTCGCACATGCAGTGACAGATCAGACAGGCAATCACGGCAGGCGGGGTGTCACGGCAAACGCCGCTCAATCATGGTACCGGGCGCGCGCCGCTGCCTGCGAGCCTGCAGTCAGGCGCAGGCATCATGGCCGACGATCGGCAGCGCGGCTTCCGTTTCATACTCGTCATCCCGGATGATGTTCATTGAGTAGCGGGCTACAAAAACAACCATCAGCAGCAGTTCGAGGGGCATGAGCAGAAACTTCATAGACGGACTCCTTTGAAAAGTTTTTTCTCCCGTATTGAATGTAGCCGCTCCGTATTAACACTCGATAAACAAACTGTTAAGACCGGCTTAAGATTGTCTGCTGCCCGGATACGCAGGCCTGCGGGCGGCTTGATTTTAAGCGCACGAATGGTTATTGTTTCACCACAGCCCTGAGCCGGGCGGGTCAAACACGGCGCCCACGGCCGGGCGCACAGGAGGAACACCCGATGGAGGAAAAAGATATCGCCGGCGTTCAGGAGGATCAGGCGGACGGCCAACCCGAAAAATCAGGCGCGCAGGAACTGGTGCTGGTATCGGAAGTGCTGCCCGACCGCATCCCGGTCATGCCCGTATATCCGCGCCCGGTGTTCCCGCATTTCATGCTGCCGCTCACGTTTTCCGGCGAGAGGTTCCTGGCAATCATACGCGAGGCGATAGAAAAGCATAACGGCCTGCTGGGGCTTGTCCTGATTTCCGAGATCAATGAGCACAACTATCTTGAATCCGGGCTGCACGCGGTCGGCACGGTCGCGCGCATTTACCGCTGCAGCCAGGTGGCCGAGGAAAGCGTGCAGATCGTGGTGCAGGGCCTGCAGCGCTTTGAAAAGGTGCGCGTGTGCGCCCGCGAGCCGGTGCAGCTCTGGGAGGTGCGCTACCACTACGACGACCGGGCCGTCTCCGTCGAGGAGCTCAAACCCCATATCCTTGCCATCATGGCCTCGGTCAAGGAGCTGCTCAGCGTCAATCCGCTGCTGCAGGAGCAGCTCAAGGCCCTGCTGCAGCAGGTCTCCTACGAGCGTCCCCACATGCTTGTCGACCTTGTTTCCTCGGTACTGACGGCCGAGGCCGCGAAGCTGCAGGACCTGCTTGAAACCTTCGACATGCTCAAGCGCTGCGAAAAGCTTCTGCTGCTGCTCAAGCAGGAGATCGACGTTTTCCAGATGCAGGATAAAATCCATAAACAGATCAGCGAAAAGGTCGGCCGCCAGCAGAAGGAATATTTTCTGCGCGAACAGCTCAAGGCCATCAAGAAGGAGCTGGGCCTCGAGAAAGACGATAAAACGCAGGAAATCGAGAAATTCGAAGAGCGGCTTAAAAACCTGCAGGTGCCCCGCGAAGCTCTCGACGTTATCCGCGAGGAAATCGACAAGCTGAAGATGATCGACACCCACTCGCCCGAATACCACGTTTCGCGCAACTACCTGAATGAGCTGACGCTTTTGCCCTGGGGCCTGTATTCAAAAGACAACACCGATATCGGCCGCGCGCGAAAAATTCTGAACAGCGACCATTACGGTCTTGACGATGTCAAGGAGCGCATTCTCGAGTTTATCGGCACCATCATAAAAAAAGGAACCGTTTCCGGATCCATCATCTGCCTGCAGGGCCCGCCCGGCGTGGGAAAAACTTCGGTCGGCCGCTCGATCGCCAATGCCCTGGGACGGAAATTCTACCGTTTCTCGGTTGGCGGCATGCGGGATGAAGCCGAGATCAAGGGACACCGGCGCACGTACATCGGCGCCATGCCCGGCAAGATTATCCAGAGCCTCAAGCAGACCAGAACCGCCAACCCGGTCATCATGATCGATGAGATTGACAAGATCGGCATGAGTTTTCAGGGCGACCCGGCCAGCGCCCTGCTGGAGGTGCTCGATCCCGAGCAGAACCGCGATTTCCTGGACCACTACCTGGACGTGCGCTTTGACCTGTCAAAAATACTGTTTGTGACCACGGCCAATCAGCTCGACAGCATTCCGCGGCCCCTGCTCGACCGCATGGAAGTCATCACGCTGCCCGGCTACATCATGCAGGAGAAGGTCAAAATCGCCCAGCAGTACCTGATCCCGAAGCAGGCGCGCGAGCACGGTCTGTCGGCTGCCGAGGTCAGCGTGCGCGTGCAGGCCCTGCGCATGATCATCGAGCGCTACGCGCGCGAGGCCGGCGTGCGCGGCCTTGAAAACCAGATCAAAAAAATTATGCGTAAAATCACGCTCCGGCACGCCGAGGGCCAGTCCGGCAGGATTGTCATCAGTGCGCCTGATATCGAGAAATACCTTGGCAAGCCGGCTTTCACGGCCGAAGAACTCTACCGCCGTCCGCAGGTCGGCGTGGCGCTCGGGCTGGCCTGGACTGCTTTGGGCGGGGCGACACTCTATATCGAAGCAACCGCTGTGCCCGCGAAAACCGGCGCCTTCAAGCAGACCGGCCAGCTCGGCCAGGTCATGCAGGAGTCCTCTGAAATCGCCTGCTCATACGTCCGGTCTCTGCTTGAAAAAAAAGAACCCGGCTTTTTTAACGATCATGCCGTGCATCTGCATGTGCCTGCCGGCGCCACGCCCAAGGACGGGCCCTCGGCCGGCATCACCATGGCACTGGCGCTCTATTCGCTGGCAACCGATAGACCGGTGCGCACCGGCGTTGCCATGACCGGCGAGCTGACCCTGACAGGAAAAGTACTGCCCATCGGAGGCGTGCGCGAAAAGACCATCGCCGCCCGGCGGGTCAACATCAGGGAGCTTATTTTCCCCCTCGGAAACAAAAAGGATTTCGACGAGCTGCCGGACTATCTGCGCGAGGGCATCACTGCCCATTTTGCCGATTATTTTGAGGATGTGCTTGGGATTATCTACCGCCGTACACCGGGCAGGGGCCTTTCCACAAAGCGTGTCTAAAAGCTGTGGAAAAGCCTGTTGGAAAGCTTTCGAAACCGCGTAAAAAGGCCTTTTTGAGCAGAGTGCTTCATTTTTGACCACAATAATGCAAGCGAAGGAATTACAATTAGTTACAAGAAAAAACGGAGTTCAAATAATTAACCGACCTGAACTATGCGTAAAATGACATGCGATTTCAACAGGATAAAAAACAGGTGTGCGTTTTCCCCCTGTTTCCACGGTATGGCGGCGTGCATCTGCCTGAATTTTCATACTCTTGCGGTCAATGGTTGATGGCGTCGTAAAAAGTCCCCGGGGCCTGTTCGCAGGGCGCGCCCGTACAAAGGCCGCAGGGCAGGGCGCGCAAACCCGGAGGGATGAGCTGTGCGTGCCGTAGTAGGCCGCAAGGACTAAGGATGAAGCGCAACGCAGCATCCGGACGTTTTACGAGTGTGTCAACAGCTCAATCACGTTGGCGATCAGCTTCAGCCCGGCATCATCCTGCAGCGTCAGAATCGATTCGGGATGAAACTGAACCGAGCACACGGGCAGGTCACGGTGCTGCAGGGCCATGATAATTCCGTCTTCTGATTCGGCGGTTATTTCAAGGCAGGCGGGCAGCCGCTCCTTTTTAACATACAGGCTGTGATAGCGCCCGGCCTGCAGGGGACTGGGCAGGTTTTTGAAAATACCGGTTCCCTGGTGGGCGACAGCTGTTTGCCTGCCGTGCATGGGCCTGGGGAGCAGGCCAAGCCCGGCGCCGAAGTACTGCGCAATGCCCTGGTGGCCCAGACACACGCCGAACATGGGCAGGCCGCGTGCCGCAGCCTGGCCCACAAGCTTTACTACGCCCATCTTCTCGGGCGTGCAGGGGCCCGGCGAGATGAGCAGCGCGTCCGGGCGCAGCTCATCAAGGCGCTCTTCGGCAAACCCTCCGCGCAGGGTGATGACCTCAACGCCGGTCTGGCGCACGTAGTTGGCCAGCGTGTGCACGAAACTGTCCTGGTTGTCGACAAACAGCACCCTGACGCCGGGACGCTTCACGCACGTGCGGCGGCTTTCAGGCGGACTGTGCCCTCCGGCCGGCTGGGTGACAGCGCTTAAGAACGCCGAGGCCTTGATGCGCGTTTCCTGCTCTTCGTCCTCAGGGACCGAATCATAGAGCAGCGTTGCTCCTGAGCGCACCCGGGCCGTGCCGTCCTGCACATGAATGGTGCGGATCGTGATGCCGGTATTGAGCTGCCCGTTAAAGGTAAACAGGCCCACGCATCCGCCGTACCAGCGCCGGGAGCTGTTTTCAAGGTCTTCAATGGTCTGCATGGCGATAGGCTTGGGCGCGCCCGTCAGGGTGCAGGCCCACATGTGGGAGAGAAACGCATCGAACATGTCGCGCCCGGGCAAAAGGGTTCCCTTGACATGGTCAACCGTGTGAAACAGCCGCGAATAGCTCTCGACCATGCGCCGGCCGACCAGTTCGACCGAGCCGGGCACGCACACCCGCGACTTGTCATTGCGGTCGACATCCGTACACATGGTCAGCTCGGATTCATCCTTGCGGCTGGTCAGAAGGATCCTGATCTGTTCGGCGTCCTGCATGGGCCCGGCGCCGCGCTTGACCGTTCCGCTGATCGGGCAGGTTTCGACCTCCCGTCCGTTGACCCGCACGAACATTTCGGGCGATGCGCCGATGAGCTGCTCGGTTCCCAGATTGATAATAAAATCATACGGGCTGGGATTTGAGGAGCGCAGGCGGCGGAACAGCTCTGAGGGCGCATGCGCGCAGGTCGTGCTGAACTCCTGCGAGAGCACCACTTCAAAAAAATCGCCCTGCAGGCATCCCTGCCGGATGCGCTCGACCTTGCGGGCATACTCGCCCGGTTCATGATCGCAGCCCACGCCGGACGCAGCGGCCGGACGGGGCAAGTCGATGCGCTCGCCTGCCGGCGGAATGCCGGCGGTGGTCAGCCCTCCGGGCGTGCCGAACTCATAGGAAAGCCTGAAGGCTGTTTTTCTCTGGCGGTCGATCGCGGCGATGCGGTCGGCCAGAAACAGGTGGCAGTCCGGGCCAGCGGCTGCGCGGTCATGCCGGAATATGACCGGCTCGAACTGAAACACCAGGTCATAGCCGAATGCGCCGAACATGCTGAAATATTCATCGTCGCAGGCAAGCGCGTCGCACAGGGCCCGCAGCACGGAAAAAATGCTTGGCAGGCGGCTGCGCTCTTCCTCGGCGAATCCCTGCGGCATCGGCCGCACCCGTCCGCTGATAACCGCATCGGATGCCTCGCACCGCTCAACGTCCGCGCAGCCGGTCACGCAGGCGCCGAGCATTTCCAGCAGCACGCTGCCGCGCCGGTTCAGCGCGCGCAGGCTGAAATCTCGGCCGCGGCTCACCAGCTCAAGCGGCGGATCGATAAAGCCGATGTCCCAGCGCGAATAACGGCCCGGATACTCATAGTCGCTGGCCAGGATACAGCCCCGGGCCCGGTCGATGGCAGCGTATACCTCATCCAGGGCCGTCTCCACGGGAACCGTTTCCTGCAGGCGCTCAACGCGTATACCGCCCCGGGTAACAAAGGTTTCCAGCATGTCGCACTCCTTGGCTGCGCCGTATGAACACATCCATGCCTGACGCCCCGTATGCGGGCCGGGCACGCGTTTCCTGCAGCTGCATGGTCTATGCGCCCGTGCAGGCGGAGCAGGTATGCATACTACATCGAGCGCAGCCAGGAAGCAATTTTTTTATGCGGGCCTGGTGTTTTTGCAAAGAGAATTTGTTTTTACATTGCGTGCGATTTGTATTAGCATGACAGCCATGGATGCGCTCGATAACGATCACAGCAACGCGGCCCGCCGCAGGGAAGCAGCTGTTTTTTTGCAGAAACACCCTGCCGTGCTGGATCTGCTGTGTGATCCGCAGATGCAGACATTTATCGATACCATGGGAGAGCAGGGCATTGCCCGCATCGGCTTCCTGGTGCACAACCCCTGGCTCGACCTTGAGCGCATAATCCGCATTGCCGACAGCATCGTCAACATTTCCCCCGATATCTCCCAGAATGAGCTGCTGCAGGTTCTGTGCCGCGACACGGCCCTGATATGCCAGGCCCACAGCGCCACCTGCCGCACCTACGATCCCCTGCGCAACAGCATGATTGCCGCCGGCCAGTACAACTGGGATGACGAGCGCGCCGGCGAAATCCCGTATGAAGATTCCCTGGCCGGCCTGGCCATCAAGCAGAACGAGCACTACTGCGTCCCGGACATAAGCGCCGAGCCGCTTTACCGTGACAAGGAGAAAATCATCGCGCGCGGGCTCAACTCCATGCTGGCCCTGCCGGTCCGCCTGACTGATTACGACGGGGCACGGAAAATCGACGTGCTGGTCGGGACCCTGCAGCTGTACTTCAGGGAAAAAAACAAGACCTTTTACCCTGAGCAGATCAAGCTTTTGAACAGCATCGTCAGCCGTTTCAACTACGTGCTCTCGCAGCAGCGCAAACTCGAGCTGCAGAAGCGCGCGCTCGTGCTGCAGGAAAGCCGCCAGGCGCTTATTTCGGTTTTAAAGCGCACCGAGTCGCTCGACCAGGTGCTCAGCTTTCTGATCGCGCGCATTGCCGAGGCTATCAACGTAAAGCGCTGCTCGCTGTTCAGCATTGAGCGGACGCCCGGCGAGGAGCCCGTGGCGGTTCTGATCGCGGGCTATCCGCTGGATGCGTTCGAGCACCGCTACGGCGTAACCCTGTCGTTTGACCAGCACCCGGCCTTCGATGAGGTCTGCCGCCTGGCAGCGCCGGTACTGATAACCGATGCGCGCAATGATACGCGCATGCGCGCAAGCCTCGGTCTCTACATCCATCATCAGATCCAGAACGTGTATTTCGTGCCGATCAAGGACGAAAACAGCACGGTTACCAACATCATCGTGCTTGATGCCGATGAAACCCATCCGCTTACCAATGATGACCTTTTCTTCTGCAACGCGCTGGCCCGTGATATCGAGCTGTGCATCCAGGTGTCGATCCGCTCGCAGGAGCGCCACGATTTCTTCAATCAGATGCTTTCCTTCGGCGCGATCGCCAAAGTCTATGCCAAGCGCCTGGCCTCGCCCGACACAACCGCTGAAGAACTCTCAATGCTGTACAAAAAGCTCTACCGCAGCATGCTGACCGTCAATGATATCATCACCGACCGGGTGCCGTTTGCATACAAGGAGCAGTTTGACATCATCGAACTCATCGCCGAACGGCTTGAGGGGTATTACTTCCCCCCGCAGGTTGAAATCGTGCAGAACATCAAGCTGCACGACAGCACCATCACGGCCGACCGCAAGAAAGCAGGCCGCATTATCGGCAACCTGCTTGACAATGCCCATAAAAAGCTCGAGGAAATCAGGCAGGGCCGCCTGCAGATAGATGTGTATGCCGAAAACGGCTTCATTGTTATCGCGATCGGCAACACCGGCACCATACCGGACGGGGTCCGCGAGCAGATTTTCAAAGAGCGTTCAGCGCCCCTGCGGACCGGCCCGGAGACCGGCGGCCAGGGACTTACCATCGTCAAGCTGTTTACCGTCATGCACAACGGCATTGTCGAGTTTGAAAGCCTGCCCCAGTCCAACTGGACTGTTTTCAGAGTAAAACTCCCCCGGGAATAGACCGGCCAACCATTTCAACGCTTTTTTGTGAAAGGATTTTGTTATGGCATCCAGAACCGCTCTCATTACGCAGGCAGGCCAGAGCCTGTGGCTTGACAATATTCAGCGCCGGGAACTTGCAGACGGCACCCTGCAGCGCATGATCGACGAAGACGGCATCAGCGGCATCACGTCAAATCCCACCATTTTCATGAACGCGGTTTCAAAAAGCAGCGACTACGACGCCCAGATCAGCCGGCTGCGCAGCCGGGGCAAAAGCACAGCCGAAATCTACGAAGCTATTACCGTGGACGACATCCGGCAGGCCGCGGCGCTGATGCTGCCGGTATTTGAAGCCGGCGGCCACGCCGACGGGTTCGTGTCCATCGAACTCAATCCGCGCAACGCCTTCCGGGTCGCCGAAAGCATTGATGAGGCCCGGCATCTGATGAACCTGATCGCCATGCCCAATATCATGGTCAAGGTACCCGGCACGGCCGAGGGCATCCGCGTTGCGCACAGCCTGCTTGAACAGGGCATCAATGTCAACATAACCCTGCTGTTTGACCCGGAATGCTACCGCCGCGTAGCCCAGGCCTATATCGCTGCACTGGAAAGCCGGATCGGGCGCTCGCAGTCCATCGGGGATGTGCACTCGGTGGCAAGCTTTTTTATCAGCCGCCTTGATACGCAGGTCGACCGCCGGCTCGACGATCTCATCAGCCGCGGCGGCGAGCAGGCGCTGAAGGCCCGGTCCCTGCGCGGACGAGCGGCCGAGAGCATCGCCCGGGTTACGTACGCAATTTACCGGGAGCTTTTTGAGTCCGGCCGTTTTAAAAAGCTCTCCGCCGCCGGAGCGCGGCCGCAGCGCCTGCTGTGGGCGAGCACCGGGACCAAAGATCCCGCCTACAGCGACGTCAAGTATGTCGAAGGCCTGATCGCCCCAGGCACCATTAACACCCTGCCGCCCCAGACGATTGCCGCCTTCAAGGACCATGGCCAAACGGGCAGCATACAGAGCGGCCTTGACGAAGCCCCGCAGAGGCTGGGCGCCATGGCAGCGCTGGGCGTCAATCTGCAGCAGGTCTATGACGGGCTTCTTGCCGAGGGGGTGGCCGCGTTTGAAAAGTCCTACCTTGATCTGCTGGAGACGATTAATGCGAAAGGCGCTGCGTTAACAGGGGCGTAAACAGTGCCGGAAGACGCGGGCTGTTTACAAGAAGCCGGGCGGCGGGGCTACCCGAACAGCACAACGCGGTTCTTGCCGGCAGCCTTGCCCCGGTACAGGGCGAAATCAGCCGTGCGGATCAGGTCGCGCTTGTTCGTGGCCCGCAGCGGCAGGGAGGAAATACCGATCGTGACGCTCAGATGCGCGATTTCGTTCTGGTTTTCATCGACAAACACATGGTGCTCGATTTCTGAGCGGATACGCTCGGCGACCGCCAGTGCCTCGGGTTCTTCCGTTTCGGGCAGAACAGCGAAAAACTCCTCGCCGCCGTAGCGGGCAACGAAGTCAGACCCGCGGGTGTTCTTTTTTATAAGATCGGCAATCTGCTTCAGCACCGAGTCGCCCGCCAGATGGCCGTAGGTGTCATTGCATTTTTTAAAGTCGTCAATGTCGATCATCAGCAGGGCAAGGGGATGGCTGTAGCGCAGCGCGCGCTCGATTTCGCGCTGGAACGTTTCATAAAAGCCCCGGTAATTCGCAAGCTGCGTCAGCTCGTCGCTGTGGGAAAGCTGGCGGTAAAACTCGCTCTCGCTGGCAAGCTGCCGCAGCCGCTTGGTTTCAAGCGCTTTTGAGATCGTCAGCTTGATCTGATCGAAATTAAACGGCTTGGTGATAAAATCAAATGCCCCCGCCTTCATCGATTCGACCGCGTATTCAATGGTCGCGAAACCCGTCACGACAATGATGGGCACGTCAATTTCCAGGCACCGGATATTTTTGGTAAGGGCAATGCCGTCGACGCGCGGCATGATCAGATCGGTTATCACAAGGTCATATGCGCCCGATTTAAGCATGTCCAAAGCTGCGGAACCGGAATCAACTCCATGCACCTCGTAGCCTTCCTCGGCGAGGAGTTCCGCCAGTGTGTCCCGCGGGTCCTGTTCATCGTCGACAATCAGAATGGAGACGTCTTTTTTCATATGCGTCCGTATTCAGCGGTGACCGTATGCCCGGCTGTCGTGATTTTTTTTGAACTGTATTTCAACCGGCTGTTTTTTGCAATCTTTTTAATGATCCCGCATGAAAATATTTTGCAGGGGCGCCGGCGAAGGCCGCTGCCGGCAAACCTGCGTGCGGGCTTGCTGTTCAGCGTCGTGTGTGTTAGAAATAACAATGCATCAAATGCCTTGAAATGATCAGTTCCAGGTGTACAGCGGCGCAGCGCCTCAAAAGGAACAGGCCCGGCATGGATACAGCCCTGAAAATCGCCGTAAGCGGCAAGGGGGGCGTCGGCAAAACAACGGTTGCGGCCCTGCTGTGCCGAGCGCTTGTGGAAAGAGGCCGACGCGTTATCGCCCTTGATGCCGACCCGGACGCAAACCTTGCCGCTGCAATCGGCATGCCGGAAGACGAAGGCATTGCTGCCCTGGCCTCAATGCGGGACCTCATAGAGGAACGCACCGGAGCGGCCGCCGGAGCTGTCGGCGCGTTTTTCAAAATCAATCCGCACGTGGCCGACCTGCCGGAAAAGCTCTGGCGGGAGCAGGGCGGAATCCGCCTGCTGAAAATGGGGACGGTCAAGCAGGGCGGCAGCGGGTGCATCTGCCCGGCAAGCGCGGTTGTCAAGGCCATGATGCAGCACCTGGTACTGTACCGCAACGAAGCCGTGATTATGGACATGGAAGCCGGCATCGAGCACCTGGGCCGCGCGACCGCACAGGCCGTACACTGCCTGATCGTTGTCGTGGAACCGGGCATGCGCAGCATTGAAACCGCGCACGCCATACGCACACTGGCACGCGACCTGCGCCTTGAGCGCGTGTGCCTGATTGCCAACAAGATACGCACCGCCGCGGATGCGGATTTTATCACCGCGCATGCAGACGGGCTTGATGTGCTGGCACAGCTGCCGTTTGACGACAACTTCATGCGGGCCGACCGGCAGCGCCTGGCCGCCTGGGAACTGTGCCCGGATGCGCTCGCCGTCATGCGGGCCGCATGCGCGCGCCTTGCGCGGCCGGATGCGTCCTGAAAAACCAGACTCCCGTGCAGGAAAGGATATAGTGTATGGCGGATTTAATGAACATTCACGGCCTTGTCCAGGCCGAACTGCGCAAACGCTACGCGCTCAATCCGGTCGCCCTGAAGCACCCGTTCCCCGAGCGGCCGCTGCGCTCGCTCGGCCTGATGAACATCGACGGCGAAGTGTTCAGCACGGAGCGCCTGTTGCGCGTGGTGTTCATCCGGCCGCAGCTGCCGTTCTACTTTGCCGTTTGTTCAAATTTCATACGTCCCCGGGTTGAATACGACCTGCCGGTGTTTGCGGGCGAGGTCATGCGCACCGGAAAGAAAAAAATGCTGATCGTCGACATTCACCGCACCGGCAAAACCCATCATGACGACAATGACCTGTTCTACCGCATGCTTGCCGTCCGCAACCGCTACCCTGACCTGCTGGACTATGAAAAAAAGCAGAAAGGACAGGTGCAGGATGTGTTTTCACCGGCAGCCTGCCAGGTGGTTATCCCGCCCGAGCTGGACGAACAGGCCACAGCCATCTACCTTGACTACCTGAACCTGTTCTGCGATCTCGTTGACCAGGCCGGGATAAAGACAGGGGATGCATTGCGCAGCACTCAGGCGGTTTTTCAGCAGTATCTGAAAACGCTGGTCAACCACGATCCCGGCGTGAAAATATGGCAGGTGCTTTTCGGCAAAAAGGGGGGCATCGAGCGCTCCTTTGACATGCACTTCGGCCTGTAGCAGGGGCGACCGGCCGGCCGCCCTCATATCCGGCCCCGTGAAAAAACGCTATCGGGATCGATTTTTGAAATTTTCGATGCCGATACCGATAGCGATTTCGATAGCGACGCACGCCGCAGCCTCCCGCGGATTGACATACCCCTGCAGACATGCTACAAATTTTACCCTTACGATACGGGCTTGCAGGCCGCCATGCGTGTACAAGACGGCGTGTGCCCTCGACAAGGGCAGCCAGCGTTGAATAGTTCACCATACCAGCACGGTTTTTCCATGCCTGCCATCGAAGTTGAACACCTTACAAAAACATACGGCTCCGCGCGCGGCATTCAGGACATCTCCTTCAGCATCGAGCGGGGCGAGATCATGGGTTTTCTGGGCCCTAACGGATCCGGCAAGACCACGACCATGCGTATCCTGACCTGCTTTTTTCCGCCCACCGGCGGAAGCGCGCGCATCTGCGGCCATGATATCCTCGAGGATCCGTTCTCCGTGCGCCGCTCGGTCGGCTATCTGCCTGAGAGCGTGCCCCTGTACCGCGACATGACGGTGGCGGATTATCTCGGTTTTTTTGCCGGCATCAAGGGCATCCCCCGCCGCGCCCGCGCCGCGGCGGCCGCGGAGGTCATGGAGCGCTGCGGGCTTGAGCGCCATGCGCGCCGCATGATCGGCATGCTCTCCAAGGGCTTTCGCCAGCGTGTCGGCATCGCCCAGGCCATGCTGGGCAGCCCGGAGGTCCTGATCCTGGACGAGCCGACCGTCGGTCTCGATCCCCGCCAGATTGCCGAGATCAGGGATTTGATCAAAAGTCTCGGCGGCAGCCGGACCGTTATCCTGAGCACGCACATACTGCCCGAAGTCAGCATGACCTGCGACCGCGTCATCATCATGTACGAAGGCCGCCTGCTGGCCGTGGACACCCCGGCAAATCTGGTGCAGCGCATTCAGGCCCTGCCGCGCCTGTACATCGAGGCCGACGCTCCGGCCGACGGCCTTGCCGCGGCTCTGATTCGCGTTGACGGTGTGCGCGCGGTCGATCCGGCCCCCGGCCAAAGCGGCTCATCGGCGGCCTGTATCCTTGAAACCGAGCCCGGGGCCGCAGTTACGAACGATGTTGCGCGCTGCGTCTGTGAACAGGGCTGGACACTGCGCAGCCTCGGGCCGGCGTCCATGACGCTGGAAGAAATTTTCATCCGGCTCATCGACGAACAGGAGGGCCGCGCATGACTATGCTGACCATCCTCTCAAAAGAGCTGCGCTCCTACTTTTCATCCCTGATCGCCTACGTGGTAATCGCCATGTTTTTGATCGTGGCCGGCTATTCCTTCTATACCTATCTCGTGATGTTTCTCACGTTCGTGGGAGCCGACCTGAAGGTCGGGCTGTGGCAGTACACGTTTCACTACCTGCGCTTTGCGCCGCTCACCCTGATTCCGCTCCTGACCATGCGTCTTTTCGCCGAGGAAAAGAAGATGGGCACGATCGAGCTTTTGTTCACCGCGCCCGTGCGCGATCTTGATATCATCCTGGGCAAATACTGCGCCTGTTTGCTGGTGTACGGGCTGATGCTGGCCCTGACCCTGCTGTACCCGGCCCTGATCGCCCTGTATTTCAGCGTCGAGCCGGGCCCGCTGCTGGCCTGCTATCTCGGGCTGCTGCTGCTGGGCGCGGCCTGTATCGCCTGCGGCACGTTTGTTTCATCGCTGACCGAAAACCAGATCGTGGCCTCGATCGTCACCGTTGCCGTGCTGCTGACCCTGTGGAACCTTGACTGGAACGAAGGCGTTGCGGGCCGGCAGGCCGTAGCCGTCCTGCACCAGATATCGCTGTCCGAGCACTTTCTGAACTTCATCAAGGGCGTGATCGATACCGATTCCGTTGTGTATTATCTGAGCCTGGTGTTTTTCTTTCTCTTTCTCACGCGCTGCTCGCTGGCGACGCGCACGTGGGGGCTCAAATGAAAGCCGCGCGCGCCACACGCAGATACATGTGCATCATAGAGCTGCTCTTGCTGGTGAGCCTTATGACCGGCAGCCTCGCGCTCGTCAACTATATCGCCTGCCGGCACCGGGTGCGCTTTGATCTGACGCCGCAGAAGTCCTTTACGCTCTCTGCCCTGACCCTGCGCGTGCTTGCGGGCCTGAGCGAGCCCCTGCAGGTCACCATCTTTCACAAACGCGATGAGAAGCAGGAGTTCCAGGACCTGATTGACCTGCTCAGGCGCGCATCCGGCATGCTTGCCTTCCAGTTCATCGATCTGGACAAGAACCCGGCGCGCGCGGCCAGCTTTGACATATCCCACTACGGCGCTGCCATCATCGAGTACGGGGGCAGACGCGAGCGCGTGAAGTATTTCAACGAGGAAAATCTGGTGACGGCCCTGATCCGGCTGACCGAGAAAAATGAAAAAATCGTTCGCTTCGTTACCGGGCACGGCGAAAAAAGCTTCGATGCGCCCGAGCCGGTACAATGCTTCAGCCAGGCACGGCAGGCGCTCGGCCTCGAAAACTACCGGGTGGAGCCGCTGGCACTGATGCAGGCATCCGAAGTTCCGGCCGATACGCTGATTCTGGTCATTGCCGGGCCGCAGGAGGACTATCTCGCCCATGAACTCGAACTGATAGAGCGCTACATCCGCCGGGGCGGCCGGGTTCTTATGCTGATCGACTCATTCCCGCTGCCGCGCGTGGAACAGTTCCTGCGCGAACGCTTCGCCATTGACATGCCGCGCGATTACATCATTGATACGCGCAGCACCCTGACGGGATTTGACATGCTCACCCCGATCATCTCGCCGGATGATCGCCACCCGATTGCCGCCTTCATGAATAAGAGTGTCGTCTTCCCGTACTGCCGCTCGGTACTGAGCGCTGAACCGGGGGCGGATATGACCCATACGGTGCTGGCCTCTTCAGGGCCCGACAGCTGGGCCGAGCGCAATGCGTACAGCGTGCGCGACGGCGCCGTGCGCTTCGATCCGGCCGAGGACATGGCCGGCCCGGTGCCGGTGGCCGTGATCGTCGAGGCGGCCCCGGCAGCATCTGATGCGCCCGGCGGCTGCCTGCTTGTCGCGGGCAACTCGAATTTCGCCTCCGATCACTACATCAATATTGTCGGCAACAGGGATTTCTTTTTAAACATGGTCAGCTGGCTCGCCGAACAGCATGATATGCTGGGCTCACGGGGGGCTTCGCCGGCGGCGCCCGAGATGTATTTCATGACCGCGCAGCAGGGACGGCTTGTCTACTGGCTGTGCGTTGCAGTCCAGCCGGCGCTCGTGCTGCTGTGCGGCGTCGCTGTTGTCTGGTGGCGGAGGCGGCGCGTATGAACTGGAAGCGCCTGGCATTCTGGACCGTGCTGGCGTGCGGACTGTGTGTCTATGTGCTGCTGTTTGAAAGGACCGAACAGCAGCAACCCGTGACTGGCATGCCTGCTGAAACGTATGCGCGTGTTTTTCCGATGGAAGCATCCGCCATAACCGGCGTACTCGTCAGCGACGGTGAAAAAACCGTGCGGCTCGCCCGCACGGGCAGCGAAATGAGCGTCGTTGAACCCGCCGGAGCCCGGGTCGCACCCGACATTATCGAGAGCCTTGTGAACGCGATCGCCGGAGCGGTTGTTATCGATGAGATCGAGCCGGGCGCAGACGATTCTCAGTACGGCCTGAGCCCGCCCGCCTTCACACTGCAGGTGCAGACGAACGCTGGGGGCGAGCCCGCGGCCCTGCTGGTCGGCGCCAGCGCTCCCAGCACGGTCAATATGTACGCCCGCCTGCCGCAGCAGAACCGCACCATACTGCTGGGAACCTACCTGCGCTTTTCCATTCGCACATTTTTGGATAATGTAAAATAGGTCAGCAGACGGGGCAGCCCCTGTGGCAGCCTTTCGGCGCAAGATTCGAAAAAGCGGTATCGCCATCGGAACCGTTTTTTTTGAAAAAGGCAAAGGCTGGGCCCGCGAAGCGTGTCCGCCAGCAACCTGTCATGCGGCGTGCGAAGCCGTATTCCTCAAACTCGCGCACCGCAGCCCGGCACATTCCTCAACAGCCTGACAGCACATTGTTGTGCCTGTCCAGCCGGTTGACCGCACGGAAAAGAAATGCCGGGCGTGTGCCCGGCATTGGGAAAGGCAGCCAACATACGGTAGGGGTGTTTTGAATTTTCAGGCCGCGAGGCGTTTGCGCATTCCGGTGATGGTCGCTGCGTAGTCGGGCGTGCACAGAATGCCGGAGCCGGAGACGAACACGTCCGCGCCCGCATCGCTCACCGTGCGGATATTGTCCACGACGATCCCGCCGTCGACCTCGACGGGGATATTTTTTCCGGCTGAGGCCAGCAGGGCCTTCAGGCGGCGCAGTTTGTCCAGCATGGCGGGAATGAACTTCTGTCCGCCGAATCCCGGATTGACCGTCATGATCAGGATCATGTCAAGATCATCCAGCACATGATCGAGCACGCACAGGGGCGTTGCCGGGTTGAGCGCAGCCGCGGCCAGCGCTCCCCGGCCGCGTATGGCCTGCAGGGTGCGCTGCAAATGCGGGCAGGCCTCGGGGTGCACGGAAACAAGCGAGCTGCCGGCGTCGGCAAAGGCGTCGATGTAGCGGTCGGCATTTTCAATCATCAGGTGCACGTCCAGGGGCAGGGTGGTGACCCTGCGGGCAGCCTCGACCACCAGCGGACCGATGGTTATGTTGGGAACAAACTGCCCGTCCATGACGTCAAGGTGGATATAGTCGGCCCCTGCGGCCTCAAGCGCGCGGATTTCCTCGCCCAGCCGTGAAAAATCGGCTGAAAGGACCGAGGGCGATATTTTCTTTTCCATGGGCGGCGGTCTCCCTGACTGTGCGGAATGAACGTCCGCGAACGGTGTACGTCTGCTTCGCCGGGCGTGCGGCGTTTTTTTCCGCCAGGCTTATATGCCGGGCATCCCTGCAGCGGATCGCCGTATCAGGCCCTGGGGTTCAGGCCGGATGATCGCAGCAGAACCTCATCAATTTTCTTTTTATCAAAGCGCCATGAATTGCCGACGCGGAATCCCGGAATAGTGCCCTGCTTGGCATGTTTGTACACGGTCAGCACGGACATTTTCAGGTACTGGGCTACTTCCTTGGGGGTCATGATTTCGGGCATCGTCTCTCCTTTATTTCCCGGCATGCCTGCCGGCAGTGCCGATACAGGGCCATCCGGCGGCAATTATTTCCCGGTCGGTGTCATCCCTTGGTGTTCATGCCGGATTCTCAGGCCATGGTCAACGCCGGCACTACTTCAATACATCAAAAATATCATTAATATATATGAAATAGTGCATTGTTTGTCAATAAAAAATAAATATTTGGATTTTTGTTTGCCGGGCCCGAGTGCAATACAGCGGAAACACGGACTGCAGTGCTTTTTACGCGGCTGGCACCAGCGTGCGACACTGCAGTATCTGGTATGCCGGGTATGGGAGTATGGAGAACGGCTGTGTACTACATGGCAGCGCTATGGCAGGCTCTGCGCATGCGCCGGATTTATTCATGCGTTTCAGGCGGGGTTTCTTCGGATGCGTCCTGCTGGGAACGAAATACCTTCAGGTTTTCCTCGATCGCGCTGAATTTTTGCTCGCAATCGGCGAACTGTCTGTCAAAGGCTGCAAACAGCTCTTCAAGCTCGTCGTCTTTTTCAGATTCACTCATCGCGCGCGCCTCATGATGTGTTTGCCCGACAGCCTCAGTATACCAGATAACAGCATCCGGTGCCAAAAAAACTTCATGCGTGCGGCAGCAAGTGCCGTGCCGGCGGAAAACGGCTGTTGTCCGCCGGCGGATTTTTTCAAATATTTGGTTGCGGGGCCCGGGAGCATATGGTATATTCATTATAGTTGGAAATCCAACTAAAGGCCTGAATCGTATTGGACGGGTATCTGGAACGCCGGCTGCGTGCATGCAGTCCGGGGAAAACAGGGATAGACGCAGGGAGGACTACCACTCATGGCGCGTGACAACAAAAAAACGGCTTTTACGGTCGACCCCGAACGCTGTATCGGATGCGGCATCTGCGTGGATGCCTGTCCCCTGAAAATTCTCGCTCTTGAGGACGGGCTCTGCATCATGACCGAGCCGACGAAATGCCTGGAGTGCGGGACCTGCATCCGCGAGTGCCCCCAGGACGCCATCACGATACCCGGCGTGAAGGTTTCATCCAAAACCGGTGCTGAAGCCCCCCGAACCGCCGAGGCAGCGCCTGCTGCACGGGGCGCTGAAAAATTCACCCCCATCCTGCAGCATCTGACCGACATGATCATGCAGGAACTTTCTCCGAAGCAGATCCTCGAGCATTCCGGAACCGACATACGCAGCCTGCATGACTTCGACCTCGAAGGCCACAGCTGCTTCTACCGCGCCTACAGGGCGCCCAAGCTCGAGAAGATCGGCCTGTCGCGGATGAATTTTTACAGCACCATGGTGGCCGACGTCGTGATCGTGACGCCGGCTCCCGACTATGACATTCCCTATTATGTCATGGACTGGGATGAGTCCGATGAGCATATTTTCTTCATCTGCGACCTCATGCCCGGCGACGATCTGGGCCGCAACCAGCAGATGCTGCAGAACTATTATTATGAGCAGCTTGAGGACTGCTACCAGGAGTTCGCGCTCATTCCGGGCATGCGCTCAAGCGTGTTCCACTGGGTGCGGGCGCTGCACTCGCCCTATATCATCACCGGCACGGTTGAAAAAACGCCTGAAAACGTCGCCGGTATTTACAAGTGCGCGGTGGACTATTTCAAGGCCTGGCTGGCTATCTACCGGGCGGCGCAGCCCCGCGACCCGCAGTCGCCTGAAATGAGGCTCATCAACGAGCGCCGCCGCCAGGTCCGGGCCGTGTACAAGGAAAACGATCCGGGCGTGGGATCGCTCAACAAGTTCCTGGGCGACACGATGGCCGATATCGCGCTGTCGATCATCGAGCCGTAGAACGCGCCGCCGCCATCAGGTCCGCCCGCAGCCCTCGGGCGGGCCGTTCTTTTTTTGCATCCCGTGCTTTTTTTCCTTGAAAACACAGGCGCATATCTACTAATACTGTCAGAGCGGGTTCGGAACCGGCGTGCGCAAGGCATGCCGGAGGCTGCCGTTTGCGCAGGAAGGCGCATGCGATGAAAACGACACGGACGCTCATCCTCGGGGCCGGCCTTTCAGGGCTGTCCGCGGCCTTTCACCTGGCCGGGGACGAGTACCTGGTGGTTGAAAAAAACAGCGCACCCGGGGGCCTGTGCACAAGCGAGGAAAAGCAGGGCTTTGTCTTCGACCGCACAGGGCACTGGCTGCACATGCGCGATGAGCGGATGCGGCGGCTTGCCGCTTCGCTGCCGGGCGTGGACTGGGTCACGATTGAGCGCAGGTCGCATGTTTTTTCGCACGGCACCGTCACCTGCTATCCGTTCCAGTCGCACACCTTCGGCCTGCCGCCGCGGGTGATCAGGGAATGCCTGCTGGGCTTTATCCGCGCGCGCTATGAAAGCGGCCGCCCGCGGCCGCCGGAGAATTTTTATGAGTGGTGCATGGCCAGCCTCGGCGAGGGCATTTCCCGGCATTTCATGATCCCCTACAATTCAAAGCTCTATACCGTGCATCCGCGCGAATTCGCCTGCCACTGGTGCGACACCTACATACCGGTGCCGACCATCGAGCAGGTCGTCGACGGCGCGCTCACCGATCCCGGGCATGACAGCGCGGGCTATAACGCGACCTTCAGCTACCCGGCCCGCGGCGGCATCGGGGCGCTGCCGGCCGCTCTTTTCCGCCTGTGCCCGCGGGAGCGCTTCATGTTCGATGCCCGTCCCGTCGCCATCGACATGCGGCGCAGAGTGGCGCGCCTGGCGAGCGGCGACGAGATCGGCTTCGGCGCGCTGGTCAGCACCATCCCCCTGCGCGATCTGCTGCGTCTGGTGCGCTGCGGTGAATCCGACCGGCTGCATGCGGCTGCCGACCGCATGAAAATCGCCTCGGTCAGCTACTGCAACGCGGCCTTTACAGCGCCGCCGGCGCATCCGGGCCACTGGTTCTATATTCCCGAAGAGCGTTTCATGCCCTACCGGGTCGGCTTCTACAGCAGCGCGCATGCGCCCATGGCCCCGCCGGGCCGCTCGGCGGCCTATATCGAGCACACGCACCAGGGCGCGCTCGCCGATGAAGCCGCCTTCAAACGCGCAAGCGTGGAGCTGCTGCTGACGATGGGGCTTTTCAAAAGCCCCGATGATATCCTGTTCATGGATTATCGCCTGATCGAAAACGGCTATGTCATTTTTCACCGCGAGTATCCCGACGACATGAAGATGGTTGCGGACTGGTGCCGGGACAGCGGCGTTGCGCTCGCCGGCCGCTACGGACGCTGGGTGTATTCGGCCATGGAGGATGCCGTGCTGGACGGCATGCGCGCGGCAGAGGCGGCGCGGGAGATGGTCTCGTTGCGCGGGAGCCTGTGATACGGCCGGCATGCCTGCGGTACTGCATGCAGCCGGGGAGCGTTCTTGTTCAGGGCTGACCTATGAAGCGTTTTTATCTTGTTCTGATAGTGCTGGTAGCGCTGTATGGCGCATCGCGTTTTGCCGTGATGTTCTACGGCTTCTCGCACATATCCCACCCCTGTTTCGATGAGCCCGTATCCGGCACACTGACGTTTGACCTGCTGCACGGCACCCTGCGCGCGCCTGTCATGGCCTATCAGTATGAGCAGCGCTCGGGCGACATGATGATCGAGGCCCTGCTCATGTATCCGCTGGCAGCCCTGTTCGGGCATTCGGTGTTCACGGTCAAGCTGTGCGCGCTGTTGAGCACGCTCGCGTGCATGCTCGGCTGGGTGTATCTGCTCAACCGCTATTGCGGCAGGACGGCCGCGCTTGTGTGCGCGGCCCTGTTCGCCCTGCCGCCGCCCATGTTCGCCCGGCTCAGCCTGGTCGGCACGTTCAGCTCGCATTACATGATCAACCAGATTCTGATCGTGCAGCTGATATGCCTTTGCCGCATGCTCGAAAAAGATGCGAAACAGGTCCCGCTCCTGCTGTGGTGTCTTTTCGGCCTGTGCGCGGGGCTGGGCACATACGCGTTCTACAGCTATATCATTTTCAACGCGTTCTGCATGCTGTTCGTGCTTGTCTGCAGGCCGCGGATGATTTCTTTGCGCGCTATCTGCGCCCTGTGCGCGGGAGGCCTTGCCGGTTTTGCGCCCTGGCTGTGGCGCACCGCCTTTTACTCGGCCGGCGGCGGGAGCTTCCTGGCAGGACTTTTTAAAAACATTTCACTGTCGCCCGCATCGTTTGCGCAGACGTTTTTCCATACCGTGCCCTATACGCTGGGCTACGGCTACCCTTCACGCGAGATCGGCTGGGCCGGAGCTGCCGTCGCGCTTCTGCTGCTGGCAGCGTGCATTGCTGTCGTAGCCGCGTCCGTGCGCGCTCCCGCCGCGGTTAATGCCCTGCCCGGGGGAGGGAATCGTCGGTCCGCAGTGCCGCAGCGGCTGTGCCTGTTTGTCGCCCTGTTCCCGGTTTTTTTCCTTGTGTGCCTTGCTCTTTCCCCCATGCAGGTCAACCCGCTCGAATACTGGCCCACGATCGGCGTATTCGCCAGCTTCGCGCCTGCCGACGTGATCCGCTGCCGGTGGGTGACCATTCTTTTCCCTTTTTATTTCGCGTGCGCGGGCATCGGCCTGGCACTGCTGTCCGCTTCGCGCTCGGGGATCCTTAAAACCTGTGCATGGTCTGTCGTGGTTTTGGTCGCGGCGTTCAATCTGGCGCGTACGGCAGGGCTGCTCTCGCGCGGGGACGAGCGCAGAATTTTCCTGTACCAGGGGTATAACTTTGACCAGTATGCCAGCCGCCTGATGATCCCGTCACGCTGGTCATCCGGGTTCAGCAGCGCGGAAGCCCTTGCGGCAGGCTATCCGGATGACAACCGCGAGGAGGCCTTCCGCGCCCTGGCGGCCCGGCTTGCTTCTGGCGCGCTTGATACGCCCGATCCGGCGGAGAGCATTGCCGGCTATATTGAAAAAACCCCCGCGGCGTGGCGCGGCGCGCTTGTATACGGGCTGCTGCGTGTGCTGCACGCCATGCCGGAGCAGGCGCAGGCGCCATGGGTGCAGGCGCTCGCCGGGCGCTATCCCGATATTTTTTATACGAACTGGGGCGCCCAGGTGCTCGGCTACCGCTATTACGGTTTTCTGCTGAACCGCCCGGCGCTGCTCGGCAATATGCCGGCCTCAGAGCGGTTTTTCTTCAGGGCGTTCCTGGAACGCTTCAGAAACGGCAGTGTCAATGAATACAGCCCGCAGTTTACCGACCGCGTGAGCGCCTATGACGACCGCACGGTCGAGGGCCTGTTCATGCGCGATATTGATGCCGTGCCGGCGGCATACCGGGGGCGTGCGGTGCAGGGTATCGGCAGGCTTGTCGGCGCGGAGATGCTTTTTGATCCCCTGCATGCGCTCAATTATCCGCTCGACAGCTCGGTCGGCGGGAAACTCGATGCCGCGCTGCAGGATGATTTTTACCGCGGCGTGGGAAGCGGCTTTGCTGAAACGCTGTGCCGTTACTGGCGCAGGCTCCTGCCGCCGGACATGCTCAGCTGCGATATGTACGCGCGCGGACTCGAGATTGAATGGCAGCGCTGCATCAGCCTGATGGAGCAGATGCCCGCTGAACGCCATGCCCTGGTATGGGATGGGTTTCTGGCGGAGCTTGAAGCGCGCCATCTGAACGAATCCATCCGGGCTTTTATCACCCGCCAGCTTTCCATGCGATAACTGTCCGCCCCCACATGCACACCCTTCGCAGCAGGCCTGCTGCGAAGGGCGGACCCGCTTTCTGCGTCGCGCGCACTGTTTTCAGGTCGTAATGCGCCTGTCCCGATACCGCTCTTCTGCCGGTGACGGCGGCGTTTCAGGGCCGCGAACTGGACGGGTTTGGCTGGATCAAAATCGCGGCCTCGTTCGCCCTGATTATGAGCGCGTGCGTGGTCGTGCTGCCGGTGCGCGCTGGGCTGCGCAGGCTGGAGGAGATGGAAACGCTGCGAGATACTGTAACGATTGAGCTGAGGCGCGCGTGAATTTAAGCGCGTCGATTCTCGAGCGATTTGTTAGGCATTCTTGTTTTCACAATTAACGCACGTGCATTTTATTAAAGAGACGAAAAATGGAGGGTTCAATGTCATAATGCGAGAACCACATTTTTTGCATGTAATAGATACGGAAAGTATTCCCGCGAGTAAGCCAAACCAAAACATTGACATAGTAGCTAATAATGCAAACACATATGCAACACCGCGAATTATTTCACTTTCAATAAGAGATCCGAATATATCGAGTCCCCAGGCTGCAAGAAAGCACGCAGCAGAAACGATTGCGATATTCCAAATCAAAGCGCTTATAAAATATCCAATCTTATCCCATGCATCCGTATTATTATCTAATTGTAAAGTTATATTTCCTGTTTGAGCCGTGTTTGATTCCAGTGTTGCGGGCGATGTGTGATTTTCGGGAGGAGTCCAGTTGCTAATCAATTCATTGGCAAGGTCAGTTTCCAGACCGACATTTTCATAAAGAAACTGAAAAACAGATATATTTTTATCTTTTGCACCATGTGCGTACATCTCCATGTTCTGAATGTGTAGATTATATTCCTCGGAATTTTTTACCATTAGTAACCCCCACTGACATTTCAGTTGGGTCTTGACCCATGATATTTTAAAAACTAACGTAAATATCAGCGGCGGCCAACGGCTGTCCGCAGCATTGACGTGTTGGGAGTTCTTATATTATTGGCTGTTACTTGCTTTTGTCCAGGAATTCTACTATTTCAGTCAGCACCGGCGTCTGGCCGTGTGGATCAAGATGGAGCAAATGGCCGACTCCGTCAATCAAAGCACATTTCGCGTTGCTGCAATGTTTTTGGAGCCATGAGATTTCTTCATCCGTCATTACCGCTCCCAACTTGGGTTCACCTCGCAGAAACAGCCGGGGGCAGTTGATCGTTTTCATTATATGTTTGTAATCATATCCTGCGGCAAAGCCCTCGAAATTGTGGAGCAGCGCATTGAAAAATGTGGGGTCGAGCTGCCTTAGACATTTAGCAAAAAACAGTATCCATGTGCTGGTTACCCCCGGGTAATCCCTGTAGGCCTCAGCCAGTGCCAGGGCGAGTTCCTGCTCGGATTTGGCGGATTGTTTAAGGTTCAGCCAAAGAGCAAACATATCCCTGCACGAATCAATGACCCCACGGTAGTTGTCCAAAGTCAGGACTATATCCTCAAGGATGAGTGCCTTCACCATATCAGGATATTGTCCGGCCAGCATGAGTGCAATGACGCCGCCTATCGAATGTCCCATGAGGATTGCCGGCCTATCCAATCGCTTGAGGAATTGCGCGTTGTCTTCAACGAAATCCTGCAAGCGATACGTTTCGGGAACCCAGGCTGACCGGCCATTCCCTCTGAGGTCCAGCGCATAGATGTGCCATCTTTTTGCCAGGCTGGGGATAAGAGAAAGATATTCCTGCCAGCACCACGCGCCCCCATGGAGCATAATGAGCGGATCTGCCGAAGTAACCCCGGCGTCAAAATAATTTAGTTCGACAGCATTAGCGTTGAAGGTTTTTTCTGTCGGCATGTGTAATATTGTCCAAATGATTTAATCGATGGCTATAGTATCTTTATAGCACCTCCCCTATGTCTGTTTTAAGATCAATCTGTTATGTTCGTTCTAACTACTACTGTTCCAGCAATGAAATCATGTAGCGCTCTTCTTTTTTTGTTAGTGAGCATAGTTATTAACTCTGCAAAAAACCAAAGCATTGGTATGAGTAAAAGATATAAATGTGTTTGAATGCTCTCAGGGGTTGGGCGATATAGTTCAGAAACTGTGAGCCTGCCTGCAACTATGAGATAAAAGTAAACGATAAGAACCAACACAAAAAGTACGATTGGAATGCTATCGCGAAGCAATGCTATTCTAAAATTAATATTTTTTTCATCTCTGAAAGTTACTACCTTCACTTTACAAGCCCACTTGCCAAATGTCTGGCCGTATTTGCCATGCATATAAACCTGATACACATACCAACCAATACTTTGTGTGAACCAAAGTATGAGTGCGATGAATGTAGGAAGCTCAAAACTTAAGATATAAGGTATTAATTCGGTTAGTGGCCACAGAAAAAGGCCATCAACCAAGGGGGAAAAGAACCTTGGCCAAAAGGTTAAATATTTTTGGTCTTGATTGGCGGTTGAGTTTCTGTAACACAACAAAACTAAAACAGATAGAGCAAGAGTTGTTACAAGCGAAATGAGGAGCTGAGTGAGTGGGTCGTGGTATGTCATAATTTATTTTTCGTTTGTCTAACAATTAATATGCGAACTTCCGGTTTGGTGGATTTTGGCTGGTTATGATGGCCGGACGATATATTTAAAGCATGTGAAAGTCAATGAATTTGATGTCGTAATTTCGCATAACATGGCTATTCTCATGTTATACGAACTTCGTAAAATCCGACTTTTTTAGCAAAAAAGCGGGAGGGTTGGGGCAAATCTGGGGACACCATGTTAATTCCGATTGATAAAAATACAAAATCAGTATAGTGTCGCTGATTTTCGTGTTGTTATAAATGGATACTTTTTGGGGATCGTTATGCGTCGCAGTGCAATACTTATGCTGGCAGCAATGTTTGTGTCTTCCTGTGCCTCTTTTGTCGACAGCGTCCAGCAGACCGCACACGTCAAGGTCCAGCAGTTCTTAGCCGATCAATTCGGCCAGCGGCTGACAAACGGTATTGATTCGGTGGTCGGTCAGCTGGCGGCGAAGGGCGGGTTTCTCGATGACCCGCTGGTGCGCATCCTGCTGCCTCCGCCCCTGGGGCTGGCCATCGGTATCGCCAGGGATGTGCAGAAAAATCCGCAGGCAGCGCTGCTGGAAACCCTGATAAACCAGGCGGCTGAACATACTATTCCGGCGGCCGGGCCTGCCCTGAAAAATATCGTGACGAATATGGATGCGCCCACCCTTGAGAATCTGCTGGATGCCGGCAATACCGCCGCCACCGATTATTTGAAAGAAAAGGGCGGCGCAGTCGTGCGGGAGGCCCTGGTGCCTGCGATAACCGAAGAGCTCCATCTCAACGGGGCCGTCGAGCTGTATGGCAGGCTGCAGGAAGCCAGGGAAACGGCGGACCAGGCAATTGCGGCGGCGGCGGATGTTCAGCAGCAGATCGAAACCGCTCAGCAGCAGGCCGAGGCTGTGCAGGCAGTAACGCAGGAGCAACTGGGCCGGTATGTCGCAGACCAGGCACTCTCGGGCCTGTTTAAAAAAGTTGCCGATGCGGAGCTTTCGATACGTGAAAACGGGGGCGGTGATGGTGTGCTCAGTATATTTGAAGATTGATGGGTGCGTTTAGAGCATTTTTCAAAGTATCGCAGCCATACTGTCATTTCGAAGGAGCGCCCGTCCTCCGCAGCAGCCTGCTGCGGAGGATGGAAAAGCGGCTGAGAAATCTTAAAACCAGGATTTCTCCCCGCGGTCGAAATGACAGGCCTTGATTCAAGCTCAGCCGATGGATGCATGAGGATAATCCATACAAACCGGTTATGCTAAAATCGAAAATGCCCTAAAATTGTTTATTCCCACTCGATCGTGCTGGGCGGCTTGGAGGAAATGTCGTAGACAACGCGGTTGATGCCCTTGACCTCGTTGATGATGCGGTTGGAGATGGTGCTGAGCAGGTCGCGGGGCAGTTCGGCCCAGTCGGCGGTCATGGCGTCGCGGCTTTCGACCGCCCGCAGGGCGATGACTTTTTCGTAGGTGCGTTTGTCGCCCATGACGCCGACGGTTTTGAGCGGCAGCAGCACGGCGAACGACTGCCAGACACGGGTGTACCATCCGCTGCGCTTGAATTCCTCGAGTATGATCGCGTCGCTTTCGCGCAGCAGCTCCAGGTCCTCGCTGTTGACGGGACCGACAATTCGCACGGCAAGGCCCGGGCCGGGAAAGGGCTGGCGAATGATGGCCTCCTCGGGTATGCCCAGCTCGCGGCCGATCTCGCGCACCTCGTCCTTGAACAGTTCACGGAACGGCTCCAGCAGCCGCATCTGCATGCGCTCGGGCAGGCCGCCGACATTGTGATGGCTTTTAATGGTTACCGCGGGGCCCTTGACCGATACGCTCTCGATCACGTCCGGGTACAGCGTTCCCTGCGCCAAGAAGTCGATTGCCCCGAGCTTGGCGGCTTCCTGCTCGAACACGGCGATGAATTCATGGCCGATGATCTTGCGCTTTTTTTCAGGATCGCCGACGTCCGCCAGGCGGCTCAGGAAACGCTGCGATGCGTCAACCGGGATGAGGTTGATGCTGAACGTGTCGCGCAGCAGGCGCGTTACGGAGGTGAATTCATTTTTGCGCAGCAGGCCGTTGTCGACGAAAATGCAGGTAAGCTGGCTTCCGACGGCCCGGTCGATCAAAACAGCCGCAACGGTCGAGTCGACGCCGCCGCTGCATCCGCAGAGCACCTTTTTTGAGCCGACGGCCGCGCGGATGCGCTCGATTGAGTAGTCGATGAACGAGCGCATGGTCCAGCTGGGTTTGCACGCGCAGATCGTGAAGATGAAGTTTTCAAGTATCCTCGTGCCCTGCGGAGTGTGCACGACCTCGGGGTGGAACTGCACGCCGAAGATGCGCCGCCCGCGGTGGCGGATGGCCGCGCAGTGCGCATTTGCGCTGCGGGCTATAATTTCGAACCCGGCCGGCATTTCCTCCACGCGGTCCCCGTGGCTCATCCATACCGGTATCTTTTCATCCGCGGAGAAACCGGCGAACAGGTCTTCGTTGTTGCCGATGATCAGGTCTGCCCGGCCGTATTCGCGCTTTGTATGCGCCGCGACCCGGCCCTGCAGCAGGTGGCTGGTGAGCTGCATGCCGTAGCAGATGCCGAGCACCGGCACGCCCAGGTCAAAGAGTTCGGTTGAGACCAGGGGTGCGTCCTGATCATAGACGCTGTCCGGGCCGCCGGAGAGAATAATGCCCCGGGGATTGAGCGCGCGCAGTTCTTCAAGCGGTATGCTGAACGGGTGGATCTCGGAATAGACACGGCTTTCGCGGATGCGGCGGGCGATCAGCTGCGTGTACTGCGAGCCGAAGTCCAGGACGATGATCTTCTCATGGGCGGGCTGCATGCGGGGCCTATTCGACCTGGTAGTTGGGTGCTTCGCGCGTGATGATGATGTTGTGCACGTGGCTTTCCTTCAGGCCCGAGGGAGTGATCTTCACGAAGCGCGCTTTTGAGCGCAGGTCCTCGATGGTTTTGCAGCCGACGTATCCCATGCCGGAGCGCAGGCCCCCGATGAGCGGGAAGATGTTGGCCGACAGGCTGCCGCGGTAGGGGATGCGGCCTTCGATGCCTTCGGGCCCCAGCTTGGCCTCATCGCTGACGCCGCCCTGGAAGTAGCGGTCGCGGCTGCCGTCTTTCATGGCGCCGATCGAGCCCATGCCGCGGTAGACCTTATAGGTGCGGCCCTGGTACAGAATGGTCTCGCCGGGGCTCTCATCGGTTCCGGCGAACAGGTTGCCGATCATGACGCAGTGTGCGCCGGCCGCAATGGCCTTGGTGATGTCGCCGGAGTACTTGATGCCGCCGTCGGCGATCAGGGGCACGCCCGCGGCGTCGGCCGCAACGCGGCATTCCATGATGGCGCTGATCTGGGGCACGCCCACGCCGGCCACGATGCGCGTGGTGCAGATCGAGCCGGGTCCGATGCCGACCTTGATCGCGTCAGCGCCGGCCTTGATCACGTCTTTGGCCGCTTCGGCGGTCGCGAGGTTGCCGGCGATCAGCTGGCAGCCGGGATAGCTTTTCTTGGTGGAACGAACAGCGTCAAGCACCGAACGCGAATGCGCATGGGCCGTGTCGATCACGATGACGTCGACCCCGGCGGCCACGATCGCCTCGGTGCGCTGCTCGCGGTCGGCGCCCGGGCTGATCGCGGCCCCGACCCGCAGGCGGCCGTGCGCGTCCTTGCAGGCATGAGGGTATTTGACGGCCTTTTCGATGTCCTTGACCGTGATGAGCCCGGTGAGGTTGTTGTGCTCGTCGACAACCAGCAGCTTTTCTATCCGGTTTTTGTGCAGGACCTTCTTGGCCTGTTCAAGCGTGGTGCCGGGACCGACGGTGATGAGGTTGTCCCTGGTCATGACCGCGCTGATGCTCTGGCCGTAGTCGGTTTCAAAGCGCAGGTCGCGGTTGGTGAGGATGCCGACGAGCTTGCCTTCCTTGACAACAGGAAAGCCCGATATCTGATGCTTTTCCATCAGCTCAAGGGCATGGTGTATTTTCTGGTCGGGCTCGACGGTGATGGGGTTGACCACCATGCCGCTTTCGGATTTCTTTACGGCCGCGACTTCGCGGGCCTGTGCTGCCACGCTGAGATTTTTATGGATAATGCCGATGCCGCCTTCCTGCGCCATGGTTATGGCGGTCTGCGATTCGGTAACCGTGTCCATTGCCGCGCTGAGCAGCGGGATGTTGAGGTGTATTTCCCGGGTAAGCCGCGTGTGCAGTTCTGTCTCATTGGGCAGGACTTCAGAGTGCTGCGGAATCAGCAGCACGTCGTCGAAGGTAAGGCTTGAGGGTATCTCGCTGCGGCTCATGGAGGGTTCCTTCCGTTCAGTCCGGGAAGCGTTTGTGGCATGAGGGGAAAACCTACACAAAAAACAAAGCACTGTCAAGAAAGATGTGAAATTGGGTTTGAATACCTGCCGCAGTCATAGTACAATGCCTTCAGCGTACCTGCGCCGAAGCCGGAAAACGCAGGACTCGATTTCAGATCTGACGCGAGCGCATGGAAGCGAAAGCCCCCGATCTCCCGAAGCAGGAAAAACAGCGCCGCCGGCGCGAGCGGGCCGCTATTGTCCTTATCATTCTGCTGGTTGTTTCCCTGACATCGCTGCTGCTGTACGTCACGGGCAGCCGCGGCGAGGCCCTGGTGCCGCAGAACCTGACGGTGTTTCTGCTGATCAACGTAAACGCCATCCTGCTGCTGCTTTTGATCTACCTGGTCGTGCGCAACGTGGTAAAGCTGGTCTTTGAGCGCAGGCGCGGCATCCTGGGATCAAAGCTGCGGGCCAAGCTGGTCATCGCGTTTGTCGGGCTGTCGCTGGTGCCGACACTGCTTTTGTTCTGGGTTTCGATCGGATTCATCACCAACACGATCGAGAACTGGTTCAGTTTCAAGGTTGAAACCACCCTTGAAGAGGCCTTCAGCGTCACCGAGGCCTACTACAACAACGCCTCATCCAACGCCCTTTATTACGCCAAGCAGCTCTCCCGCCACATAACCGACAATAAGCTGCTCTCCCAGATGAATCTGGACATCCTGCGCGATTTTATTAACGAAAAGCAGTCCGAGTACAATCTCGGCGTGGTCGAGGTCTACTCCTCCCAGAAGGAGGAGCTGGTGAGGGCCATGAATCCGCAGGTGCCCGACTCGAACTTTATCAGCGCCGAGTCGTCCCTGGTGCAGCAGGCGCTTGACGGCAGGGAGATCATCCGCATTCAGCCCGCCGGCGAAAGCGACATCATACGGGGGGTGGTGCCGGTGTATTCGAGCTGGTCGCGCAAGGATGTGGTGGGCGTGATGGTGGTAAATTATTACGTGCCCCGCAGCCTCGTGTCGAAGATGGACAGCATCGCCCGGGCGTTCCAGGACTATAAGAAGCTCAAGCTCTATAAAAATCCGATCAAGTACCTGTATGTGATCCTGCTCTCGGTCGTGACGCTGCTGATCATCTTCTCGGCGACCTGGTTCGGATTTCATCTGTCAAAAGTCATCGCGGTGCCGATCAGCTCGCTTGCCAGCGCCACCGAGCAGATTGCCCAGGGCAACCTCGACGTACAGATCGAGCCGGCCGCCGACGATGAAATCGGCGTCCTGGTCGATTCGTTCAACAAGATGACCTGCGACCTGCGCGTGAGCCATGAGCAGGTCGAGCAGACCACGCGCCACCTGCGCGACATGGTCACCGAGCTCGACCACCGCCGGATATACATGGAAACGCTGCTGGAGAATGTCGCGGCCGTGGTCGTATCCATCGACCGTGACGGCGTCATCACAAATTTCAACATTTCGGCCCAGGCCATGTTCGGACTGGCGCTGGATGAGGCCCTCAGGCATCCCTACGCCGAGGTGTTCGCCTCCGATGAACTGCGTCCGCTGAAGCTGCTGATCGACGAGATGACGCGCTTCAACCTCGGCGCGGTGGAGCGCCAGGTGACGCTCACCTTCGCGCAGCGGACCGCCTACGTGTATGTGCGTTCCAATATGCTGTTCGACGATGACGGCACCTACATGGGGATTGTGCTCGTCGGCGAGGACCTGACCCAGATCCAGCAGGCCCAGCGCGCCTACGCCTGGCGCGAGGTCGCCCGCCGCATCGCGCACGAGATTAAAAATCCCCTCACGCCGATCAAGCTGAACGCCCAGCGCGTGCTGAAGAAATTTGCGCCCCAGATCAGCCGTGAGCAGGGCGTTTTTGCTGACTGCCTCGGCACGATTGTCGCGCAGGTTGACGACCTCAAGAAGCTGGTCAATGAATTTTCGAGCTTCGCGAAAATGCCGGCCACGCAGCCGCGGGCCAACGACATCCATGAAATCATCGAGGAAACGCTGACGCTGTACCGCGAGGCCCGCAAGGACATCAGCTTTGTGTTCGAGCCCGGCCGCAGCGTCGGCCGGCTCAGCCTTGACCGCGCCCAGATCAAGCGCGTGCTGATTAATCTGCTTGACAACGCGGTCGGCTCATTGGAAAATGACGGCCGGATCGTGCTGCGCACGGGCTACAACTCCCGGCTGAAGATGGTGACGGTCGAGGTTGCCGATAACGGCTGCGGTGTTCCCCCCGAACTGAAGCCTAAAATATTCGACCCCTATTTCTCCACGAAAAAAGACAGCACCGGGCTGGGCCTGGCGATCGTCAGCACGATCATCGCCGACCACGGCGGCTATATCAGGGTCCGTGACAATCATCCCCGCGGGACCTGCTTTGTGATCGAACTGCCCGTGAATCAGCCCGTCAGCATTGGAAAGGTATCTTCGGCATGAAAACACCGGTCATCCTCCTGGTAGACGATGAGCAGAACATCATCACATCGCTTGCCGGCAGCCTTGAAGACGAAGGCTACACGCTGCTGAGCGCATCCGACGGGGCGCAGGCCATGCGCATTATCAAGTCGCAGCCGGTCGATATCGTGTTTCTGGATATATGGCTGCCCGGCATGGACGGCATGGAAACCCTGAAAGCCGTCAAGGATTTCAACTCCGCGATCGAGGTGGTCATGATGACCGGCCACGGCACGGTCAACACGGCCGTGTAGGCGGTGAAACAGGGGGCGTTTGATTTCCTCGAGAAGCCTTTTTCGCTCGACGTGGTGCTCAATACCGTCAGGCGCATTACCGAGAAATGGCAGGCCGCCGCGCAGGCCGCCGCGGCAGTCGATGGGTCCGCCGCTGCGCGCGAACGCAGCAGGCTGACCGGTGAGGCGCCGGAGATTATCGACATCCGCAGGCGTATTGATAAAATTGCCGCGACAAAAGCACATGTGTTTTTGAGCGGCGAGGTCGGTACCGGCAAGGAGATCGCGGCCCGGATGCTGATTGGCGGCGAGAAAAGCGGACGTTTCGCTTCGTTCCACAGGCTCAACTGTCCCCTTTACGATTGCGACGAGGCTTCCCTGGAACTGTTCGGCGACAGTTCCGGCAAGGCAGGGCTGCTGACGCAGCCGGGCCGGGCGGTCGTGTACCTTGCCTCGGCGGAGGCGCTTGATATCGCTTTGCAGGACCGCATCGCGGAATTTCTGCGCAAGCGCCAGGCGGACCCGCAGCTGCGCGTCGTAACCTCATCGGTCCTTGAGGCCGATGAGGCGCGCGCGGCCGGCAAACTCTCGGCCGCGTTTGCAGATTCTTTCCCTGAGCGCATCAGCCTGCCGCCGCTGCGCAAGCGCCGCGGCGATATCCCGCTGCTGCTCAAGCATTTCATGACCCTGTCCTGCAGCGAGTACGGCGTGCGGGAAAAGAGCTTCGATGACGAGGCGCTTGAAATGCTCATGAACTACGACTGGCCCGCCAATGTCAAGGAACTGAAGAACCTGGTTGAGAAGATCGTAGTGTCGCTGCATTCCAGGACCGTTTCAGCGCTTGATATTCCTCTTTCCGTGCGCGACGACATGCAGTACAACGTTTCGCGTTCCCACGAGCGCTACGCCACCATGAAGGAGGCCGAGGATGCCTGGCGCAAGAATTTCCTGCTGTACCACCTGCGCCGCAATGACCGTGATATCAAGCGAACGGCCGCACGGATCGGCGTCAGTGAAAAGCAGCTCAAGAAGTATGTCGGCGAATACAACATCATCCTGACGCGGGAGAACCGGACGCAGCACCGCATGCAGCGCACGCTCAAGCGCAGCATGGTGCTGAGCGGCCGCGGGCTGCACTCCGGCGACAAGACCGGGCTTATCCTGACGCCGCTGCCCCCGGGCAGCGGGATACTGTTCGGCAATATATCAAGCGGTGAAACGGTACGGGCCAATATACACCATGTCGTGTCGACCGACTATGCAACCAGCCTGCAGGCTGACGGGGCGGCGGCCCGCACCATCGAGCATCTCCTGGCGGTTCTGCATGCCTACCGGATTTCGAACCTGATGGTCAAGATCAATAACGAGGTTCCCATCATGGACGGATCGGCCCTTGATTTCTGCCAGATGGTCGAGGACGCCGGGATTGAAGAGCAGGAAGAACCCCTGGATGAAATCATTGTCGACAGGCGCCACAGCCTGGGCGAGGCCGATCGTACGAAGAAATTCCTGACGGTTGAGCCTGCCGATGTATTTTCGGTTCACTATACCCTGAACTATCCCCGGCCGGTCGGCCGGCAGGAATACAGGTTCGTCATGGCGGATGCCGAGGATTTCAAACGCGAGATCGCCCCGGCACGCACGTTCGGGTTCCTGAAGGATATCGAGGCGCTCAATGAGCGCGGCCTGGCAAGCGGGGGCCGGCTCAATAATTTTATCCTGATTGATGATGAAAAAATCGTGAACACGGACCTGCGATTCCCGGACGAGTTCGTGCGGCACAAGATTATGGATATGGTGGGCGATCTCTATCTGCTCGGCCGTCCCCTCAGGGCGAAAATCACGGCGAATATGACCGGGCATTCCGACAACATCGCCCTGGTCAGGCTTCTGCACGACATGTACAACCTCTAGCGGGCTGTCGAAAAAAGTGTATCCTGCGGCGCAGTTCTCCTGCTGAGGGCGGGTCCATCTGCGGCGGTGCGCTCCGCAGGGCGTACGAAGAAGTACGCCTCATTCCTCGTGATGCCCTGCGCCGGATCTTTTTTAAAGAGCATGCATAAAAAGACTTTTTTCACCAACCTGCTCCATCGAACTTTTTGCGCGCCGGGGCTCTATGGCAGCTGAATCAGGATATATACCGGCTGCCCTTGGCAAGGCTGCAGGAGATGCTGCGCGCACACGGCTGTACCTGGCGCGCCATGGGGCACTGGTGACCTCGCGCCAATGGCGCTATGTCGGCCACCGGGATGTTGCACTCAGCGACGAGGGCCGCGCGCAGATACGCTTGCTTGAGGGCCGTCTGGCAGGCGTGCCGATCGACGCAATCTATTGCAGCGACCTTGTGCGCACGGTTGAATCGGCGCGTCTGCTCGCCGGCGCACGCGGCATTGCGCCGGTTGCGTGTCCTGAATTCCGCGAAATCAATATCGGCCGCTGGGAGGGCATGACGCTTGCCGAAATCCTGGAGCGCTTCCAGGAGGAATTCAGCGAACGCGCCCGCAGCATCGGCTCGTTTCGCGTTGCGGGAGGCGAGAGCTTTGCGGATGTGCGCGAACGGGCCCTGCCGCGCCTGAAGAGGCTGCTTCGCGAACATGCCGGCGGCACAGTCCTTCTGGTCGGCCACGGGGGCTTGAACAGGGTGGTGCTGTGCGATGCCCTCGGACTTGACCTGAACAGCGCAGTGCGCCTCGAACAGACGTACGCCTGTTTGAATATTATTGACTATTTTGACGACTATCCTGTCGTGCAGCTCATGAACGAAACCGTCCCGGTACGGCAGCCGCCCCACGCAGAGAATCAACCTGGAGACGCCACATGAGGGCAGCGGCGAACCCTGCGGGTTCTGACAGGTCAGGGCGGGCTGCACATATGAAGTATGCCCGTGCAGGGGCCTCGTTCAGCCGTTTTTGTATTTATTTGTTGACAAAGACGACAGGTCGGCTATAATTTCAAGGTTGCTGAGCGGGAATAACTCAGTGGTAGAGTACGACCTTGCCAAGGTCGGAGTCGCGGGTTCAAATCCCGTTTCCCGCTCCATTTTTTTTGGCGGCGTAGCCAAGTGGTAAGGCAGAGGTCTGCAAAACCTTTATTCACCGGTTCGAATCCGGTCGCCGCCTCCACCCGCCCTGATGAGTCTGCCGGCTTTTTTGAGCCCGCAAACTTTTTTCTAGCCAGCCTGAATATTCCGCCGCAGTTTTGTTCAGCCTGCCGGGGCGCGCAGCCTGCGGATGAGCGGACACGCTGTTGCTTTAAGTTGCCAGCGCAGACAAATCCTTGTACAATGACGGCCTGGAGGGTAAGATTATGCAGCGCCGGCAGCCGGCCGGACGTGCGCTGCTCTGACACGGAGGATACCGTATGAAACTCATGGCGTTTGTCGGCAGCCCCCGCAAGGGCTCAAACACCGATATTCTGGTTGACCGGGTGATCGCCGGTGCCGTCAGCAGGGCGCCGGTCGAGGCCGAAAAGCTTTACCTCTATGATCTTGATATTAAATATTGTAATGCCTGCGGTGCGCATACTGTTTTTCAGGGGAGCAGGGACTGCCCACTTCGCGACGACATGGGCCCGATTCTTGAGCGCATGCAGCAGGCGGATGCCTTTATTTTTGCCAGTCCCAATCACGGCCGGACCATCTCAGCGGCACTGACCAATCTGTTTGCGCGCATGATGCCGCTTTTAAAAATGCACGTTGAATATGATGCCCAGGGTGCGATCGTTCATGCCGAGGCCCGGCCCCTTATCGAAGGTAAAAAAGCGGTCAGCATTGTCAGCCAGGGGGACTTCTCACCCTCGTCATCAGCGCTTGTGCTTATGGTGATGGATGCGAACATGCGGGATTTTCATCTCCAGAAAATAGGCGAAATGCTCAGCACCGGCAATCTGCAGCGCGCCCAGGTTCTTGAAAAAGCGGCCGATCTCGCGCAGGCATTTTCAATCGGCGAGCGTCTGGCGGTGTCCTGCGCGTAGGCTGTACCGGGAGCCTCAGCCGTCCGCCGGGGCCCCGTTACAATTGGCACGCAGTGTGATGTGAAAAATGAGCGCCGGCCCGGCCCGGTGCCTGGACGTTCGACCCATAACCCCTGACGCCGCAGCACCGTGCTGCCCCCGGACTGCTCATGATTGATCTGCACGTGCACACCAACGCCTCCGACGGCACGCTGAGCCCGGCCGAGACCGTTCGCCATGCCTGCCGGCGGGGACTGAGCGCGCTTGCCGTTACCGATCACGACACGGTTGAGGGTGTTGCCGAGGCCCTTGCAGCCGGCATTGATGCGGGCATCGAGGTGGTGCCGGGAATTGAGATAAGCGCTGAGCATCATCTGGGAACCCTGCATGTGCTGGGCTACTATATTCACCATGATGATCAGCGTCTGCGCGGGCGCATCGATGTGCTGCAGCAGGCGCGCAATGAGCGCAATCCCCGCATTATCGCGCGACTGCGCGAGCTGGGGGTTGCCATAACCCTTGAACAGGTCGAGCGCGAGGCTGAAACCGGACAGGTCGGCCGTCCTCATTTCGCCAAGGTCATGGTTCAGCAGGGATTTGTCCGCTCGGTGCGCGAGGCCTTTGACCGTTATTTGAAAAAGGGGGCCTGCGCCTATATTGATAAATACCGGTTTCCGGCCGATGCGGCCATCGCCTGTATCCGTGATGCCGGCGGTGTTGCCGTGCTGGCGCACCCGGCCATTATCGGGCCGCACAGCAGCGCCGTGCTGCAGGAACTGGTGGCTGAGCTTACAGGCTATGGCCTGCAGGGAATCGAGGTGTATTATCCCGAGCACTCAAGCGCCCAGCAGCAGCTGTATAAAAGCCTTGCACGCCGGTTTGGCCTGGTTGAAACCGGCGGCAGCGATTTTCACGGCACAAACGTAAACGGCATTGAAATCGGCACCGGCCGGGGATCGCTCTATGTGCCGGATGACGTGCTGCAGGCTGTGAGAGAACGCCGCTCGGCTTCCGCGGGCATCGTGCGGGGTGTGTAGGGGGGTATCCATGGCCATGCAGCAGCCGATATCGCGCTTTCCCGGGAGTCCGCTCGCACGCAGCGCCCTTTGGTTCGGTGTCGCATCTGCCGGATTTGTTCTGTACGCTTTGACAGCGCAGCCGGGTGTCGGCTGGCAGGACAGCGGCATGCTGCAGTTCAGGGCGCTGACGGGTGACTATACAGGCAGTCTTGGCCTTGCGCTTGCACATCCGCTCTATATAATCATAGCACGGCTTTTTCTGCTGCTGCCCTTCGGAGCTGAATGGCTGCGCCTGAGCCTGTGCAGCGGAGCAGGCATGGCCGTTACACTGGCCAACGTTGCGATCCTCGGCTGGATGCTAACCGGCAGGAGCTGGACAGGCCTGCTGACAGCCGGCATGCTGGCGGTGATGCATACGCCGTGGTGGCTGTCGACCATTACTGAAGTGTACACATGGAACGCGGCGTTTTTCAGCGGTGAGCTGATCGCGCTTTTTTCCTGTCTTCGCCGCCCTTCGATACAGGGGTTTTCCGGCCTTTTTTTGCTTCTCGGTTTGAATATCGGGATCCATAATCTGGCGCTGCTGAGCGTGCCGGTTTATGCCGCGTGCATGCTGGTTTTCATAAAAGGCCGCCGTCTTGAATTCGCAGCCGTACCGGCCGCCGCGGCTGCATGTGTGTGCGGGGCGGCTCCGCTTGCCTGGCTGGTGATGCGTACGGCCATGCAAACCGGTGACATACAGGCGGCCGCTGCATCAATGCTGTTCAGCGGGTATGCCGGGCAGGTCTTTAATGTACGCGCGGGCTGGGGCCTGATGGGCGTCAATGCCGCCTTAAGCAGCCTGAATTTTGTACATGCCGGTCTGTTCCTCGGCATCGTTGGCTGGATACAGATGCGTACAACAGCCGGCAGACAGACCGCCTGGCCGCTGTTCGCCCTGCTGGGCCTGCACGGTGTTTTTTTCCTGCGTTACTCAGTGCCTGATCAGTTTACCTTTATTCTGCCGTCACTGGTGCTGTTCAGCCTGGGCATGGCGGTGGGCATTGATGCCCTCGCACGCCGAACGGCCGCGCGGAGGAATGCGGTTATCGCCGCCTGCCTGACTTCAATTGTCCTGATGCCGCTGACGTATGCCGTGCTGCCCGCCGCCATGAACAGGCTGCATATCAGCGTCAAACGCGACCGCGTTCTGCCGTTCCGGGATGAAATGCGCTACTGGATTGTGCCCTGGAAGCATACCGAGCGATCAGCCGAGCGCTTTGCCTCGGCAGCATTGAGCGAAGCCGCCCCTGACGGCATGATCGTGTGTGACAGCACTTCGTACTACCCATTGCTGCTGACCCGGATGACAGCGCCCGGTGCCGGGGGCGTTGCGCTGGAGAATCACACTGCTATGGCAGGCCGCTATGGCGGGAATCCCGCAGCCCTGGAGAAGCTGCTGTCTGAACGCCCCGTTTTCGTTGTTGCGCCGGCGCTGAATTTTATCGCTGAGCAACACCGGACGGGCTTTCACTGGGCACGTCAGGCGGGGAGCGTTTTATTCCGCCTGCAGAAGGCAGACGAGGGTGGTGTGCAATGATAGCCGTGAAAAGCGAGGAGCCTGCGCGCAGCCCTGGGTTCAGGGACAAGTTCTTCTGGCTTGCGTTTATCGTCCTTTTAAGCGTCCACAGTTATAATTTCGGCTTTCAGAGGCTGTACCCCTTTCTGGACATGCCCAACCATCTGGCGCTTGCTGAAATATATAAATCCTATGGCAATCCGGATAATCAGTTTGAAAAAATTTTTTCGCTGAATATGTTTCCGCGGCCGAATGTGGTTCATACGGTGCTCTGCGGTTCTAAGCTGTTTCCGGGTGTCGAAGCGGCCAACAGGTTTTTTTACGTCATGTATGCAGTGCTGTTCGTTGCGGGAGCAGCGCTGCTGATCGGCCGCTGCACAGGCAATCCATGGTATGGCCTGCTGGCGTTCCTGTTTCTTTACAACATCAACGTCTGCTACGGGTTTACGGGCTTTACCATCGCAGTACCGGCCCTGCTCTTCCTGCTGTACGCTGTAATCGATTATATCGAACATCGAAGCGCGCCGGCGGCACTGTGGATTGCCGTGCTGCTGCCCGGTATTTTTTTCATGCACGCCATGGCGTTCCTGTATGCCGTCATGGTGTATGCCGCCTGCGTGCTGTTTGACATGTGCCGCCACGGCGCATGGCGCCGTTTCCCCGTGCATCTGGGGATCTGCATCCCGGGCATGGTGCTTTTCGCTGCCTGGTATACAATCGATTCCCGCGAGTACGGCGGATCCTCCATGATGCAGGCGCTGCTGCACTATTACCGGCATTCATTTGCGGGCTCTTTCTGGCAGCGCGGAGCTGTCATGATCCATGATAATTTCCGGCTGTCAGGCACGCTGTCCGGATATGCGGCGGCCGCTGCATTTTCGCTGGCCACCTTGTTTTTTGCTGCATTCCCGTTTCTGCAAAAACGACACAAGGGCAGAACCGCGCGCCCGGCCGGGTTTTACTGCATATGTATTTTTCTGGGATGCAGCGTGGCATGTGCGCTTTTTATGCCGGTGGCGCTGCCCGGCTACAGTTTTTTATACCAGCGGTTTTCGGTCCTGGTTTTCCTGGGCGTCATTATAGCCGGCAGCCTTGCGGCTCCGCGCGTTTTGCCTGCGTGGATGAAAATATGCATATGCGCTGCCGTCGCTGTGCACGCTGCCCTGTGGCTGCAGTGTTTCCGAGCTTTTGACTCCGCCAACGCCGGTTTTAATGAGGAGCTGTTCGCCGGCTGCGCCGCCGATGCCGTTGTCGGCGGCTTGATCTATGACTACCGCTTCCGTAATGTTTCCATGTATGACAACTTTCCGGACTACTGCATGGTCTGGCGGCGGGGCATCAGCACAACGCGGCTTACCGACGAGCGCTCGTTTGCCATCCGCCGCCGGGTGGGTACGGATGTGCTGCCCAGGTATATCGGCTGGGTGGGTAAGGGGGCGTGCGAATATGACGGCCGGTACGGCGGCCTTGATTACCTGCTGGTGCGCGGCGATATCCCCGCGCAGGCCCGGGAGAAATTACGGCACTTCAGCATTGTCAAACAAAGCGGCCCCTGGCGGCTGTATGCGAATACGGATCGAACAAAGCCCCTGCGGTAAAGCATGTATTGAAAAGGCGTCAGGTGCGTGGGCCGTGCATGAGAGCGCGGAACGCTGACGTGCAGATCGCCATGAGACATACCAGAACAATCCTTCCGTGTATTATTGCCATCGCCCTGCTGCTGCGCATCGGCCTGCTGTATATGAACGTGCAGCGCCATCCGGCGCTGTTTCAAACGGCCGCATGTCCGCTGAAGCCCGGTATGGCGGCACCGGAGCTCCCCTGGGTCAGTGATTTCGGCTTTGAGATCGGCAACATAGCGCATGCAATCGTCTGCGCACAGCAGGGGTTTGCAAGCCCTTTCGGAGGCAGCACCGGCCCTACCGCATGGGTCGCTCCGGGATCGGTGATGGTCTATTGCCTCGCCTTCAAGCTGTTCGGGTGCTTTTCACCCGGGGCCCTTTTTTTTCTCTTCGGTATTTCACTGGTACTGTCCGCGGCAATCATCGTGATGGTGTACCGCCTGGGCCTGCTCATGTTTTCAAGCGCCGGCGCGGCGATTGCAGGCGCAGCGGCATTCGCGCTCTCACTGCAGGATGTTGAGCTGTACTTCCAGGGATACCAGCAGGATTTTAACCTTCATTCTTTCTTTTTTGTGCTGGTGTTCTACCTGTGCATGCGGTACTTCGCACGCACCACATTCGTGCGGCTGCTGGCGGTTTCGTTGTGCGCCGGTGTCGCGCTTTTGTTCGTTCCCGTCCTTGCGTTCGCCATCGCGGCCGTGCTGGCCGCCCATACGGCCTGTCACAGGGCACATCCGGCTCGCGCCGCCGCGCATGTGTGCGCGGCGGTTATTGTCATGGGCTGTGTTATCGGGCCGTATGTTCTGTATCAAAAAAACAGAACCGGCACACTCAGCTTTATCAAATCAAACGGAGCTTTCGAGCTGTACAACGGCAATTCACCGGAATCCGACGGCTACCTTGATGATGCCGTGTTCGCACGCCAGCATCCTGCCGTTAACGGGCAGGAGTTCCTCCTCTACAGCCGGCTTGGCGAGGGCGCATATATCCTGTCGAAACGGGAGCTCTTTAAGCGGGACTTCGATCCCGGCCGTTTTGCACGCACAACCGCCAGGAGACTCATGTACTTTTTCTTTGTTTTCAGATATCACGCGGAACTGCCGGGCATATCGTTCTGGATGGCCCTGCGGTATATCGGCTATGCCGTTCCGGGCGTAACGCTCGTGGTTTTTGCGCTGATCGGACGGAGGTGCTTCAATCGTCAATGCGGATGCATGTATGCATACATCCTCGGGTATGCATTCCCGTACCTGCTCGTTGCGGTTATGTATCGCTATTCCTTCCCTGTCGCGACGCTCACCTCCGTTCTGCTCGGGGCTCTGATTCATGCGGCGCTGGCCCGCGGCAGGGGGATGGTCATGTGCCGGGGGCGGTGATTTTGATCAGCGCGCGCCCGGCTTCGCCGGTGTTCCTGTACAGGTAATAGTCCCGGCCCGGGTAGTGTTCCATGAGTATCCGGTTTTCATCCGGGCCGAAATCGCGGGCATAGACAACAGGGCCGTCCAGATCAAGCGCATTGTAATTGAATACCGAATTGTAATAGTCCGGCGCAGCATGGGGCTTACGGTAGTATCCGGACTCCACGAAAATAAGCGCGTTGTTCAGGCCCTGTTCGCGCACGAGGTTGACCAGTTTTTTGTCAACGTTCCAGTAGGAATCCCCGTAGGTTTTTATCATCCGGGGCATGTACAGTGAGCCGGAAAGGACAATAAGAAAAATCACGCACAGTGCTGCCGCGGCTTTTCGGCTGCCCGGGCCGCCCGTCCAGCGGTGCAGGAAACCGGCCGCAAGCAGTCGCGGACATTGGAGTATTCCCCTGGCGGTAAACAGTGCAAGTGCCGGCAGGCTGACAAAGTAGTAGCGGGGGCCGTAGCAGATCGAGTAGCGCGTGGCGAAAAGGAAAAAATAGCCTGTAACGATACAGGCGAATGACAGGGCCATCAGCCGCTCCCAGCGGGTTGTCCTGCAGCATAGAAACAGCATGCATGCAAAGACGAGCGAAAGGCCGGGCCAGCCGAACAGGTCGTCACACAGCGCCTGCAGAAGCTTGGCGCAGCTTTTGATCCCCTCCAGCGGCGTATGCCCCGGCAGGGTGCCGCCCCCCAGGCACACTTCTCCGATTTGCGAACCGAAGCCCAGCTTGAAGTGCGGCGAGTACTGAGTATACCCGGTCGTTAAATAACCGCCGAACAGAAGTTTGTTGTACAACAGCATGCCTGCCGCGCATATGCCGACAGGCAGCGCAAACAGGAGGACCTTGGCGGCAAAGCCCGGCATGCGCATACACACGGTACAGGCGTATAAAAAAAACGGGAGAAGAAAAAGCAAAGAGTCATACGGCTTGATCGTGATGGCAATACCGAAAAGCAGCCCGGCGGCAAGGCAGTGCCGGGCACGGCCGGTGGTACACGCCCTGATGATCGAAAAAAGACAGGAGGTCATGAGCAGCAGATGGGGTCCGTGCGACATAAATGAGGCATGCATAAACAGATAAAAAGGCGAAACCAGCAGCAGAAGCGTTGTGACGCGGGCGGTTGTTTCGTCGCAGATATCTTTAACCAGCATGTATGTAACGATTATGGTCATTGCGCCGACAATCGGGTTGATGATCCACGGAGCCCCGATCAATACGCCGATCAGCGGGAATATGCTCTGTCCGAAGAAGTATTTTCCATAGCGGATCGTGCCGTTATCAATTACATACTGCATGTCAAAAAAATGCGCGTGTGCGGGCGAGGGCAGGGCGATAGAGCCGGAGGCGAAAATACGCGCCTGGAAAAGCTGGACAATAGAGTCCTGTATGTGCGGGATTCCTCCAAGGACCGCAAGGCATACCCCGGCGGCGGCAGTCATGAAAGCGACGCACGTTACGGATAAAAATATCCAGGGGCTGGGCTTCATGATACAAGACCGCAGCGTGCTGTACACCGGCACGAATACGGGGGACAGGGCACATGCAAAGCAAACAAGCGCCGGCAGGAGGAACAGGACGTTTCTCAGCTGAAAGCTGTAGCTGTGCAGGTAGTATGTGAATGAGACGGTGAGAAGGCGCGTGCCGGCGGTTGCATACAGGACACACAGGACCAGCCCTGTAATAAAAAACAGGCATGCATATCGTACCGGCGTCCTGTCCCGATTCCGTGGGGTTTTCGGATCAATTTCCATCAGGTGCCCGCATTCTGCATTCGGAGATTATGAAAAAACGGTTTCGGAACAGCACGTTTCCGGCATATTCATCGATGATCCCCAGCGCCAGTCTGGCCCCGAAAGGCTCTTCACCCGGAAAATCCGGCTTCACGACAAGCACGGGCTTCTTCAGCAGCGCCTGCCGGCGGAAAGCTGTTTGTGTCTGGCGCAGGGATGTTTCGGCTATGAGATCAACAAAACGGACTTTTCGGGTTTCAAGAAATGTCCTCCACAGGCCCTGGTGTGCGATGCGTTCACGAAGCCAGGCCTCGACCCCGGTGCTTTCCCAGTAGTTCAGCACTGTCTTCCGTGAGCTCGCGAAGGCAACGAGCGGGACGGGGCTGCAGATGTAGTCATCGGGCCGCGTATGCTCTTGTATGTAGCCGGAGGCCTCGCGTATTTCGCTGCGCGGGATAGCGCCAAAGCCGTAAGAGTGGTTGAGCCTGTCGCGCGCGCCTTCAATCTCCCAGGGCTGTATCAAAAAAAACGAGACAGCAGCAGCTGCGCTGATGAGCAGCGGGCGCGGTGCAATAATTTTCATCAGCGCTCCGGACCGTGCCGCCTTTGGTATGCCCTGCAGCATGCGCGATATGAAGGCGCCGCCGACAAGCGCGGCTGAAATCAGCATTTCAAGCAGATTGTGAGGCCATACCGTTGAGCTGATGAAGATGAAAAACACCGGGTAGGCGAGCATCAGCAGCTTTATCAGGCCCCAGTGTCCGTGCGTGTCGCGAGGGCGGTAGAAAAGCAAACCAAGAACACCCAGAAAAACAGTAATATCGGTGTTGTTCACGAAGCATTCAATTCGTCCGGGCAAAGAGCGGCAGCCCTTCATGAAGTGGAATATGTAGACTTGAAAAATAAATTCCCGTCCATACAGCGCATACAGGGCACAACTGCATGCGGCAAGCGACAGTGCGCAGGTGGCCAGCATACTGCAGCAGAGACGATACTGCCTGTGCCGGCAGGCCCAGAGCAGGAGTGCCGCAAAGGGTACAATGCAGGTGAGCTTGACCAGCGAGGCGGCACAAAAGAGAAGGGCGGTAATAACTGCTCTGGCAGAACTCCCGCGCATAAAAAACCAGCAGTAGAGGCCCGTCACGATGAACGTGGTTGCGAAAACCTCCCGTTCGTAGAGATGATACTTGAAAATGAGGGCGCTGCAGCCATACAGGGCTGCAGCCGCCAGGCCTGTGCGCCGGCTGTCCAGCCGCGTGCCGATGCACAGCACCACCAGTGTATTAATGGCAATGCATACCTGTGTGAACGTTTCCGCGACCATGAGCGGATTGGAAAACAGCCGCAGCAGCCCGGCAAGCATGAATTCCAGGAGCGGGAAGTGGTTCAGGGTAAAATCGTTATACGGCTGTTCACCGGCGGATATGAGAAAAGCGCTTTGCAGATAAAAATCATCTTCAATCATCAGTTCCGGGTAGATCATGCGCGCGATGCGGGGCCCTGTGATAATCAGCGTCGCGGCCGCATAGAAAATCAGGGAGCGTGCATTTGCTGTATGGAACCATGTGCTGCAGGATGACATGGCAGAGAACTGTGTATAGTGGGCGGTTATGTGTGTTGAGGGCGCAGGGCAGAGGGCGGCCTGCCGGTTCGCATCATAATTGTCGTGTATCCTTGAACGGCGCCAGATCAGCCTTCCGGGATGCAATGCCGGCGCTGTGCGGACTTTTCATGCTGCCCCGGGAATGTGTTGTGGGCACGTATGGCTGGAACGCTTTATTTTAAAAAAGTATAGCCGTGCGCCGGTGGTGCGTCAATAAAAATTATCTCAAGGGGCGTGCGCACCCGCGCGCGGCAGCCGAAAAAACGTTATGGTCTGCTGCTGCGGCGGTATCGTTACGGTTCCGGCATCATGGATGAGTGGTGGCTGATGATCAGCCACTGTTTGCCGTCCCATTTGTACACAAAGCTATAGCGCCCGTGCACCTGTTCGCCGGTCTTCGCGAACGTGAATGTGTAGAGGCCTGAGTCAACCGCCATATCGCCGCTTATGTCAATGTGCCTGAGGTCGATCCGGCCGGAAGGCTGTTTTTCAAGGAAGTGATGGAAGTAGTCCGCCTTCTCGGCCGGGGTCAGGCGCGGTGTGTTGGACACGGTGGGCAGCAGGATTGAGCGCTCGGCATAGTTGGCGACTACCCTGTCGGGGTCACCCGTCTGCAGTGACGCGTTCCAGCGGTCAAACAGAGCCGCGATGTCGGCTTGGCTGGCCGGCGTGCGGCACAGCATCGGGCACATGACCGGCTGGGCCTGATAGGTGATGCATCCGCACAGTGCTGCAAGCAGCATGATGATTGCAGCGTTTCTGAGATTCCTCATGATGTGTTGCCTTTCGCTGGGTGTGTCTGCAGCAGGGCGCCCGGACTCCGTCAGGTACGTCTTATTTCAAACTATTCCTCCGGGGTTGTCAAATGAAATCAGCCTGCCGGCGGTTAACGATTGTCTGTATCCGGCCGCTGTGGAGCTTTGAAAAGAACACCAGTGCCGGCAGCGCCCCCGGGAGCGCGGCGAACAGGGGCAGGCTGGCGGGCTGAACGCGCCGGCAGCTTAGCCGGAGCAGCAGCACGTTGCTTCGCCGTAACGGCCGTGTGCGGCCGCTGGAGAAAATCGATTGACATCCAACGCACAAAAACGGTACCTATACGGGATAGAATATCGGCACGCAACGGAGCCTGTATGTGGATTAAAAAAATCCAGCAGGCAGTTTCTTCGGACCGGTCAGGCAGACATAACAATCCGCATCCTCATGGGACAGGGATGGACGGTATGGGAAAGCATGCTTCAGGACAATCGGGAAGCGCCATGCTGTGGAGCATAGCCGTGCTGGCAGTGCTCGTTTTTGTAACGCTGGCGTTGGTGATGGGCAGAGGTACAAAACATGTTCCGGCCGCCGTTCCGGCGGATATGCCTTCCCGGGCGCAGGTCCGGAAGCCTGCGCCGCAGGATGTGCGGCCCCGTGAGCGCGTACGGGTTCAGGAACCGGCGGATGCTCAGCCGGGGCCGGACCGGGCACGCAAACCGCCTCCTCCCGGCCTGCGCCGTCCGGGCGGTCCTCCGCGTCCACCGGAGGGCCCGCGTCAGAGGCAGCGCTCACCTGAAAGCCGCTTTGATGCAGGCGGTCCTGCGCATGAGGCAGCAGATGCCCTTCGGGAAGGGCGGAATGCCGTGCCCGAATCTGATGACGGCCGCCCCGAAGGGCCGGACGATTACGGCCTTGAGGATGATGTTCCGGGAAGTCCTGACCCGGCAACACCCTCCTGACAGCGGTTGTGCAGGCTGCAGGCACACCTGCCGCACTCCCCTGGTGAGGTGTGCCCGGGGGAAACGACGGCACGGGCATGTCCTCGGCGCGGGGCGCGCATGCGGCGGGATTTCAGCTGGAACCCGCGGGCCGTTTTGTAATTCCGGAGCGCACGCAGCGTTATTATTCCCCGCCACAGGCCCGTGAACAGTCAGCCCGCCGGGCCCGGCAGTAATCCCACAGGAAACCCGCCAGGACTGCCGCCAGCAGGGCGGCAAACGGGTACACATAAAGAATGTACCATATCAGCTTTGTCTGTACGGCCGTTATCACCGCGAAGGAAATCACAAAGCCCGCTACAATCGAAAACAGGCGGAAATCTTCCCACCAGCGCGCGCGCGGACGCTCTCCGTGCGCTGTGCCCGTCAGGCGGCCGCATATGCCGGTTGCAATTGCCAGCAGGCCCGTGAAGGCCGGCACGCCCATCAGGAATATCTTCACGTTGAAAAAAATATTGAGATAGAACCGCCAGCTTCCGTGGTGCCCTTCAAGAGGTTCGCTCGCCCTGCGTACAAGGTGGTAGGCGATGTGATCGTCAATGAAGGCCCGGCCGATATGCATGTATTGGTACACATACCAGGGCAGTATCACAGCTGCCGCCGCGAGCAGAAGCACCAGAAGCGTTTTGGAGGCTTCCCGTGCCGCGTGCTTCAGCGCGCCGGGGGCGCTGTGCAAAAAGCTTCGTCCTGCCCTGATGCCTTCAACAAGGCCGCAGACCGCATGCGCGGCAAGGTACAGCATGAAAATGACGACCGGCAAAAATCCCATCGGGCCTTTTGTGAAATATGCAAGGCAGCTTGCCAGCGCTGCGAGCGCCAGGAACGAAGTATCGGTTCCCTGCGCGCCGGAGGCGCGAGTGCCGCGCAGTGAGCGCTGGAAAAAATAGATGCCGAGCATGATCAGCAGCAGGTGCAAACCGTCAAGGTCGGCGGTGCGGAAGCTGTGCGTTGTAAAGGTATCGCCGGTCATGAACAGATGCCGGGCGGTCAGAATGGTTATGGCGGCAGCCGCTCCGGCAGGGAACCCGAACCATGCGCTGCCGATCCGGAACAGGAGCATGGTCAGTAAAAACGACGCAATCGCATTGACCAGGCGATAGGAGGTGGCGCTTTCGCCGAACAGCTGTACCGAGAGCATCGTCAGCCAGTACCACAGGGGCGGTTTGTCGAGAAAGGGGACCGCTTCGTCGCGCGGTTTGCAATCGCTGCATTTGTCTTTGCATGTCAGGGTCAGCCAGTTCCCGGACTGCATGGTCGTGCGCACAACGTCGACGTTGCCCTGTTCATCCCAGCGCTGAAGCGGGGGGCCGCCAAGGTCCCAGAAAATTTTAACGCCGGTGAGCGCGACAAGGGCGCACACTATGATGGCCTTAACCACGGGATGCCGTGTGCGGTTGTGCATGGCGTGTTCAGGATGGGCGTGCGGCTATGGTTATAAAGGCCGTGCAGCACGGTTTCGTGATCATGGACCTGCCGGGAAGGAGTGCCTGCGGCGGGGGCCGGTCAGGCGGCTCCCGTTGCCCGCCGCAGGGTGCAGCTTCGGCGCATGGGCTGTCAGCGCTTGTATATTTCCTGGCTGCTTAAAATGGTGATGCCGGCCTTTTGCAGGACTTCGATTGCCTTGTCGTTTTCGTCGAAGCGGAAAATAATGACCGCGTTTTCGGAGTGCCGCTCGATGAAGGCGTACATGTATTCCACGTTGACCTTCCGGGCATCAAGCAGGTCGAGTATTTTTGACAGCCCGCCGGGGGAGTCGGGCACTTCCACCGCGATGACATCGGTTTTGCTCACGGTGAAATTGTTGTCCTTCAGCACCGCAAGCGCCTTGTCCTTGTCATTGACGATGATGCGCAGAATGCCGAAGTCGGACGTGTCTGCAATCGAGAGCGCCCGTATGTTGATCTGCGCCGCGCCCAGCACCCGCATGACTTCGGCCAGGCGGCCGGACTTGTTTTCAAGGAACACGGATATCTGTTCTGCTTTCATGGTGCCTCCTTGTCATGTCTCTTTGTATGCCCTGTCCGGGCTGTTGAAAAACGTCGATCTGTCCCGCGGCGTGCGCGCATCAGCCCGTTCTAAATTTTGCGTTTGTCGATCACGCGCTGGGCCTTGCCCTCGCTGCGCGCTATCGTCTTGGGCTCGACGAGCTTGCATTTGCAGGAAACGCCGAACATCTCCTTGATGTCATGCACAACACGCTTCTCGATTACTTCGAGTTTTTTGACCTTGTCGGAAAATATTTTTTCGTTGACCTCGACCAGCAGCTCGATCGTGTCGAGGTTGTCCTTGCGGTCGACGATGATCTGATAGTGCGGCTCGAGTCCTTCGATCTGCAGCAGCGCGCTTTCGATCTGCGACGGGAATACGTTGACGCCGCGGATGATGAGCATGTCGTCGGTGCGGCCCGTTATGCGTTCCATGCGCAGGAATGTGCGTCCGCAGACGCACTGCTCGGGGTTCAGCCGGGTCAGGTCCCGCGTCCGGTAGCGTATGACCGGGAAGGCCTCTTTGGTGATCGAGGTGAATACCAGTTCGCCTTTTTCACCCGGAGGCAGCGGCTCGCCCGTTTCCGGATCGATGATCTCCGGGATAAAGTGGTCCTCGAACACGTGCAGGCCGTTCTTGGCCTCGAGGCATTCGCTGGATACGCCGGGGCCGATCACTTCGGTCAGGCCGAAGATATCGATGGCATCGATATTGAATGTTTTTTCGATCTGGTGGCGCATGTTTTCCGACCAGGCCTCCGCGCCGAAGCAGCCCACGCGCAGCTTGAAGTCCCGGGACGGGTCAATGCCCATGTCGCGGGCCACGTCGGCCAGGTGCAGGGCATAGGAGGGGGTGCAGGTGATGGCCGTGGGCCCGAAATCCTTTAAAATCATGATCTGCCGCTTGGTGTTGCCGCCGGAAATGGGCACAACCGATGCGCCGACGCGCTCGGCGCCGTAATGCGCCCCCAGGCCGCCGGTAAAAAGGCCGTAGCCGTAGGCATTGTGCACGATGTCGCCCTGGTGGATGCCCGCGGCGGTCAGGGTGCGGGCCATCAGTTCGGCCCAGGTATCGATATCGCGGCGCGTGTAGCCCACGACGATCGGCTTGCCGGTGGTGCCCGACGATGCGTGTACCCGCACCACGCTTGACATGGGCACGCTGAACAGGCCGAAGGGGTAGTTGTCGCGCAGGTCGGTCTTGACCGTGAAGGGCAGCAGCCGCATGTCCTTGAGCGACTTGATGTGCGCGGGCTTCAGCCCGAGCTCGTCGAATTTCTTTTTGTAAAACGGCACGGTCGCATACACGCGGTTGACCGTGGCCTGCAGCCGTTTGAGCTGCAGGCTTTCCAGGGCCTCGCGCGGCAGGGTTTCAAATTCCTGGTTCCAGATCATCGGATATGTCCTCCTCTATCTTTGAGTTTCGCGTCCAAGCGCAAAGGCCTTCAGGTTGACCTCGACCAGCTTCGGCGGCAGCATCGCTTCGATGGCCGCATGCCACGTCCCCTCGGGTATATCAAAATGGCGCGACAGCGCCCCGACGAACGCAACGTTGACTGCCCGGGCATTGCCGGCCTGCCGGGCGACAGCCGGCGCATCGATCAGTTCAAACCGCGCGTAGCGCGCGCGCAGCATGCCGGCGATGTCCCCGGGATAGGCGTCCCTGCCGAGCGTCACGGACGGCGGCAGTATTTTCTGGTCATTGACCACCAGGGCGGCGCCTTCGCGCAGCGTGCCCAGGTAGCGCACCGTTTCAAGCAGTTCGAATGAGAACAGAATATCGACCTCGCCGTCCTTGATAAGGGGCGAGTAGACTTTTTCGCCGAAGCGCACGTGCGTGGTCACCGAGCCCCCGCGCTGCGCCATGCCGTGCACTTCGCTTTTTTTGACATCGAAACCGGCGCGCATCACGGCCTCGGAAACGATTTCGCTGGCCAGGATCACGCCCTGTCCGCCGACCCCAGCCATCAGTATGTTGGTAACCCTGTCCATCGTAGGAGCCTCACTTTCCGGGCTTGATTGCCGATTTTTTGCAGACCTGGGCGCAGACCGCGCATCCGGTGCACAGGCCGTTGATAAAGGCCGCGCCTTTTGCGCCCTCGCCGGGATGCCATTCAAGAGCCGGGCAGCCTATCTGCAGGCAGGCCCTGCACCCGATGCAGGCTTGCGTGTCGACGCGCAGGGCCGGGCCTGACTGCCTGAATTCGCGGCGGTGCAGCACGCAGGGCGCCTGCGCCAGTATGACGGATGCCTCGGGCCGGTTGACCTCCTCCTCAATGGCGCTTCTGACCTGCTCGAGATCATAGGGGTTGACCGTGCGGATGTGATCGATTCCCAGGGCCCGGCACAGCGTTTCGTAATTGAGCTGTTTCGCGGGTTTGCCCATGAGCGTGAAACCGGTCCCGGGATGCTCCTGCCGTCCGGTCATGGCGGTAATGCGGTTGTCGAGGATAATGACCGTGCAGGCGCCCTGATTGTAGGCGATATCGAGCAGGCCGGTGATGCCTGAATGCACGAAGGTGGAATCGCCGATAACGGCCACGGCCTTGCCCAGGTTGTTGCCGCGCAGGGCCTTGTCCATGCCCATGGCGCCGCTGACGCTGGCGCCCATGCAGATGCAGGTGTGCATGGCGCTCACGGGCGGCAGGGCCGCCAGCGTGTAGCAGCCGATATCGCCTGAGACGAACAGCTTCATCGTTTTCAGTATGTGAAAAATGCCCCGGTGAGGGCATCCCGGGCACATGTTGGGCGGCCGCGCGGGCAGGTGGTCAAGCAGCGGTGCGGGGGGCTCGGGCCGCTTGCCGCTGATGCCGGCCGAGGCTGTCGCCGGGCTGAATTCGCCGCATACCGGGAAGACGTCCTTGCCGGTGACGGTAATGCCCATGGCCCTGATCTGGTCTTCATAGAACGGGTCGAGCTCTTCGAATACGTACAGCTTTTTGACGCGCGCGGCGAACTCGCGGATTTTTTTCTCCGGAAGCGGGTAGGCCATGGAAAGCTTCAGGAAGGATTTGCCCGGATAGCTTTCGCGGGCGTACTGGTAGGCGGTGCCGCTGGCGATGATGCCGATGTCGGTTTCCTGCGTGATCAGTTCGTTGTGTTCGAATGTGTCGGCAAAGGCCGCCAGATCGCGCAGGCGCTGTTCGACGACCGGGTGGCGCATGCGGGCGTTGCGCGGCAGCATGACGAATTTTTCAAAGTTGCGCGCTATGTCGTCCGGGGCCGGGCGCTTTTCGGGTTCGCGCAGCTCAACAATCGACTTTGCATGCGACACGCGCGTGGTTGAGCGGATGAAGACCGGCGTGTCGAATCTCTCGCTCAGCTCAAAGGCCAGGCGCACGAAATCCTTGGCCTCCTGGCTGTCGGCCGGTTCCAGCATGGGGATTTTGGCGAACCGGGCGTAGTTGCGGTTGTCCTGTTCGTTCTGCGAGCTGTGCATCTCCGGATCGTCGGCGGTGATGATCACCAGGCCCGCGCCCACGCCCGTGTACGATGCGGTGAACAACGGGTCGGCGGCGACATTGACGCCGACATGCTTCATGCAGGCCAGCGCCCGTCCGCCCGCGATGGCGGACCCCAGCGCGACCTCGAGCGCCACTTTTTCGTTCGGCGACCACTCGGCGTAGATGTCTTTGTACTGGACGATGTTTTCGAGAATTTCGGTGCTGGGGGTGCCGGGGTAGGCCGCTGCCACGGAAACGCCCGCTTCCCAGGCTCCGCGCGCGAAAGCCTCATTGCCGGAGAGTAAAACCTTCATGCATGCCGCCTTCCAGTGCTGCAGGCCTTCTGCTCGAGCAGCCGCCGTGCGGCCGTGCGAGGGTGTGCGCCTGCGGGGGTGAAGAATAACGAGTGCTGTGGTCGTGCGTTGAAACCGTGCCGGCTGCAGGGGCAGTGCGGGTCCGCAGGTAATGCCGGGCTGGTGCCGGGCATGCATGCGCCGGGTCGCAGCGCGTGTACCGCCGGTCTGTTTTTGGCCGGTTTGCAGTATACGACTGCACCGTGTGCGAGTCAACAGAAAAGCATTCCGCGGCAGGCAAAAAAAGGGGGTGAGCATCGCTCACCCCCCGGCAGGACTCGTGCGTGATGAGCCTGTTAGTAGAACAGGATCAGCTCGACGAAAGCGTAGTCAACGCCGTCGGCCTTGACGCCGCTCGGCTTGTCGTAATCGTTGAAGTAGTATTCGAAATAGAGCTTGGCTTTCGGGTGCAGGTGGTAGACAACCAGCGGGGTTATCTGCGATTTGTCCCAGGCGCCGCTGCCGGAGATATCGGGAATGGTCTCTTCGTCGTAGTCGGCCACGGAGTAGCGCAGGAAGAAATCAAGCGGGATCTTCTTGTTGACCTTGCTCAGCAGAAAACCGGGCATCACGTACCAGTAGTCCGCCTTGACATCCGAGGTGTCGCCGCGCAGGTATTCGGCCTTGAACATGTAGGGGCCCTTGTCCACGGCGAGATCAAGTCCGTACTTTGTGTCCCGGTCGCTGTAGGCTTGCCATGGTTTTGTGAGCAGGCCGCGCTTGTCCCTGCCCATGATGGAATAGATGTTCTGCCTGTCACGTCTGCTCAGGTTCTGCGTGAGGTAGGATGCGCCGATCTCGACCTTGTCGAAATAGGCGCTCCGGGGGAAGATATAGGCCATCCTGGTGCTGAAGGCCTTGTTGTTGTCCTCGTCGGTGTTTTCCTGGCTCACGCCCAGCTTGAGTATTTTAGCTGCGCGCGCGCCGTATTTGGTGGTATTGCTGTAGCCGTATCCGTTGAACACGGCGAAATTCCAGGCGACATTCTTGTATGCGGTCAGGTACTGCAGGCCGACGATGCGGGATATGTTGACGCTTTCATGGAACAGCGAGTAGTCGCTTGTGACGCGGCCGGCGTAGTTGCCGCCCGGCACGATGCCGAAGGCCTGGTTGCGGGTCTTGCCGACGATCAGCTTGCCGTTAACCGGGCCGATGTTCAGGTTGCGGAACTCGGCGAATGCCGCTTCAAAAAAGGTGGTCGGTCCAGCCCAGTTGGAGTATTCGGAACTGGTGTAGTCATTGCCGCTCGGGTGGTACCACAGGTGGAATTCACCGGAAATGTTTTCGCTGACGTCGTAGCGCAGGTTCATGGCGATTTCAGTGACGTCAAAGCTGTTTTGCTGATGCTCGCCCTCCCACCAGCGCGACCGGACATAGCCGTTAAGCTTGATGTGGCCGAATTTCGCCTGCAGGTCGTCGAGCGTCTTGAATTTGCCGGCGACTTCGCTCATCTGCTTCTGGACATCCTGGGAGGCCTGCTGGGACTGCGCCTGGGCCTGCGCCGCATTCTGCTGCGTGGCCTGCAGTTCTTTTTCCAGCTCCATCATCCGTTTCTGCATCGTTTCCATCTGCTCGCGCATTACCTTGAGCTGCTGTTCGACGGCCGATGCTCCAGCGTCGGCGCGGCCCGCTGTTGCCGCAAGGCATGCGCCGATGAAACAGGCAATGACAGCAATGTGTACAAGATGTTTTTTCATTGAGTGCTCCTGCGTTTGTCAGTGTTCGCGTTTCTGCGCAGCCGTGCTGCACCGTTTATATAGCCGGGCCAGGGGAAAGCATCAGCCTTAAGAAAATGTAATGCGACGCTGCAGGTTACAGGTGCCTGCTTCGCTGCGAAACAGGCCAGCGTCTTTGTTAAAACGATATTTTTTTTGTGGGTTTATAGCATGCCTGCCGGAGCAGTGCAATAAAAAAAGCAGGTTTGATTAATTTTTTTTTAACTTCCCCGGCCACGTTCCGGCCGGCCGCGGCAGCTACAGTGTGCGCGTGTCTACAACCCTCGGGCCGGTTTCAAGCTCACGGTCAAGGGTCCGTTTTTCCATCAGCTTTACCTCAACGCGCAGGCCCAGCCGGCGGCTGAGCTCAGTGCGCAGCCGCTCGGCAAAGGCAGCGTGGTGCTTGATCTCGTCGAAGAATACATGCTCAGACACCGCCGCATGCAGCGTGAGCCTGTCGCGGTTGCCGTCGCGCTCCACGATAACGCGGTAGACGGGCTCGACGCCTTCGATGTCGGTGAGGATTTTTTCGATCTGCTGCGGAACAATATTAATGCCCTTGACGATAATGATATCGTCAAGGCGGCGCTCAACGCGGCTCATGCGCGCCAGGGTGCGGCCGCAGGCGCAGGGCTCGTACGTCAGGCTGGCAAGGTCGCCCGTGCGGTAGCGCACCAGCGGAAAGGCCTCCCGGCTGAGCGTTGTCAGCACAAGCTCGCCGGTCCGTCCGGCCGGAAGCGCATCGCCGGTTTGCGGGTCGATTATTTCCGGCAGGATATGGTCTTCGCAGATATGCAGCCCTGAGCGCTCGCGGCATTCGCCGGCAATGCCCGGGCCCATCAGCTCACTGACCCCGTAATTGTCAAAGGTCTCGATCAGGAGGCGCTGCTCTATCCGGCTGCGGGTCGCCTCAGACCATATCTCGCCGCCGAACAGCCCGCGTTTGAGCACCAGGCGCTTGGGATCGATGCCGAGCGCTTCCATGCGGTCGGCCAGCAGCAGCGCGAAGGAGGGGGTCGACACGAGCACACTCGTGCGGTAGTCCTGCATGATGCGGATCTGGCGGTCGGTATGCTCGCTTGAGGCCGGGATGACCGAGGCGCCGATCTGCTCGGCGCCCTGGTGAAGCCCGAAGGCGCCGCTGAACAGTCCGTAGCGGAAGGATATCTGGATGACGTCGTCGCGGGTCACGTCGGCGGCGCTCAGAAACCGGGCGACAAGGCCGGCCCAGATCCTGAGATCGTGAGCGCTGTAGCCCACCACGGTCGGGGTGTCGGTGGTGTCGGTCACGGTGTGGATGCGCACCACCTCGCGCAGGGGCACCGCGAACATGCCGTAGGGATAGTTTGCGGCCAGGTCGGCGCGCGTGGTGAAGGGCAGCTTCTGGAAGTCGGCGATGGCGCAGACGTCTTCGGGCACGATCGAGCGGGCGTCAAACAGGCCTCGGTAGAAGGCGACGTTTTTGTAGACCCGGTTGAGCACCGACTGCAGGCGCTCCAGCTGCAGCTGCTCCAGTTCCTCGCGCGGGCAGCATTCCATGCGCGTATCGAGAATTGCCATGCTCTCATCCTCCTATTCCCAGATGGGTTGCTTTTGCCGGCCCAGATAGGCCCGCTGCACTTCGCGGTTGTTCAGCAGGTCATCGGAGCGGCCCTCAAGCATGATCTTGCCTGTTTCGATCACATAGCCGCGGTCGGCATATTTCAGGGCCGTGCGGGCGTTCTGCTCGACGAGGAAAATGGTGGTTTTGCGCTCGTCGCGCAGCCTTGCGACGGCCTTGAATATTTCGGCGATCACCAGCGGGGCCAGTCCCATGGACGGCTCATCCAGCACCAGCAGGCACGGGTCGGCCATCAGCGCGCGCGCGATCGCCAGCATCTGCTGCTCGCCTCCGCTGAGCGTTCCGGCATACTGCTGAGCGCGCTCCTGCAGGCGCGGAAACAGCGCGTACATCTGCTCGATGCGCTCCTGCACCTTTTTTTTGCCCCATTCGCGGGCCCGGGTGTAGGCACCCAGGCGCAGATTGTCCAGCACGCTCAGGGGCGCGAATATCTGGCGGCCTTCGGGAACCTGCGATATGCCCAGGCGCACGATCTGGTCGGCGCTGCAGTCCGTGACCGGCCGGTCGTTGTAGACGATCGAGCCGCTGCGCGCGCGCACCAGCCCGCAGATGGTGTTGAGCAGCGTCGTCTTGCCCGCGCCGTTGGCGCCGATCAGGGTAACGATCTCGCCGCGGCTCACATGCAGGGAGATGTTCTTTAAGACCGCGATATCGCCGTAGCCGGTATGGATGTTTTGAAGCCGCAGCATGGCCGTCAATCCTCCCCCAGATAGACGGCGATCACGTCGGGGCTGGCCTGGATCTCGGCGGGCGTTCCCCGGGCGATGCTGCGGCCGAAATTAAGCACGGCGATTTCATCGGATATGTCCATGACCAGCTCCATGTCATGTTCGACCAGCATGATCGTGATGCCCTGCCGCCGTATGTCGAGCAGCAGTTCGCCGAGCCGCCTGGTCTCCTGGGTGTTGAGGCCGGCGGCCGGCTCGTCCAGCAGCAGCACCGCGGGCTGCGAGGCCAGCGCGCGCGCGATTTCCAGCAGGCGCTGGCTGCCGATGGGTATGCTTGCGGCCGTCATTGACGCCTGGCCGGCGAGCCCGACCATGGCAAGCAGGCCTCTCGCCTTTTCGCGGACGGCGCGCTCTTCGGCGCGCACCCCGGGCAGGCGCAGGGCCGCGCCGGCAAGGCCGGTGCGCGTGCGGGCGTGGCAGCCGACCATCACGTTTTCCAGCACGCTCATCTGGCCGAAGACCTGCGCGGTCTGAAAGGTGCGCGCCATGCCCAGGCGCGTGATCGCGTGCGCTTTTCTGCCGGTGATGACCGCGCCGTTGAGCTCGATAGTGCCGCTGTCAGGCTTCAGAAAGCCGCTCAGCACGTTGATCAGGGTCGTTTTGCCCGCGCCGTTGGGCCCGATAACCGACGTGATCGTTCCGCGCCCGACCGTGATGCTCACCTCCTGCAGGGCGGCCAGGCCGCCGAAATTCTTGCTGATGCCGCTGATGCGGACAATGGCTGTCTGGCTGCTCACTGCGCGGTCCTCCGCGGAACCGGGTCTTCAGTTCTCCCGCCGGTGACGGCTCCGGGCCGCACGGCGGTCCTGCGCGCGCGCAGGGCGCCCGAGAGGCGGGCCAGCCCCTGCGTAAGCCCGCCGGGCATGAACATCACCATGGCGAGCAGGATGCCGCCGTAGATCAGCATGTCGTAATCCTCAAAATAGCTGAGCATCTCGGGCAGCACGGTGAGCAGGGCCGCGCCCAGCAGGCCGCCCCACAGGTGGCCCATGCCGCCGGCAACGACCATGGTCACCATTTTGATCGAAAACATGATGTCGCCGGCCTGGGGGCTCACGAACGCCACGAAGTGCACGTACAGCACGCCGGCCAGGGCCGCGTAGGCGGCGCTCAGGACGAATACCGTCAGCTTCATGCCCGCCACGTCGATGCCCATGGCGCCGGCGGCCTGCTCGCTGCCGTGCAGGGCCTGCAGGGCGCGCCCGGGCCGGGAGTTGATGATGTTGCGGGTGAGTACGAACAGCGCGATAAAGACGCACCAGACGATAAGGAAATACCGGGCGTCGCTGTCGGCGCTGAAGGGGCCCAGGCTCAGCACGGGGATGCCGGCAATGCCCGAGGGGCCCCCGGTCAGCTCGACCTCGGCATTGAGCGTGATATGGATGATTTCGCCGAAGGCCAGCGTGCCCATCGCCAGGTAGTGGCCTTTGAGCCTCAGGCAGGGCAGGCCGACCGCCCAGGCAATTGCGCACACAAGCGCCACGGCCAGCGCGGCCGCTGCCGTGCAGGGCGCCCCGAAGCGGGTGGTCAGAATGGCGGATACATAGGCTCCCAGCGCGAAAAACGCCCCGTGGCCGAGGGAAATCTGGCCGGCAAATCCCAGAAGCAGATTCAGCCCCATGGTGGCGATCGCGTAGATGCCGATGAAAATCAGCATGGTCAGAATGTAGGGGTCGGTGATCAGCAGGGCCGCCGCCGCGACAGACGCGACCAGCAGGATCAGGGGGATATTCTTGCGCACGTGCATGGCCTTAAAAATCCTTCAGCCGGCTGGCTTCGCCCCTGCTCAAAAGCCCGCCCGGCCTCACGACCAGCACGAGCAGCAGGACCAGCAGCGCGATGGCGTCCTTGTAGGCCGAGGAGATAAAACCGGCGCCGAAGGATTCCAGAATGCCGATCAGCAACCCGGCGACAACCGCGCCCGCGCCGTTGCCCAGGCCTCCCAGCACGGCCGCGCAGAAGCCCTTCAGGGCCAGCATGGTGCCGCGGTCGTATTCCATGAGCACCACCGGGGTGAATACGATGCCGGCAATTGCGCCGATTGCCGCGCTGACGGCAAACGACAGCAGCACGATGCGTTTGACGTTGATGCCCACCAGGCTCGCGGCCGTCGGATTGAACGAGCAGGCCCGCATGGCCTTGCCCAGCATCGTGCAGTTGAAAAAAAGCGCCAGCGCCGCAACGACCGCTGCCAGAAAGCCGATGATCCAGAATGTCTGGGGCAGGATCGTCGCGCCCAGCACCGCGATGGGCTGCTCGCTTGAGAAATGCGGCAGGCTGTAGGTCTTTTTGCCCCACAGCAGCATGGCGCTTCCCTTGAAGATAATCGAGCCGGCAAGGGTGATGATGATCAAAATCAGCACGGGCGGTTTTTTCAGGGGGTAGATCGCCAGGCGCTCGAACAGCGCGCCGACGGCCATGACGGCGGCGACCGTGACGGCGAACGCCAGCGGCATGGGAAGCCCCAGGGTCACGCTCAGCCACACCATCACCAGGCCGCCCAGCATGACGAATTCGCCCTGGGCGAAATTGAGGATGCCGGTTGCGTTGTAGATGATGTTGAAGCCCAGGGCGACCATGGCATAAATGCTGCCGAGGGCTATGCCGGTAAACAGAAACTGTACGATCTGGCTTTCAATCGACATACGGCGGACTTTCGCGGCTGCGCGGCGCACGGCGGCGCGCAGCCGGTAATAAAAAGGGCTAAACCGGGTGCAGTGCAGGCTTAGCCCTGTGCTTCAGGCGCTCGGCAGCAGGAGCCGATGCTACTTCGCGACGATAAAATTCGAATCCCTGACGGTCAGCATCTCAAAGGATTCCTGGCCCAGGCCGACGTGATTGTCGGCGCTGAAGTTGAACACGCCGGACACGCCGACAAAGTTTTTCCGGGCCTCAAGATAGTCGCGGATTTTTGCCCGGTCGTCGCCGACGCTCTTCAGGGCGTCCACCGCCAGCATCAGCGCATCCCAGGCATAGCCGCCGAAGGCGCTCACATCGGTTTTGTATGCCGCCTCGTAGTCTTTTTTATACTGCGCGATCACGGCCTTCTGGGGGTGGTCGGCGGCAACGGTGTCAACGGCCAGGATGCGGCCCTGCGGGAACAGCACGCCGTCGGCGGCTGCTCCGGCGGAGCGGGCATAGTTGATGTTGCCGAACCCGTGGCTCTGGAAGAACGGCAGCGTGATGCCGAGCTGGGTCCGGTTTTTCAGCACGGTCGTCTGGGCCGGCACGATCGACCAGTTGATGATGGCCTGCGCGTCCGTGCCCTTTATCTTGGTCAGCTGCGCGGTCATGTCGGTGTCGCTCGGCACATAGGTCTCGTCGGCGACAATGCCGATGCCGTAATCGGGGGCAATGGCTTTGAGCTGCTTGCGTCCCGCGTCGCCGAACGCGTCGGTCGAGGAGATGACCGCCATGCGCTTGATGCCCATCGAGCGCGCCTTGTCAAAGATGCTGCGGGCGGCGTCGGCGTCGTTCTGCGCGGTCTTGAACACCCAGGGGCTGACCGGCTTGATAATGGCCTCTGCGGCGGCGCAGGCGATCAGCGGCACCCTGCTGCGCTCTGCAAGCGGCTTGACGGCCATGGCCGGGCCGCTGCGCGAGGGCCCGATAACCACCGCGACCTTGTCGCGCTCAACCAGCTTCTTGAACGCCAGCACGGCTTTGGCTTCGTCGCCGACGCTGTCCTCGACGATGACTTCAATTTTGCGGCCGTTGATGCCGCCTTTGGCGTTGATCTGCTCCTCGAGCATCTTGACGGTGTTTTTCTGCGGCTCGCCGAGCCATGCGGCCGGCCCGGTGACGGCGAAGATGGCGCCGATGCGGTACGGCTCGGCGGCAAATGCGGCCGGCGCGGCCAGGCTGAGCAGCATGCAGCCCATGATGACGGTGCACAATTTTTTCATAGCATCCTCCTGTGGTGTGAGTGATCGGTGCGGCGCGTGCGCATATGCCGCATCCCCCTGTTGCCGCCGGAGCGCGCGCCCCGGGGGTGAACATCGGACCCGGTTTCAGGCCGTTTTTGCAGCTGCTCCCGTTTGAAGACGGGCAAGTATAGTCTGCGGTACGTGATATGTCAATAGCATGGCGCGGCCCGTGAGCATGCAGGCTGTCACGGGGCGGCGCGGTCGCGCCAGGATGTCTTTTCCTCGGGGAAACTGGTATTGAATGTGTAGGTGCTCACCGTCCCGTCGGCGTTGTAATAGATGACCAGGTCCTTTGTGCGGGTATTGCCGAAGGCGCTGTAGCGGTAGTACCCGTAGGTCCACGTGATTTTGCCCTGATCGACCCCGGTCCTGAAGGGCTCGCCCAGCATGCGGTAGACCTCCTGCCGGGTGGTCGTGCCGCTTTTCAGCCATTTCAGCTCGGCGGAATAAAAATCCCTGCCGGCCGTGACGCAGCCGGTCACGGCGAGCAGGCCGGCTGCCAGAAGCACATGGGTGGCTCTTCGTCGCATGTCCTGATTCCTTCCAAGCATGGTTTGTTGTGATGGAGTCTAATAGCAGGCGCCTGCGGCAAAGTCAACACCAAGCTGTGCCGGGACCGGCGGTAGCGATGGCGGCAATCGCTTACAGGTATATGATCAGGGCGCAGGCAAGGCCGTAGCACACGACGGTCAAAAGGATCGGGATATCGTTGAGCAGCACTTTTTCGGGGCTGCCGCCCGCGTTGCGCTGGTGGATGAGGTAGAGGTAGCGGAATATGCCGTAGAGGACGAACGGCACGGTGTATTTGAGCCCGTCGGTGCCGAATTTGGCCACGGTGTCATCGGCGATGGTGTAGAGCATGTAGGCGATCAGCGTGCAGGGCGTCACGATCGCGATCATGTGGTCGAGCAGCCCGGAGCTGTACTCGTAGAGTATCTTGCGGTGATGCACGGCATCGTCTTCGAGCAGCTCCAGCTCGTGGCGGCGCTTGCTCAGCGCCAGGAACAGGGCCAGCAGCAGCGTGCAAAACAGAAGCCAGGTCGAAAAATTGACCCCGATGGCTTCGGCGCCGGCGATGACCCTGAGCATGAATCCCGCGGCGATGCAGAACACGTCGATGATGACGACATGCTTCAGCACGGTTGAATACAGCAGCTGCAGCGCGAGATAGGCCCCGGCCGTGACCAGAAAGGCCGTATTCAGCAGCGAGAAGGCCGCCAGCGCGCATGCGCACAGCAAAACGGCGCACGCTGTCAGGGCGGCCCGGGGCGACAGGGCTCCCGAGGCCAGCGGGCGCCTGCATTTGAGCGGATGGCGCTTGTCGTTTTCAAGGTCAATCAGGTCGTTGAGCAGGTAGACGCTGCCCGACATCAGGCAGAAAATGGCAAAGGCGTACACCGTATGCAGCGTTTCGGTGTAGACGAACAGCTTTTTGGCGAACAGCAGGGGGGCGAAAATCAGCAGGTTCTTGGTCCACTGCTGCGGGCGGATGCTTAACAGTATGTGATAGCAGGTGCGGACCATGGGATAGCTCAGCGAAAAAGGTGATCGCGCTTACCGGGCAACCATGAACACCCCGACGATGATGAGCCCGATGCCGCCGATCTGGACCGGCGTGATGGTTTCTTTCAGAAACAGCCACGACACCAGCACGACCAGCACGAAGCCGAGGCTGGTGTTGATCGGGTAGGCGACGCTCAGGTTGACTTTGATCAGGACGTAATTGTACGCGGCAAGCCCGAGCGCGAAGCAGACGATGCCCGCGATGATCACCGGGTTGGTCGCCATGTTGGTAAACACGTCGATAAGCTGGTTTGAGTCCTTGGGCTTGAGAGCGCCCACTTTCATTAAAATGTTGGCGAGCGCGTTTAAAACGATGGAGATCGTGAATATCACATACGTCATTGCCGCGGCCTGCTCCCGTATAGAGCAGGCTGTTGAAAAACGCCCATCTGCTGCGTTGTGCTCATCATTCGTCACTGCGGCGTACGGCACAGTACGCCTCATTCCTCGTGATTTCGCACGCCTTGCATGTGTGCCTTTTTGAACAGCCTGTATTAAAAAATTTTTCAACGCCCTGTTAGTGTTTGCAGCATAAAATGTTGCTGAAAAATGACACAGCCCTCCGGTTTTGTCAAACCAATAATAGGCGGCAGGGGTGGTTCGCGGGGCGCCGTGTATTCAGGGTTCAAAAAATCGGTACCAGTATCGAAACCGGTATCGCGCATGTTCGGGCCTCTGAGTCCGGGTGCTGGGCATGCTGCTCAAATTTGCAGCAATCTGCTGAAGGCCCCTGCCAGCAAAG
>CAIRTM010000046.1 GCA_903881505.1 uncultured delta proteobacterium | reverse complement strand
CTGCCGGTAGAGAGCCTTGATGCCGGCACGTACCAGCTGCTGTTTGACGTGGCTGACTGCGCGGGCCAGTACAGAACCCCCGGCTATTATTACTTCAAGGTTGAGTAACCGCGCCGTATAAAGTTCGCCTCAAGGAGTAGCAACACAGGCAGGGCCGCTTTAAGCGGCCCTTTTTTTATTGCGTTGATATCGGTATCGCACACGGGCTGGATTTATTAATCCGGCAGCCTTTGGGCGACATCAGTGCAGGTGTGTCCGGTTGCTCAAAAAGATCATTCTGCCGTGCTGAAGATTACCCGGCCTGCAGGGCCCTTGACAGTGCGTCATTGAGCCGCCGGGCGAAACTGGCCGGGTCCTTGATCGGTACGCCCTCGATCAGAAGGGCCTGCTCGAGCAGCAGGCGGCTGATGTCTTCAAACAGCGTCTCGTCCTTGATATCGGCCATCTTTTTGACGATCGAGTGCGCGGGATTGATCTCAAGGACCGGCTTGAACTCCGGCACGTTTTTCTGGCCGAGTGATTTCAGGATGGTCTGCATCTGCACGGTGGGATCGTTTTCGTCGGCCACGACGCAGCAGGGCGAATCCGACAGCCGGGTGCTGGCCTTGACGTTTTTGACATCATCGCCGAGGGCTGTCTTCATGCGCTGAACCAGCGGCTCGATTTCCTTCTCGCGTTCCCTGTCCTGTTCGGTCTTCAGGTCCTCGGCCGCATCCGTGCGGTTGATGCTGCGGAATTCTACCTCCTTGTAGGCATGCACCGAGGGTATGACGAGCTCATCGATATCCTGGTCCATGATCAGGACTTCGATATTCTTCAGCCGGTACATCTCAAGCAGGGGCGAGGTGCGCAGCAGCTGTTCATTGTCACCGGTTATATAGTAGATATATTTCTGCTCCGGCTGCATGCGCTCCTTGTATTCAGCAAGGCTGGTGTAGCCTTCGGCCGCGGTGCTTTTAAAGCGCACGAGTTCGAGCAGCTTTTCGCGGTTTTCATAGTCCTGGTACAGGCCCTCCTTGAGCGGGCGTCCGTATTCGGTGATGAAGGCGGCGTAGGCTTCCCGGTCCTTTGCGCGCTCGGCGAACTCTTCAAGCAGCTTTTTGACTGAGCCTGATTTTATTTTCGCCAGCACCCTGTTCTGCTGCAGGATTTCGCGGCTCACGTTCAGCGGCAGGTCCTCGGAGTCGATGATGCCGCGCACGAATCTCAGGTAGCTCGGCATGAGTTCCTTTTCATCGTCGGTGATGAAGACCCGGCGCACGTAGAGCTTCACCCCTGCGCGGTAATTGGCGTGATACATGTCAAAGGGCGCCTTGAGCGGAACATAAAAAAGGGTGGTGTATTCGAGCGTGCCCTCGGCCTGTGTGTGCACGTACAGCATGGGGTCGTCGGAATCGTGCGCGATGGTTTTGTAAAACTCGCGGTAGTCCTCGTCGCTGAGCTCTTTCTTGCTGCGCTTCCACAGCGCGGTCGCCGCGTTCACCTGCTCGCATCTGGTCTCTTTGATCTCCGTGCGCTGTTCCTTTTCGCCTTCGAAGCGGCTGTCCTCATAGTGCAGGTAGATGGGGAAGGCGATGTGGTTTGAGTACTTTTTGATAATGCTTTCAACGCTCCAGCGGCTGGCGTATTCGCGGCCGTTTTCATTGAGGTGCAGCACCACGGTTGTGCCGTCACGGTCGCGCTCGGCCTCGGATATTTCATAGTCGGACTTGCCGTCGCTGACCCAGCGCGCGGCGTGTCCGGTGCCGGCCCTGCGCGAGGTGACTTCGATGCGGTCGGCAACCATGAAGGCCGAGTAAAAGCCCACGCCGAACTGGCCGATCAGGCTGGCGTCCTTTTTCTCGTCGCCGGTCAGCTTCTGCATAAAGCTTTTCGTGCCCGAGCGGGCGATGGTGCCGAGCTGGTCGATCAGGTCGTCGGCGCTCATGCCGATGCCCGTGTCGGTGATCGTGAGGGTTTTGGCTGAGTCGTCAAACGAGATATCGATGCGCGGGTCCAGCTGATAGCCCTTGAAGGCGTCATCGGTCAGCGTCAGCAGCTTGAGCTTGTCGAGCGCGTCGGAGGCGTTTGATATGAGCTCGCGCAGGAAGATTTCCTTGTGCGAGTACAGGGAATGAATGATCAGCTGCAGGAGTTGGTTGACTTCGGTTTCAAATGAGTGTTTTGACATTGCCGCCCTTACCTTTCAGTGCGTTGTGTGTGAACCGGCTGCATTTTTTACAGAGGGGAATATAAGCACTTGTCCGCCCAAGTCAAGCGCCCGGGCATGCGGTTCCGCCGGTGTTCGTAATCAGATCCTGCGAAGTCCGGCGGGTACTGATGACGGGGCGGCGTCTGGGCGGGGTTTGGCCGCCGGGCGGCGCCGGCAGGGGAATCAGGCGCTTTTTTTTGTTTTTTTGAGCTGTTCGGCAAGGCGCTTGTTTTCGGCGTGGACCTGCTCCAGGCGGTCCCTGAGCTGCAGCATTTCCTGACGCAGCCGTGAGGCGTCTTCGGACAGACGGTCCTTGACATCGGCGTAATAGGTCGTGCGGTTGCGGCCGTCCTGCTTGCTCGCGTAGAGGGCCTGGTCGGCATGGTCGATGGCATCCATGACCGAATTCATGTGCGTCTCAAATTCGGCAATACCCGCGGACATGGTTATGTGGAAATCCTGACCGCTGATGGAGTAGGGTGTCTGCTCGATACGGATACGCAGTTTTTCGACGGCATCGACGGTTTCCTCAAGGCTGTATCCGTAGAATATCGCGGCAAACTCCTCGCCGCCGTAGCGGTAGGCGTAGGGCACCATCGCTTTTATGATCGCGGCGGTCTGCCGCAGGATTTCATCGCCGACGGGATGGCCGTACTTGTCGTTGAGCGACTTGAACCGGTCGATATCCATCATGACGATGAAGAGCTGTTTGTCGCCGCGCTTGAACTGTTTGAACAGCTTGCCCATCTGGTCATTGAGCTTGCGCTTGTTGTAGAGCTGCGTAAGATCGTCGATGTAGATCTTCTTGGTTTCATGGCTGTTGCGGTAGGCCTCGATGATGCGTCCCAGCACCGGGGTCACGATGGTCACGTCCGTTTTCCAGGCTTCCTGGTCGAAGCCTTCGGCGGCCTGGCGGGTTATGCGGAAATGGCCGATATGCCGGTCCTCGACGCTCAGCGGCACATTCAGGCTGATTTCCTTCACTTCATCGAACCGCAGTTCGCTGACGGCTTCGGGCAGGGACGGCAGGCTCTCTTCGCCCGTGTTGTAGATGAATGTGTGACCGTCGGTTTTCAGCTCCTGGGCCAGGAACCGGTCGTCATCGAAGAGGAAGACCTCGAGCTGGGTTGCCTGCAGAAAGGCCATGATCTCGGACAGGGCCTGCTCAAAGGGCTCCAGCACCAGGCGGATCAGCATTTCCCGCGTCTTCAGGCGTTTTTCGAGCTGCTCCACTTCGTCGACATGCGATATCTGGGCTTCGATCAGCTCGGTTTTGATTTTTTCAAGGCAGCCGTTCCTGTGCGCGAAGTGTGCGGCTTCGGCCTCATAATAGCGGTACATTTCCGCAACGCAGGCCAGGTGCCGGTAGATGCGCTCGATGCGGTCCCTGCCTTTGCGGGCGAAGGGGCCGAAGCCGCTCTGGTCGAGGTATTCAAGGCACTCGCTGCCCAGCAGTTCCCTGATCCTGGCGACACGGGCATGGGGTATGCCGCGTGAGAAATCAAGCGCGATGCGGTCCTGGATTTCGCGTTTTTTATCCGCAAAAAGCTTATGCAGCGTTTCATCCGGGGGCTGATCGAAAACGCGCTGCTCGATTTCCTGAACGATTTCCTGAACGATAGCCCGCGCCTGCTGCATGGCAATAGTGTGTTTCGAACGTGGTTGCGTGGTGGCGTGTATATACACAGGGTGTAAAGATTTCAAAAATTGTAGCCTATCTGCACTGAAAGTCAACGTGTTTATATGCGCTGTCTGCCGGCCAGCGGCATGCGCGGCCACAGCTATGATTGCGCGGCGTTTTTTATATGCCTCGCTCACGCTCTCAGGCGGCCGGGCGCATAAAATGCTTGAAAGCCGCCTGTTGTAAATAGTATAGTGCTTGATCTGTATCGGCAACGCATTGTTCGGGCTCAGGCCATGGTTTTGAAAAAAAATGCCGTTTTCGTTCTGTGCTTCCTGGCGCTGAGCTGCCGTGCGGCGCCCGCTGCCGCAGAGGCTGTGCAGTATACGGTGCAGGCCGAGACGCTTTCGTTCGAGCCGGCCGCGCGGGCGGTGGTCAGCCGGCTGAGCGCCCACGGCTATGACGCCTATTTTGAAAGCCAGACCGAATCAGGCGGCAGGGTCGTGTACAAGGTCCGGTTCGGCCGTTTCGCGAACCGCGCCGAGGCCGATGCGGCCGCCAGGGAGTACCGGCGCAGGGAACAGCGCGAATGTTTCGTGGTGCAGGCCGCGCCGCCTGGCGGCTCCAGCGTGCAGCCCGCGAATCCCCGGGAACGGCTTCCCGGGCCCGCCGGCGTGCAGCCTGCTTCCGCTGCGTCCGCCGGCGCTCAGGGCACCCAGCCCCGGCAGGCGCAGATGAGCACGGGCGAGTTTTATACCGTGCAGGTGGCTGCCAAAGCTGAGAGCTCTGTCGCGCAGGCGCTTGCCGCAGATCTGCAGCGCAAAGGCTATCCGGCCTATGTGCTGCAGCCTGAACCGGGCGATGCCAAGATGCTGCACCGGATCCGCTTCGGCAGCTATGCGACCCGCGCGCAGGCAGAGCAGGCCGGGCGCTCCTACACCGAGCGTGAGCAGGGTGATTTCCTGGTTGTTCTTTCGCCGCCCGGCCGCGCAGCGGGTTCACCGGCAGTAGGCCCGGCAGGGCCAGCCGCCCGTCCGGCAGCCGGAGCCGCCGGGTATATTTTTACCGTGCAGCTGTGCGTGCGTGAAACACGCGAATCGGCTGAAAAATATGCCGGGCAGGTGCGCGCCAGGGGTTTTGAGCCCTATATTGCCCGCTATGAGGCGCCCAACGGTAAAATCCTGTACCGTGTCAGGATGGGCGGCTTTGAGGAGCGCGGCCCGGCGGATGAGCTCGCACGCGCCTATGAGCAGAAGGGCGGCCGTGACTATCTGGTGGTGCGCACGGAGCGGGAAATGCCGCTGCAAGAGGCTCCTGCTGCGGCCGGGCCCCCTGTGGACGTTCCGGAGCCGCCCGCAGCGCCTGGCCCGGCAATGCAGCCGGAGCTCGCGCCTGAACCAGACGGCCCGGCCCAGGAGCAGGCAGTGGCGGAGCAGGATCCGGAAGTGCCTGCATCTGATGCCGCTGCCGCGAAGCCCGAGGGCTGGCCTGATACGGCCGTCAAGATGTATGCCTATCCCGGGCCCGACAACGAGCTTAATCTGACGAATGCAGGCGGCGCTATTCCGAAGCAGTTTCAGAACCGCATACAGTATGTCTCGATCTTTCCGGTCATGCTGCTGGATGTGCCTGAACACGGAGACGTTTTTGTGGTGGAGGTAGAAGGCAGGCGCTGCACGGTCCAGCCGGCCGGCATCAGGCTGCCCGCCGAGGGGCGGGCGCAGGCCGCCGCCGGGATCATGGCGCTGCTGTCGAAAGAGCCCTTGCGCGTGAAGTACAGCCCCGCCGACGTGCGCGGCGATATGTTGGCCGGTTCTTTGTACTACCGGTCGGGGGCGGACGTTCAGATCGAGCTGATCAGGCAGGGCCTGGCTCTTGTGGATGAGAACAGAGTGCCGGACGACAGGCGCGAGGCATTTCAGGAAGCCCTCAATCGTGCCCGGGACCTCAAGGCAGGCATGTGGGCTGAGAGCATATCTGAACAGGAGCCCTCAAAAGACGGCCCGGCAGGCGGGCCGCGCCTGACGCAGTGAGCATGACGCACAGGCGGTGAGAACGTGGTGGTTGTATAGACAGAGGTATGTATGGGAATGACGATTGTTGAGAAGATTCTGGCCGCGCATGCCGGGCTTGACCGGGTCGTGCCGGGCCAGCTGATTGAGGCGCGCGTTGACCGCGTGCTTGCAAATGACATCACCGCGCCGATCGCGATCCGCGAGTTCCGGCAGGCAGGCGCATCACGGGTGTTCGATCCGCAGCGCATTATCCTCGTGCCGGACCATTTCGCGCCGAACAAGGACATCGCTTCGGCCGAGCAGTGCAGGCTGCTGCGCGAGTTCGCCCGCGAACAGCAGCTGGCGAATTATTTCGAAGTCGGCCGCATGGGCATCGAGCACGCGCTGCTGCCCGAGCAGGGCCTGGTGCTGCCCGGCGAGATCATCATCGGCGCCGACAGCCACACGTGCACGCACGGGGCCCTGGGCGCCTTTGCAACGGGCGTGGGCAGCACGGACGTGGCGGCCGCCATGATCGCCGGCGAGCTCTGGTTCAAGGTGCCGGAGACCATGAGGTTTATGTTCAGCGGCGAGCTGCGGCCCTGGGTCAGCGGCAAGGACCTGATCCTCTACATCATCGGCGACATCGGGGTTGACGGCGCGCTGTACCGCGCCATGGAATTCGGCGGCGATGCCATCGACCGCTTGTCGATGGACGGCCGTCTGACCATGGCCAACATGGCCATCGAGGCCGGCGGCAAATGCGGCATTTTCGCCACCGATGCCGTTACCGAGTCATATCTGAAAGGGCGCACAGCGCAGGCCTGGAAGCCGGTTGCGGCTGACGCGGATGCCGGCTACTGCTGCGTGAAGCATTACCGCTGCGCAGACATCGAGCCGCAGGTCGCCTTTCCGCATTCGCCCGACAACACCCGCCCGGTCAGCGCCGTGGGCACGGTTCCGATCCACCAGGCCGTGATCGGATCATGCACCAACGGCCGCATCGAGGATTTGCGCACGGCCGCAGCGGTCCTGAAGGGCCGCACAACCGCACCCGGGGTCAGGCTGATCGTCTTTCCGGCCACGCAGGCTATTTACCTGCAGGCCCTGCGCGAAGGATTGCTGGAAACGTTCATCGAGGCCGAAGCCGTGGTCAGCACCCCGACCTGCGGGCCCTGTCTCGGGGGGCACATGGGCATCCTGGCGCGCGGTGAGACAGCCATCGCAACAACCAACCGCAATTTTGTCGGCCGCATGGGCCACCCCGGGAGTTTTGTATACCTGGCCAATCCGGCCGTTACGGCGGCCTCGGCCGTGCTGGGCCGGATCGGATCTCCGGATGAACTGTAACTGTCAGAATGAAACACGCGAGGAACGCTATGCGCTATACGGGAAAAGTCTGGAAGTTCGGCGACAACATCAACACCGATGAAATCATACCGGCACGCTACCTGAACACCTCTGATCCGGCCGAGCTCGCCCGGCACTGCATGGAGGACGCTGACCCGGATTTTCCGGACAAGGTCAGACCCGGCGATATCATCGTCGCGGGCCAGAACTTCGGCTGCGGATCATCGCGCGAGCATGCGCCCATCGCGCTCAAGGCCGCCGGCGTGGCCTGCGTGATTGCGGGCAGCTTCGCGCGCATTTTTTACCGCAATGCCTTCAACATGGGGCTGCCGATTCTGGAATGCCCCGGGGCCGCCGGGAGAATCGCCGAAGGCGACACGGTGACGGTTGAGCTTGACAGCGGCAGGATTATCCTGGCCCAAGCCTCAGGTGAACTGGCCGCCCAGCCCATACCGCCGTTTATGCGCAGCCTGATCGATGCCGGCGGTTTGATGAACTATGTCAAAAAAAAGACGATCAGGTGAACGCGGGCCCGCATGTCCTGCTGCCTGCCTGGTTAGGGAGCGTGCATGAGATGGCACTGTATGGATGCTTTTAGATGAAAGGATGAACCCATGTACAAAATCGCGGTAATTCCCGGCGACGGCACCGGGCCTGAAGTCGTGCGCGAAGGCCTCAAGGCGCTTGAGGCTGCAGCCGGCGTTAATGGTTTCACGTATGACCTGCATACCTATGATCTGGGAGGAGAGCGCTACAAGCGCACCGGAGAAATTCTGCCCGCAAGCGTTCTGGACGAGCTGCGCGGGTTCGACGCGGTTTATCTCGGCGCGATCGGCCATCCTGATGTCGCCCCGGGCATCCTTGAAAAGGGCATTCTGCTCACCATGCGCTTTGCCCTTGACCTCTACATTAATCTGCGGCCGGTCAAGCTGTTTGCCGGGGTCGAAACGCCGATCAGGGACAAGGGGCCTGCGGACATCGATTTCGTGGTTGTGCGTGAAAATACAGAGGGCCTCTACACCGGCGGCGGCGGTTTTTTGAAAAAAGGCACGCCCGACGAGGTCGCCATACAGGAGTCGATCAATACGCGCAAAGGTGTTGAGCGCTGCCTGCGCTACGCTTTTGAATTCACGCGCAAGCGCAATAAGGAGAAAAAGCTTACCCTGTGCGGCAAGACCAATGTGCTCACCTATGCCTTTGACCTGTGGCAGCGGGCCTACAACGAGGTGGCTGCCGAGTACCCGGACATCAGCACCGATTACGCGCACGTCGATGCCATCTGCATGTGGATGGTCAAGAACCCCGAGTGGTTCGACGTGATCGTGACCGACAACATGTTCGGCGACATCATCACCGACCTTGCGGCCATGATTCAGGGCGGCGTTGGCGTGGCGGCCGGCGGCAATATCAATCCTGAAGGCGTATCCATGTTCGAGCCCATGGGCGGCTCGGCGCCCAAGTACACGGGGCAGAACGTGATTAACCCGATCGCCGCTGTCGCGGCCATGCAGATGCTGCTCTCCGTCCTGGGCGAAGACCGGGCCGCGCTGCAGGTCGAGTCGGCCATCCAGAGCGTTGTCAGCCGTGATATGAAGAGCATGGCTGCCGGCCGGATGGGCCTGTCGACCAGCCAGGTGGGCGACAGGATAGCCGGCTATATTGTAAGCCCGTAGCAGGCCAGCGCGTGCGGGGTTTTGCCCCGCGCTGCTATGCCGGTGTCGGGCCATGATACGGAGCGGTAGTGGTATGCTGATGCGATGTATGGCGCTCATGCTGCTGGCAGCGGCAGCGGGCGCCTGTGCTCCTTCCCGCGACGGGGAAATCCTCTGGGAGTTTCAAATAAAAAAATCCCATGTGCAATGGGGTGCGGTCGATGCCGGGCGCCTGTATCTGTGCGCTGATGATGTGTACTGCCTCGATATCGCCACCGGGAGCCTGGTATGGGAGTTTAAAACCTTCGGCACGCATGCATCGGCGCCTGTTGCTGATGCGGGCAGGCTGTATTTCCAATGCGGGGGGCTCTATGCGCTGGACGCCGCCACCGGGCGCGTACTCTGGGAATTCTGGACAAACGAGTGGGCCGCAGACGCTCCCGCAGCCGGCGCCGGGAAGGTGTATGCGCAGGCAGGCGGCGTTCTCTATTGCCTTGATGCCGCAAACGGCAAACGCCTGTGGTCGTTGAAAACAGGTGCTCTTGAATCGGCGCCGGTTGTGCACGCAGGCAGGGTTTTTTTCTGCCATGACAGGGCAGTCTTCTGCCTGGATGCCGAAAGCGGGCAGGAACTGTGGCACTGTGAGATCGGCAGCGGAAGAGGCCAGCTTGCGTGTTCCCGGGGGTATCTGGTGAGTGCCGGCCGCGGGGGGCTTGTGCGGGCGCACCGGATCACAACCGGCGAGGTGCAGTGGCAGCTCGCAACCGATTTTCCCCTTGTTCATTTTTCCGTGACCGGTGACGGCAGCGTGCTCATCAGTGCGGGCGCTCTCTATTGCGTCAATCCTGAAACCGGCAATCCGCTGTGGACGTTTAATCCGGGCCGGCTTTTTGTCCGGGATGCGTACGCCCTTGAGGGGCAGATACTGGCAAGGACGTTTGGCAATGAATTTTTGCTGCTGGGCGGGGCTGACGGTTCCCTGCACAGGACAGTGCCTGGTTCCGGCGGCAGCAAGCTTGTACGGTATGGATCCGGAGCAGTCTATTTTCCCGGAGGAAAGCGCCGGACCGTCACATGCATTTCCATGCCTGCCCGGTAGGAAGGTGTTCCGGTATGAGCCCCCCCCAGAAAAAGCCAGGAGAGCAGAAGAAAAAACATCTAAAGCACAGCCCGCAGCCAGCCCCGGCTGCGCACGCGCGCTTTGAAGGCGCGTCATGGCAGCAGCGCCTTGATGCCTGCTGCGGCTGGCTTGCCTGCCTGATTGTCGTTGCCGCCCCGCTGGTTTTCATTGCGCGCATCAGCAACTTTGCCGACCTGCCGCAGCGCACGTTCATACAGGCGGCGGCTGCTCTTTTTTGCGTACTGGGGCTGGCGCGCGCGGCGATTACGGGCAGGCTCGTCGTCCCGCGCGACCTGTGCTCGTGCGCGCTGGCGGCGTTTGCGTGCTGGGCCCTTCTGAGCACGGCGTGGAGCGCAAACCCCTATGATGCTTTCTATGCCGCTGTCCACTGGGGCGCATGTTGCCTTGTCGCGCTGGGGCTCGCGGGCTGGATGCGTTCTGATGCGTGGCTCGGCCGTTTCGCGCTGTCTGTCGTCGTGTCCGGGGCGGCGGTGACGACGGTGTCGTTCGTGCAGCTTGCCGGCGGGCTGAAGGGAATCCCTTCCGTCATGGTGCCATCGGCCGCTTTTGCCAATCCCAATGTTCTTGGTGAATTTTTGTCCATGGCAATACTGTTCAGCGCGTCGGCCGCCTGCTTCCTGCGGCGCAGGCCCGTGGCCGCGGCGCTGTGCTGGCTCGCCGTCGCGGGCGGGCTGGTGGTGCTGTATGAAACGTACTGCCGGGCCGGCTGGCTCGCCGTCGTCTGCGCTGCCCTGTGGAGCGCCGGGCTGCTGCTCAAGCGCCGCGCGGGATGGAAGCGCTATGCGCCGGCCTCCGTGTTGATGCTGGGCCTCGGTTTGTTTGCCGTTTTTGTTCTTATGACGCAACCGGCCGTTAAAAATTCTCTTGATGACAGCTCTCAGTACCGGCTGATAGTCTGGCAGAACGCGCTTGAACTTTTTAAACAAAGGCCCCTGGCCGGTCATGGGGCCGGCAGCTTTGCCGCTATGTACGGTTCCGTCGTCAATACCTGGCAGACGGACCCGTCATTCGGCAAGGACACGCAGATCAGGCGCGCTCATAATGATTTTGTGCAGGCCGCGGTTGAACTCGGCCTGCCCGGTACGGCGTTGCAGATTGTGCTGTTCGGGGGTGCGCTGCTGCTGGCGCTGCGGCTCATGAACGCGCGGCGCACGGCCTTTGAGCAGTTCATCCTGTATGCGGGTTCAGGCGCGCTGGTCGCTTTTCTGGTGACCGCCTGCTTCGGTTTTCCGTTGCAGCGTTCCGTGACCCCGCTGCTTGCGTTTGCATGCGCGGGAATGATCAGTGCGCTGTACTGCCGTGAAAAAAACGCGTTTTTTGTTTTTTCCCGCCGAGGCGCTGCTGCTGCGGCTGCTTTGATCTGCGCCGCCGCCGGCATCGTTGTGCTCCGGTTTAACCTGCACGACATTGAAAGCGACGGCTATTACAAACGTGCTGTTGCATTTGAAAAGCGCGGTAATAACGCCAATGCGCGTGCATTGGCCCGGCGGGCGCAGGAGGCGCGTCCGGCCCGCATGGATGTTTTGACAACGCTGGGCCGGGCCTGTATTACGACAGGCCGTCTGGACGAAGGCATCGGTGCCCTTCAAACCGTAACCGCTCGCCAGCCCTATAATCTCAATGCTTTGTTTATCCTGGGCGCCGGATATGCCAATGCCGGCCGCAGCGCCGAAGCTTTGGAAGCCTTCCGGCGGGTGCTGGAAATCAAGCCTGATTTTATCGAGGCGCGGCGGATCGTCTGCCGCCTCAAGACTCAGGGGCGCGTGACAGTCAATTTCAGGTAGCCCGCCGCGATGTTCTTCAGCGGGCGCTCTCCGGCGTGATTTCCTGGTATTTTGCCTGGGCCTTGGGTGCCAGTTCCGACGTGGGATAGGACTGCAGCAGGGTTTCAAGAAGAATCCTGGCGGTGAGCGTTTCTTTGAGCTCAATAAAGGCAAGTGCCTGCCAGTAGTAGGAGTCGGGCACCTTGGTGCCCTGCGGGAATTTTTTGATCAGGTCCTCGAAAGCCGCAATGGAGTTCTGGTATTTTTTCTGCTGAAACAGGCACATGCCGACCCAGAACAGCGCGTTTTGCGTCAGGTTGCCGCCGGGGTACTGCCCGGCGAACGCCTGAAACGAGGCGCGGGACTGCTCATATTCGCGGGCATAGTACAGCTGCAGCGCCCGGTCGTACTGGGCCTGCTCGGTATTTGCCGGGGCTTCCGGCGCAGGGCCGGACGTGAGGTCAGAGGATTCCGCGGCGGCTGGCGCCTGCCTGGCCGCAGCGGTCATTGTGTCAAGGCGCGCCTTCATTTCCTGTATCTCCCGGCGCTGAACGACCGTGTTTTCCTCAATGGATCCGCTGAGTGTCTGCATGTCGCTGCGCAGCTGTTCAATCTCGCTGTGGCTGGTTGCCTGGAGACGGGCAATATCGGCGCGCAGCTGCGCCAGTTCGCGGTCATGCCGGTCAAGCTGATGCTGCAGGTTGACGCATGAGGTGCATGCGATACACAGTATCAGGGCTGCTGTTTTAGTGATCGGGGAGATGGTAGGCATAGGGCCGGCCTGTCGCGTGAGAGGATTGCAAAAAATCTCTCAGGGCCCATGGGCGGCCCTGAGAGATTGCGTGGTGGTGCCTGAGAAGATCAGTGCTATTTGATCTTGAATTCGCCTCTGCGGTTTTTGACCCAGGCGGCTTCGCTGTGGCCGGGGTCAAGCGGGCGCTCTTCGCCGTAGCTGATGGTGTAGATGCGGGCGCCGTCGATACCAAGCTGCGTCAGGTAGGTCTTGGCGCTGTTGGCGCGGCGGTCGCCGAGCGCAAGGTTGTACTCGTTGGTGCCGCGCTCGTCGCAGTGGCCTTCAATCAGGACAAGCTTCGCGGGATTGTTTTTCAGCCAGCCGGCAATGCCGTCAAGAATGGCGCGGGCCTGCGGGGTCAGTGAGAATTCGTCGTAGTTGAAAAGAATGTTTTTGAAGATCGCTGCCAGCGCGGGGTCGATGTCAGCGGGTGACCTGAATTCGCCGGCGCCGAGATCGGCATTCTGCAGCTCGGCATTGGTGTCCAGTGCTGCCGGGGGCGGATTCTTTTTGGAACAGGCCACTGAGCCCATCAGTGCCGCGATGAAAAGACATACCAGAAGAGTTTTTGCCGTTTGCTGCATAGTGGTTCCTCCTTGCGAAAAAGTGTTGTTAATTAATTCCCCGGGAGCGGGGCCCATGCCGGATCGGTTTTATCACCGCTCCCAATTGTTATTTTTTTCTGTCCGGTACCGTCGGCCCGCATTATGTATATTTCCTTGCGGCCGGTCCGGTTTGAGCTGAAAGTAATGTATCGTCCGTCCGGCGACCAGCTCGGGTCCTCGTTGTTGCCCTGCCCGGCGGTGATCTGCCGGTACTGGGATCCGTCCGGGGCGATCGTGTGGATGTTGAAGCTGCCGTCTATCAGGCCCGCATACGCTATGCGGTCTCCGCGGGGCGACCATGACGGGGATGTGTTGTAGCTGCCCCTGCCGAAGGTAACGCGCCGCTCGGATCGGTCCGCGAGCGTCTGCATGAATATCTGCGGGCTGCCGGAGCGGCTTGAAACAAACGCCATGCTTCGGCCGTCCGGAGACCATGACGGCGATACATCCGTTGCCCAGTGGTTGGTTATCCTTTCAAGCGTGCGCCGCTGGACATCAAGCGTAAATATTTCTGAATTACCGTCTTTCGGGCTTAAAGTCAAGGCAATTTTTCTGCCGTCGGGCGACCAGTCGGGCGAGATATTGATCCCTTTTTTGTTGCAGATCTTTTCAGATCTCCCGCCGGCCAGATTCATGACGTAGAGATCAGGATTGCCGTCGCGATACGAGGTAAAGGCAACCCGCGCGCCGTCAGGAGAAACGCTGGGAGAAAGGCTGAGCGAGTTGAACGTGGTCAGGCGGCGCGGATTGCCGCCGTCGTAATCGCAGTAATAGAGCTCCTTGTTCCCTCCGGCCTGCATGACGAACACGATACCGGTTTCGAAGATGCCGGGCGCGCCGGTGAGCTCTTTGAAAATTTCATTGGCGAAGCGGTGGCAGATCAGGCGGTGCTCGTTGAGGGTTCCGCTGTATTTCTTGCCCATGATGAAGCGGCCCTGCACCGCGTCGAACAGCCGCAGCTCAACGCTGACCCGGTTGGCGCTGACCGCAAACACACCGGTCACGACTGCTTCGGCGCCGACGACCGACAGGCTGTCCCACTTGATCTCATTGCTGGTCACGCCGCGCAGAAGCTCTGCGTTCAGAAGTTTCGGGTCGATGATACGGAACAGCCCTGAGAATTCAAGGTCGGCGCTGATGACGGCCGCCATGCCGGCCGCGAGTTTACCGGGGTCCGGCTCTGAGCCGGTGTTTTGAAACGGCGGTATAATAATGGGAACGCTCATCGACGACGGCGCGTTGATGTCGATGTATACTTTCGCGGATGCCGCACTCGCAAGGCTGAGAGCCGTCAGCACGGCGGCAGTCAGCGCTGCGGCACAGCGCGCTCGCGTGCGGGATGTTCTGCGTTGGGATGGGTGCATATGCATGGTCGTGATGCTGTGAATAGTTAATCAGAGTTATATATCAGAAATCCGGCTGCAGCGTAAGTAAAATTATTGATGCAGGCGCCGGCGCTACTGGAAGCGGATGCCGAGGGTGAGCAGCGGCTCCTTGATGTCGGGCGGCAGCGGGGGCAGGGGATTGGCTTTTTGTATCGCCCGCATGACGGACCGGTCGAATTCCGCGTTGTTTGACTTCTGCTCGAATTGAACATTGACGATGCGGCCGTCAGGGCGCACGGTAATCTCTACGACAGCCGAGAGATTCGTCTGTTCATCATAGTGCGGCAGCACCCAGGCGGACTGGATTTTATTGAACACCGTCATATAGTACCGGCCGAAGCGGGCCTGCTCGGGTGTCAGTCCGTACCCGGTGCCGCCGACACCGCCTCCGCCCCCCCCGCCGGTTCCGGTTCCTGCCGGGCGGCCTTTGCCATCCGGCTGCGTTCCCGGGCCTGCTGACGTGCCGGTGTCTGACGGGTTGCGGAACCCGCCCGGGGTTGCCGCGGCCGCAGGCGCTGCTGGTTTCAGGCTTGTATCGGGCTCGGCGATCGTATGCGTACGGTCCTCGAGCGTCTTAACCTGCGAGGGCAGTGCGCTTGGCCCTTTCCACAGGGGTTCGGCCCTGCCGGTAGGCGCGCCGCTGGCCGCGGCCTGGGGCGCGCCTGTGTCTTCGCCGCCGCCCGGCTCACCGGGGGCGCCGGGCGCTCCGCCGGTTCCGATCAGGTCAACGGTGTAGGCCGGGTTGAAATAGATGGTTGTGCCCCGGTCGGGAGGTTTTCCCAGGACGACCGCAATCAGGCACGCATGCAGGCACAGGGAGGCGAAGATGGTCCAGCGCATGCCCCGCTCGACATGGGCCGCTTTCAGGATTGAGGGATAGGCGGTCATTTTTTTTCAATCGGGGTCGTGATGATCCCCAGCTTTTCAACGCCTGCCAGCTTGATTTCGGCGATAACCTGCGCGACGAAGCCGTAGGGCAGGTCGCGGTCAGCTTTAAAAAAAAGGGTGTTATCGCTTCGCTGCTGGAAAATGCGCACCAGTCGTTCCCGCAGGTCGCCGACGTCGACCTCCATTTTGTTGATGAATATTTTTTTGTCGCCGGTGAGGGAAATCGTGAGCGCTTCCTCCTGGGCCGCGATGTGGGCCGTGCGCGCCTGCGGCAGGTCGACGTCCACGCCGTGCTGCACCAGCGGAGCGGCCACCATGAAAATAATCAGCAGCACGAGCATGACATCCACGAATGGCGTGACGTTTATTTCCGACATCAGCCGCTGCTGCCGCCCGTTGCCCGGCATGCTCATTCCCATGGCTCAGCCCGCCCTTTTGCGCGATTCAAGATAGCGCTCGATAATGTTCAGCAGCTCGGATGCAAAATTGTCCATCTCCGCTGTCATCATTTTGATGCGGCCCAGGAAGTAATTGTAGAGCACGACCGCCGGAATGGCCGCCACCAGGCCGAATGCGGTCGCGATAAGAGCTTCGGCGATCCCGGGCGCGACCGTGGCCAGGTTGGCCGATCCCTGGCGGCCGATGTCGCGGAACGAATTCATGATGCCCCACACCGTGCCGAACAGGCCGATAAACGGCGCGATGCTGCCGGTCGTTGCCAGGAACCCGAGGTTTTTTTCCAGGCGGGTCAGCTCGGCCGTGGCAGCCTGGTCAAGAGCCCTCTTGATTGCGCCAAGGCCGTAGAGGCCAAGCGGCGAATCTGATGCCGACTCACCCGATTTCGGCTGACCGGAAGCGGCGCCGCTTTTTTGCTGCATCTGCTGCAGCTCAAGATAGCCCGAGCGGAATATTTCAGCCAGCGGGCTGTGCTCCAGCTGCCGGGCGTCCGCGTAGGTTCGGCTCAGGCTCTGGTTGTTCCAGAATATGTCCAGGAACGATTCGGATTCGTTCAGGGCCGATCTCAGCACCAGGAATTTAAACAGCGAAATCCCCCAGCACACGACCGACAGCGACAGCAGGAGCAGAATAACTCCCTTGACCATGGGGCCGGCATACAGAAACAGTACCCAGATATCGCCGCCCAGGTTGGATCCGAGTTCAGAGGATGTGACGGCAAGCGGGCTCATCAGATGTGCAATGGTGTGTAGCATGGCAAATAGTGCTCCTGCAGCGCTGCTGCTTTTGGACTCCCGGGCCGCTCGCGCGTCCGGGCGTCACCTGCGGTTATATAAGATTTTTTACGAAGGCTTCGATGCGGTCGAGCCCTTTTTCGATTGTTTCAAACGACGTCGCATAGGACAGGCGGATGTTTGCATCCGCGCCGAACGCGGAACCGGCCACAACGGCGACGCGGGCCGATTCAAGCAGTGCCGCTGCCAGGTCATCGGAACCGCTGATCACTTTTGTTCCGGATTTCCTCCCGAACACGCCGGAAACGGTCGGAAATGTATAAAACGCGCCGTTGGGCATGAAGCACGAGAAGCCCTCGATCGCGTTCAGCCGATCCACCATATAGCGGCGGCGCCTGTCGAATGCCTGCAGCATTTCCTGGATGCAGTCCTGCGGCCCGTTCAGGGCGGCCGTGCCTGCTTTCTGGGCGATGGATGTCGGATTGGAGGTGCTCTGGCTCTGGATGTCGCACATTGCGCTGATCAGGCCGGCCGGGCCCGCGGCATAGCCGATGCGCCAGCCGGTCATGGAGTAGGTCTTGGACACGCCGTTGACCACAAGCGCCTGTTCTTTCAGCCGGGGTTCAACCGTGACGATGCTGGTTGCGGTGAATCCGTCATACGCAAGGCTCTCATAAATTTCATCGCTGATCACCATGACGCCGGTGCCGAGCAGAACGTCGGCCAGCTCCCGGAGTTCCTCGGAGCTGTAGGCCGAGCCGGTGGGGTTGGAGGGGGAGTTTAATACAAATGCCCGCGTCCGGGGGGTGATTGCCGCGCGCACCTGCGCGGGCGTCACTTTGAAGCCGGCCTGCTGGCCCGTTTCAATGATGACCGGAACGGCGCCTGCCAGATAGGCCATGTCAGGGTATGAGACCCAGTAGGGGGCGGGTATAATGATTTCATCGCCTTCATTAAGGAGTGCCTGGAATGCATTGTAGAGGCTGTGCTTGGCGCCGCATGAAATCAGCAGTTCGTTTCTGGCATACTCCAGGCTGTTGTCGCGCTTGAACTTGGCCGCGACGGCCTGCTTGAGATCGTCGGTCCCGCCGACCGGTGTGTATTTGGTGAACCCGGCCGCAAGCGCCGCGACAGCGGCCTGCTTGATATGCTCGGGCGTATCAAAATCCGGCTCGCCGACGCCGAAACCGATGACGTCTATTCCCTGGGCCTTCATGGCAGCCGCTTTTGCGGAAACGGCCAGCGTCGGCGAGGGTTTGATGTGCTCCATGCGTTTGGCAAGTTTCATTGCGGTGCTCCTGTAAGGCTGTTGGAAGTGCGCCCGGGCGCGTGTCCCGGAGCCGCGGTGAGAGCGCGTCAGCGCAGTTTTTCATGCAGCTTGCGGGCGACGATTTCAGGCACCATGCCGGTCACGTCGGCGCCGGCCTTCACGGCCGCTTTAATTGTTTTTGAGTGCACAAACAGCCAGCGCAGTCCCGTAAGCATGAAGATGGTGTCGATCTCGCGGTCCAGCTTGCGGTTCATGAACGTCATTTCATATTCATATTCAAAGTCGGACACGGCGCGCATGCCGCGCAGCACGGTGTGCACACCCTGCGCGCGGGCGTAGTCGACCAGCAGTCCCTCAAACGAGTCGGTGGTCACGCGCGGGTTGTCGTTAACCGATGCGCGGATCATGTCCAGGCGCTCTTCCACGGTAAACAGCGGGTTTTTGTCGGGATTGACGGCGATTGCCACGATCACGCGGTCGAAAATATGCAGGGCGCGCTCTATCAGGTCAAGGTGCCCGTTGGTCAGGGGGTCGAAGGTGCCGGGATAAATACAGGCATGTTCTCGGCGTGTGTCCATCGGCTGCGGCTTTCCTTGTATTTTTTTCGCAACCTGCCGGCATTCAGGCACAATGCCCGACGCCTGCAGGGCGGTTGGGAAAACGGGTGAACGTCTGTACGCTGTGCGCTACAGTAATACTCAATTTTGCCTGTTTTAGCAAGAAGTAAATGTATTTTTCGATTGATTCTTTGGCGAAAAGCCGATATGCTTTCATTTTTTTTTGAAACGGATACGCATCCGTCTTGTTGGCGTTGCAGGCCGGTTATGCTGTCAGCCCAGATTCGTGCATTTGAGAAGTATCTGCGCATTGAAAGGAATGCATCCGACTGTACGTGCCGGAGCTATCTGCGGGACCTGGAGGATTTTGCCGGATTCCTGCGCTCCACGCATATCGGTTCGTTTGCGAATATCGCTGATATCGATGCCCTGGCCGTGCGTGCCTATCTTGCCGACTGCGCGAGGCGCAACAGGAAGTCGACCCAGGCGCGCAAGCTTTCCTGCCTGAAAACGTTTTTTTCGTTTCTGGTGCGCGACGGGCTTGCAGGCGGCAATCCCGCTGAAATGCTCAAAGCGCCCAGGCGCGACAGCACGCTGCCCCGCCACCTGACCGTTGATGAAATGTTCGCGCTGCTGGATGCCGTGCCGAAGGATACGCTGCTGCATGCGCGCGACCATGCCGTGCTGGAACTCCTGTATTCCACGGGGATCAGGCTGAGTGAACTGGTCGGGCTTAACCGCTGTGATATCGATCAGCGCGCAGGCACGGTGCTCGTCAGAGGCAAGGGCCGCAAGGAGCGCGTCGTGCCCATGGGCCGCAAGGCCGCTGCAGCCGTGGCCGGCTACTGCGCACGCTCGCAGGAGCCGGCCTGCAGGCTTCACGGCGCACACCGGGCGCCGGTGTTTTTGAACAGCCGGGGCGGCCGTCTTTCAGGCCGCAGCGTTGCGCGGCTGCTGGACGGCTGGATCGAGCGCTGCGGCATCGCGCACAAGATCAGCCCGCACGCGATCCGGCACAGCTTTGCGACGCATCTTTTGAACGCGGGCGCCGATTTGCGCGGCATTCAGGAACTTCTGGGCCATGCCAGCCTGGCAACAACCCAGAGATACACGCATCTGCATGTCGATGCATTGATGCAGGTCTATGACCGGGCCCATCCGCGCAGTAAAATCGTTCCGGAGGGCCTGTAATGGAGACAGCCATGGCGGCCATGCATGGAACGACGATTGTCGCGGTGCGCAGGGCAGGGCGCGTGTGCCTTGGCGGCGACGGCCAGGTCACGCTGGGCGCAACCGTTGTCAAGCACGGGGCGCGCAAAATCCGGCGCCTGTACCAGGACCGGGTGCTGGCCGGATTTGCCGGCGCAACGGCCGATGCCTTCACCCTGTTTGAGCGCTTCGAGCGCAAGCTTGAGCAGTATAACGGCAACATGACCCGCTCCGCGGTCGAAATGGCCAAGGACTGGCGTTCTGATAAAGTGCTGCGCCATCTGGAGGCGCTGATGATCGTTGCCGACAGCGAGCATCTTCTGATCATCTCCGGCAACGGCGACGTGATCGAGCCCGATGACGACATGGCGGCCATCGGGTCCGGCGGCCCCTATGCGCTGGCCGCCGCCCGGGCGCTGGCGCGGCATACCGACCGCGGGGCGCGCGAAATCGTCGAGGCCGCGCTGCAGCTTGCCGCCGAGATTTGCATCTATACCAACACCCGGATAACGCTTGACGAGATCGGCCCGCAGCAATGAAGATTTTAAATCCGCGTGAAACCGTTGCCGAGCTTGACAGGTTCATCATCGGCCAGGCCATGGCCAAGCGGGCCGTCGCCGTTGCGCTGCGCAACCGCTGGCGGCGCCAGCAGGTCGCGGACGAGCTGCGCGATGAGATCACCCCGAAAAACATCATCATGATCGGTCCGACCGGCGTTGGCAAGACCGAGATCGCCCGCCGGCTGGCGAAACTGGCGCAGTCGCCGTTTTTAAAGGTCGAGGCGTCCAAGTTCACGGAAGTGGGCTATGTCGGCCGGGATGTCGAGTCGATGATCCGCGACCTGACCGAGCTTGCGGTAAACCAGGTGAAGGCGGAAGAAACCGAGCGCATGCAGGAGCGCGCCTGTGAGCTTGCCGAGGAAAAGCTGCTTGACCTGCTGCTGCCGCCGGTTCCGGCCCGGCCGGCTCCGGCTCCGGCGGATGCTGACGCCGCATTCCCGGTGCGCGGCTCAACGCCTCCCCCGGCCGGTGAGCGCGTCTCGACGCGCGAAAAACTGCGCACATTGCTCAGGGCCGGCAAACTTGACGGGCGCGAGGTCGAGCTCGAAGTGACCCAGCAGAATGCCCCGGTGGTCGAGATTTTTTCCGCTGCCGGCATCGAGGAGATGGACATCAACCTCAAGGACATGTTCGGCGGCATGTTCCCCAAAAAGACCAAGAAGCGCACGGTCAAGATACCCGAGGCGCGCGAACTGATCGCCAAGGAGGAGGTGCAGCGCCTGATCGACATGGACAGCGTCACGCGTCTTGCCGTGCAGCGGGTGGAGCAGTCCGGCATCATATTCCTCGATGAAATCGACAAGATCGCCAGCCGCGACCAGGGCCACGGCCCCGACGTTTCGCGCGAGGGCGTCCAGCGCGATCTGCTGCCCATCGTCGAGGGCTCGACCGTCACGACCAAGTACGGCATGGTCAAAACCGACCACATCCTGTTCATCGCCTCGGGCGCTTTTTATGTTTCCAAGCCCTCGGACCTGATCCCCGAGCTGCAGGGACGCTTTCCGATCCGGGTCGAGCTCGACTCGCTCAGCCGCGATGACTTTATCCGCATCCTGACCGAGCCGCAGAACGCGCTCATCAAGCAGTATGTGGCGCTGATGGAGACCGAGCAGCTCAGGCTGGTTTTTACCGATGACGCTATCGAAAAGATCGCGGCCACCGCCACGCTGGTAAATGAAAAGACCGAGAATATCGGCGCCAGGCGGCTGCACACCATCATGGAAAAGCTGCTGGAGGAGATTTCCTTCGCAGCGCCGGAAAAGACCGGCGAAACGGTTGTGATCGACGCGGCGGCCGTATCGGAACGGCTGGATGAGCTGGTAAAGGACGAGGACCTGAGCCGGTATATTCTTTAACAGGCTGTTGAAAAACGTTCATCTGCGGCGTTGCGCTCATTGTTCGTAACTGCGGCGTACAAAACAGTACGCCTCATTCCTCACAATGTCGCGCGCCTTGCATCTGAACATTTTTGAACAGCCTGGATATGAAAGACGTTGGTGCTATTTCCCAGGGCTGCCCGTGGCGCGTGCAGCCCAATATGCACCTGACATGTGATAAAGGATGCTGTGTATGCAGAAAGCAATCGCCAAAGCCAAGACCCTGATGGAGGCGCTGCCCTATATCCGGACATTCGCCAACAAGACCTTTGTCATCAAGTTCGGCGGCCATGCCATGGTTGATGCGGCCCTGAGCGCGAGCTTCGCGCGGGACGTGATCATGCTCTCCCTGGTCGGCATCCGGCCGGTGATCGTGCACGGCGGCGGTCCGCAGATCGGGGCCATGCTGGAGCGCCTGGGCGTTGTCTCCGATTTCGTCGACGGGCTGCGGGTCACCGACGCCGCAACGATCGAAGTCGTTGAGATGGTGCTGGTCGGCACCATCAACAAGGAGATCGTCAGCCAGATCAATACCAACGGCGGCCGCGCGGTCGGCATCAGCGGCAAGGACGGCAGCCTGATCGTCGCGCGCAAAAAGCAGGTGGCCGACCGCAATGACCCCGGCAAACTGATCGATATCGGCCAGGTCGGCGAGATCGTGTCGGTTAATCCCGGCGTGATCACGACGCTTGACGCCAACCATTTTATCCCGGTGATCGCTCCGCTGGGCGCCGGTGAAAGCGGCGAAACATACAATATCAACGCCGACACCGCCGCCGGCGCGATCGCCGCGGCCCTGAAAGCCGAGAAACTGATTCTGCTGACCGATGTCGAGGGGGTCAAGGACGGCAGCGGTGCGCTGCGCTCGAGCCTTACCGAACGGGACGTTCGGCAGATGACCGCTTCGGGCGAGATTGCCGGCGGCATGATACCCAAGGTGCAGTGCTGCTGCCGCGCGCTTGAGCGGGGCGTGGGCAAGGCCCATATCATCGACGGGCGGCTTGAACATGCCGTTCTGCTTGAAATTTTCACCGATGTCGGTATCGGAACACAGATTATGCATGCGCCTGCACAGGCCGGGGAAGCGCTGAAATGAGCCGCAGTATCGAGCAGACAGACGCCCATATTTTTAAAACCTACGGCCGGTTCCCGATTGCGTTCGTGCGCGGCGAGGGGGCCTGGCTGTGGGATGACGCGGGCCGGCGCTACCTTGATTTCCTGTCAGGCATTGCCGTGTGCAACCTGGGACACTGCCACCCGGCCGTGGTCCGGGCCGCGACAGAGCAGCTTGAGCGCCTTGTGCATGTTTCCAACTTCTTTTATACCGCGCCGCAGGCCGAACTGGCCGAACAGCTCACGCGGCACTCGTTCGCCGACCGGGTGTTTTTCTGCAACAGCGGCGCCGAAGCCAACGAGGCTGCTCTGAAGCTTGCGCGCAGGTACGGCAACGCCGCCGCAGGCGGGCCCCGCAGCGAGGTCATCACCATGCAGGCCTCGTTCCACGGCCGCACGTTCGCCACGCTGGCCGCGACCGCGCAGGCCAAGGTGCAGGAAGGGTTCGCCCCCCTGATGCCGGGGTTCGTGTACGTGCCCTTCAACGATTTCGACGCCCTGCAGGCCGCGGTGAACGCGCGCACCTGCGCGGTCATGCTCGAGCCGATCCAGGGCGAGGGCGGCGTGAATGTTCCGGACGCCGACTACCTGAAGCGCGTGCGCGGACTGTGCGACCGCGCCGGACTGCTGCTGATTTTTGACGAGGTGCAGGTCGGCATGGGCCGCACCGGCCGGCTTTTCGCCCATGAGCATTTCGGCGTAACGCCCGACATCATGACGCTTGCCAAGGCCCTTGGCGGCGGCCTGCCGCTCGGGGCCATGCTCGCTTCGCAGCGCGTTGCCGATCTCTTTACGCCGGGCAGCCACGCCTCCACCTTCGGCGGCAACCCGGTCGCCACCGCGGCCGGCTGCGCGGTGATGCGCGAGCTGCTCGACGGCGGCGTGCTTGAGAACTGCCGGGCGATGGGCCTCTATCTGCAGGACAGGCTCGAAGAGCTTCAAAAACGCCGCCCGGAAGCTGTCGCGTGCGTGCGCGGCAGGGGCCTTATCCTGGGCATGGAGCTCAGGGGCAGCGGCAAGCCGGTTGTTGACCGCTGCCTGGCCGACGGCCTGATTCTCAACTGCACGGCCGATCGCATACTCCGCTTTCTGCCTCCGCTGATTATCACGCGCGCGCAGGTTGACGAGTGCTGCGCGATTCTTGACAGGGCGCTCGGGGCTGCCGGCTGAGAAACCGGTGTGTTTTTTTACGGAGATGATGCCATGCAAAAAGATCTCTTGTGCCTGTATGATCTGACGCCCTCTGATTTTGACCTGATTTTTGAACGGGCCGCCGACTTGAAAGCGCGCCATACGCGCGGCGAGCTCTACCATCCGCTGCGCGGCAAAACCCTGGGCATGATTTTCGAAAAGCCCTCCACGCGCACGCGCGTATCGTTCGAGGCCGGCATGTTTCAGCTGGGCGGCCATGCGATGTATCTGCGATGGACCGATACGCAGCTGGGCCGGGGCGAGTCCATCTACGATACCGCCAAGGTGCTCTCGCGCTATCTCGATGCCATCATGATCAGAACGTTCGCGCAGAGCACGGTCGAAGACCTTGCCCGCGACGCGGATGTGCCGGTGATCAACGGGCTGACCGACATGTACCATCCCTGCCAGATTCTGGCCGACCTTTTGACGGTGATCGAGCGCCGGGGCTCCGTGCGGGGCATGAAGGCGGTCTACATCGGGGACGGCAACAATATCGCCCACTCATGGATCAATGCAGCCCTGCGGCTCTGCTTTGACCTTACGCTTGCCTGCCCGGCCGGGCATGAGCCTGACCGGGGCGTGCTCGACCGCGCCCGCGGCGAGGCGGCCTCGCGCATCAGCGTGATCAGCGACCCGTTCGAGGCCGTGCGCGATGCCGACGTGATCAGCACCGACACCTGGGTCAGCATGGGCCAGGAAAAGCAGTACCGCGAGCGCATCAAGTCGTTCAGCAGCTACCAGGTCAATGAGCGGCTCATCGCCGCTTCGAAAAAGGACGTGATAGTCATGCACTGCCTGCCCGCGCATCGCGGCGAGGAGATCACCGACGCTGTCATGGACGGGCCCAATTCGGCCGTGTTCGACCAGGCTGAAAACCGCCTGCACGTGCAGAAGGCGATCCTTGAAATTTTGATGACGCACAACCGGCGCTGAGCGCGGTAACCATTATTCGGCCCGCCCGGCGGCGGGCAGGGGAGAAATGCAATGAGCGATATTAAAAAAGTGGTGCTGGCCTATTCCGGCGGACTGGATACGTCGGTGATTTTAAAGTGGCTCGGGGAAACCTACGGCTGCGAGGTGATCACCTACGCCGCCGACCTGGGGCAGGGCGCCGAGCTGGACGGTATCCGCGAAAAGGCGCTGAAAACAGGCGCGAGCAAGGCCTATGTCGAGGACGTGCGCGAGGAGTTCGTGCGCGACTATATTTTCCCGATGTTTCGCGCCGGCGCGATCTACGAGGGCACGTATCTGCTGGGCACCTCGATAGCGCGGCCGCTGATTGCAAAAAAGCAGATCGAGATCGCGCGCGCCGAAGGCGCCGATGCCGTGGCACACGGCGCAACCGGCAAGGGCAACGACCAGGTGCGCTTCGAGCTGACCTTCTACGCCCTGCAGCCCGATATCCGGGTGATCGCGCCCTGGCGCCTTCCCAACTGGAACCTCACCTCCCGGACCGCGATGATCGAGTACGCCCGCGAGCACGGCATACCCGTTCCGGTGACGGCCGCCAAGCCCTATTCAAGCGACCGCAACCTGCTGCACATCAGCTTCGAGGGCGGCGTGCTTGAAGATCCCTGGAGCGCGCCGCAGGATGACATGTTCCTTTTGAGCGTTTCGCCCGAGGCCGCGCCCGACCGGCCGACCATGCTTGAGATCGGGTTTGAAAAAGGCGATCCCGTAGCGCTCGACGGGGTTGCCATGGGCCCGGTTGCGCTGTTTGAAAAGCTCAATGAACTGGGCGGCGCCAACGGCATCGGCCGCATCGACATCGTCGAGAACCGCTTCGTGGGCATGAAGTCGCGCGGCGTGTATGAAACGCCCGGCGGCACTATCCTGCACATCGCCCATCGCGCCATGGAGAGCCTCACGCTTGACCGCGAGGTGATGCGCCTCAAAGACGACCTCATGCCGCGCTATGCGGGGATGGTCTATAACGGATACTGGTTCGCTCCCGAGCGCGAGGTCCTGCAGGGCGCAATCGATGCGACCCAGCAGCGCGTAACCGGCACCGTGCGGGTAAAACTCTACAAGGGCAACTGCATCGTCACGGGCAGAAAGTCGCCCTTCAGCCTGTACCGTGAGAACCTGGCAACCTTTGAGACCGACACGGTCTACCGCCAGGCTGATGCCGAAGGCTTTATCCGCCTGAACGCCCTGCGGCTGCGCATGCGGGCACTGTGCGCGGAGGAGAACGATGAAAAATAAGAAACCCTGGGGCGGCCGTTTTTCAGGGGCGACCAGCGCGCTGGTCGAGCAGTTCACCGAGTCGATCTCGTTTGACCGCGCCCTTGCGCCCTATGATATCCGCGCAAGCATCGCGCACTGCCGCATGCTCGGCCGCCAGGGCATCATCGCGCTGCGCGACGCCCGCCGCATCGAGCGGGCCCTGCGCGAAATCGGCCGGGAAATCGAGGCCGGCGCGCTTGCGCTTGACCCGCGCTGCGAGGACATTCACATGTGCATCGAGGCCCGGCTGATCGAGAAGATCGGCCCCGCGGGCGGCAAGCTGCACACCGCCCGCAGCCGCAACGACCAGGTGGCAACCGATGTGAGCCTGTTTCTGCGCGATGCTGTATTGAACACGCTCGGCCTGCTGGGCGAGCTTGACCGCGCGATTGTTGGCCTGGCCGGTGAGAACATGGACACGGTCCTGCCCGGCTTTACCCACATGCAGCATGCCCAGCCCGTGCTGCTTGCCCATCATCTGCTGGCCTATCATGAAATGTTCGCGCGCGACTGCGAGCGCCTTGAATCATGCTACGTCCGGGTGAACCGGCTGCCGCTCGGGGCGGGGGCCCTGGCCGGCACACCCTACCCGGTCGACCGGCGCTATGTGGCCCGTCAGCTCGGGTATCCGGCCGTTACCGCCAACAGCATGGACACGGTCAGCGACCGCGATCATCTCATTGAGTTCAGCAGCGCAGCTGCCCTGATCATGATGCACTTGAGCCGCTTGAGCGAGGAGCTGATCATCTGGTCAACGCCCGAGTTCAATTTTGTGGCGATCGCTGATGCCTTCTGCACGGGCAGCAGCATCATGCCGCAGAAGAAAAATCCGGACGTACCCGAGATCGTGCGCGGCAAAACCGGCCGGGTGTACGGCAACCTTATGGCCCTGCTCACCCTGATGAAAGCCCTGCCGCTGGCCTACAACCGCGACCTGCAGGAGGACAAGGAGCGCCTCTTCGATACGGTCACGACCGTGCAGGCCTGTTTGCGGGTGTTCGCGCCCATGCTGGGGAGCCTGCGATTTAATCGCGATGCCATGCGGGCCGCGGCTGCCGGCGGGTTTTTGACCGCAACCGATTTGGCCGATTATCTGGTGGCCCGGCAGGGTATGCCGTTTCGCAGCGCCCATGAGGTCGTGGGCCGCATCGTCGCCCATTGCGAAAAGGCCGGCACGAACCTTTTTGACCTTGACCGCAGAGCGCTGCAGAAATTCTCATCCGCATTCGGCGCTGACGCGACCGCGTGCCTTTCGGTTGAGGCATCGGTGGCAAGCCGGCGCTGCGAGGGCGGAACCGCGCCGGCGCGCGTGCGCGCTGCCGTGCGCGCTGCCCTGAAGCAGATTGCGCGCCGGCGGCAGACTGTCGGCCGTGAACTGAAAAAAATCAATGCTTCTATCAACGGGTAGATCGCCATGGAACGCATGCATACAGAAGCTGGGGCAGCCCGGACAGGCACCGCGCAGCGGCCGGGAGCCATTCTTGCTCGTGTGATTACCGGCGGCATGGCCGCACGCGCCGTGCTTTTTTGCTGCCTCGCGTGCGGGCTGTGCGCCGCTTCCGGCTGCGGCCGCAAGGGCGACCCGTTTCTCGGCGTTCCGCTTGGGCCGTCAAAGGTGCGCCAGCTCACGGCCGTCGGCCGTCCGGCTGAGATAGTGCTTTCGTGGCAGGCGCCGCGCGACAATACCGATGACAGCGATCTGCTTGATCTGGGCGGCTTCCGCATCTACCGCGCACAGTCATCGTTTGCCGATTACTGCCGAAGCTGCCCCCGGCGCTATGAACTTCTTTTCGATTATGAATACCGCGGCCCGTCCGGACAAAAGCCTGAACGGCGCATGTACCAGTATCGCGACAGCGCGGTTGCGCCCGGAACCGTGTATGAGTACCGTTTGCAGGCCTACAATGCAGCCGGTGCTGCCGGCCCGGCGCCTGAACCGGTTGCCGTTCACTATGATGCCGCTCCCCGTCCTCCGCAGGACGTTGCGCTTGAGCGCAGCGGCCGGCTGATTGTGCTCGGCTGGCAGAAGGTCAGCGGGCTTGCTGACGGGCGCGCAGCTGAAGATATCGCCGGATATAACGTTTACCGCCGGCTGGATACGGAAGAGTACGCCGCGCCGCTGAACGCGGCGCCGGTTGCCGAGCCGCGCTTCGAGGATATACCGCCCGCCTATGACACGGTCTATTATTACAGCGTGCGGGCGGTGCGCAGGATCGAGCAGAGCGTACTCGAGAGCGACGGCGCACCTGAAATACGGCTTGCCTATCTTGACATGACGCCTCCGGAGCCGCCGCGTTTTCTTACCGCCATCGCGCAGCCCGAAGGCGTGCTGCTGAAATGGATGGCGAAATCGGAAAAGGGATTTGCAGGCTATCATGTCTACCGGAGGACGGCCGGGGCCGGGCAGTTCAAGCGCCTCAATGCCGGCCTTCTTACGGAAAATTCGTGGGTCGACACCACGGCCGTCAGGCGGCAGCGCTATGAGTATGCGGTCTCGGCGGTCGATGATTCGAAGAGCGCCAATGAAAGCGCTTTCGGCGAGACCGTGTATATACATTATGTTTTGGATTGAACCTGTTTACCGACACCAGCGGGAGCCGCAGCATGAATCATTTTTCTTTTCACGACGATGAACTGTACTGTGAATCGGTGCCGCTTGCCCGGATTGCCGCCCGGGAAGGAACGCCCCTGTACGTGTACAGCCGCGCCACGCTTGAGCGCCATTTCAAGGCTTTCGACGATGCCTTTGCCGCGGTCAGGCACCTGACCTGCTATTCGGTCAAGGCCAACTCGAACATCGCCGTCCTGCGGCTGTTCGGCCGCCTGGGCAGCGGTGTCGATGTCGTCTCCGGCGGCGAGATCATGCGGGCGCTTAAGGCCGGCATAGCGCCGGAGAAAATCGTGTATTCCGGCGTGGGTAAAACCCGGGCCGAGATCGAGCGTGCGCTTGAGAGCGGCATTCTGATGTTCAATGTAGAGTCGGCCCAGGAGCTTGAACTGATAAGCCGGGCTGCTTCTGAAAAGGGCGCGCGGGCGCGCATCGCGCTGCGCGTCAACCCCGATGTCGATCCCCAGACGCACCCCTATATTTCAACCGGGTTGAAAAAAAATAAGTTCGGCGTGAGCATCGATGATGCCTTTGAGGTATATGAGCGCGCGGCCGCCATGCCCGCAATCGAGGTCGCCGGCATCGATTGCCATATCGGCTCGCAGATTACCTCGGTTACCCCGTTTGTCGATGCGCTCAGCCGCATCAAGGCCTTTGTGCAGCGCCTGCGCGCCCTGGGCATCGCGGTCCGGTATGTCGATCTGGGCGGCGGCCTCGGCATCACGTACAACCGCGAAGAGCCGCCTGCGCCCGACCAGTACGCCGCCGCGGTCATAAGCGAACTGGGGGATCTTGACTGCACCCTGATTCTTGAGCCCGGACGCTGCCTGGTCGGCAATGCCGGCTGCATGGTAACGCGGGTGCTCTATACCAAGCAGACGGAACTCAAAGAGTTCGTCATCGTCGATGCGGCCATGAACGATTTGATCCGCCCCAGCCTCTATGACGCCCATCATACGCTGACGGCCGTCAGGCAGCAGCACGGCCCTGTTGTCAGGGCCGACATCGTGGGGCCGATCTGCGAAAGCGGTGATTTTCTGGCGCACGACCGCGAGATGAACCGGCCCTCCCAGGGAGACCTGCTGGCGGTGATGAGCGCCGGCGCCTACGGGTTCAGCATGGCGTCAAACTACAACTCGCGCCTGCGCGCGGCCGAGGTTCTGGTCGACGGATCGGAGTACCATGTCATCCGGCGCCGGGAAACATTCGACGACCTGGTGCGCTGCGAAATGATACCCGGCTGTCTGGGATGACTTTCTGAAAGACTATCGGTATGCATGAAATTCCCTTTACCAAGATGAACGGCACCGGCAATGACTTTATTCTGATCAACAACATGTCCGGCGCCTATGATGCGGTGAAACAGCCTGCGTTCGTAACCGCGGTCTGCCGGCGCATGGTTTCGCTCGGCGCTGACGGGCTGATATGCATCGAGCCGTCAGGGGCGTGTGATTTTGCCTGGCGTTTTTTCAATGCCGACGGCAGCGAGGCCGAGATGTGCGGCAACGGGGCGCGCTGCGCCGCGCGGTTCGCCGTTGAAAAGGGCATTGCCGGGCCGGAGCTTGCTTTTGAAACCCGCGCCGGCGTCATACGCGCGCAGGTCGCCGGAAGCCGGGTGCGTGTCGGGCTTTCCTCGCCCGCCGGGCTTGAAACGGGGATCAGGCTTGCGGTCGACGGCCGGGACCTGGAACTGCACTGTCTCAACACGGGCGTGCCGCATGCGGTGCTGTTTGTCGATGACCTTGAAAACGCTCCGGTTGAAACACTGGGCCGCACGCTGCGCTATCACGCGCGTTTTGCGCCGCGCGGAACCAATGTAAATTTTGTTTCACAGGCCGCCGGCAATATGCTACATATTCGCACGTACGAGCGCGGCGTCGAGGCGGAAACGCTTGCCTGCGGGACCGGATCGGTCGCATCCGCGCTGATTGCCGCGGCGCTGGGCCGGGTCGTGCTGCCGGTGGATCTGCAGACCCGGGGCGGCGAACAGCTGCGGGTGGATGCCGAATCCCCCCGCTCCCCCTTCGGCCAGGTGTATCTGGAGGGCGGTACGCGCAAGGTCTGCGACGGCATGCTGTGCGACGAGGCCTGGGAATAACTGCGGCGGCGGATGGATTGCGTGTTGCCGTTTTTGATCACGAACGAGGAGCTGACTATGAAATACAGGATGAATACGCTGGTGTGCGGATGCATGATGATTGCCGCGTGCGCGGCTTTGCCGGCAGCGGTGCGCGCCGAGGGCGCCGCTTCGAACGTACTGGTCACGGTCGGCACGGAGAGCATCACCCAGTCCGACCTCGATGCCAGGACCGCGATGCTGCCGCCGCAGATACGCAGCCGTTTTGAAACCGATGCCGGGCGCCGCCAGCTGCTCGATCAGGTCGTGCTGATCAGCCTGATGTCGCAGGAAGCGCGGCAGCTGGGCATCGACAGGCAGCCTGATGTCGCCAAGCGCATCAAGGAGGCGGCCGATAATATTATCGTTCAGGAACTGACCCGTCAGCAGGTGTCCGGCGATGTCGCGGTTTCCGGAGCGGACATTGCAGCCTATTACGAAGCCAACAAAAAAGATTTTGTGCGGCCCGAGCAGATCAACGCCAGTGTGATCATGTTCGCAGCAGGCGCTTCGGCATCCCCTGATGTAAAAAAGCAAAAGAGCAAGCTTGCCCGGGAAACGCTCAAACGCCTTCAAAAGGGAGCTGATTTCGCGGGCGTCGCCAAGGAAGTCTCCGAGGACCAGCGCACGCAGCGCCGCGGCGGGGTGACCGGCTTTTTTGCCGAGGGGCGGCGCGAGCGCATCTACGGCAAAAAATTCGAGGAAGCCGCGTTTGCCCTCAAGCAGGGCGAAATAAGCGATGTGATTGAAACCGAGTTCGGCTTTTTCATCGTCCGTCTTGATGACCGGCAGCCGCGTACCGAGGAAAGCCTGGAGTCTGCAAAGCCCAAAATAGAGCGCAGGCTGCAGCAGTCAAAGCAGCGCGAAGCCTATGAAAAATATGTGGAGAGTTTAAAAAAGAAATACCGGGTGACCTACAAATAAGACCGACAAGAAGGTGTGCGCTGTTCACGGGCGCTGGCATCCGGCCAGCGCCTTTTTTTGCCCGCGGTCCCTGGCAACGCGCGGGTTTAAAAAAAGATGCCGTGAAACGTCTGCCGCAGGCAATGACCGGCCCGGTATGGCCGGTTCGCAACCCAAGGGGCGCCTGCACCCTCTAAGGATAGTGCGCGGGTTACTGTCTGATACCGCTTCTGTCCGGCAGGATCATTGTTTTCTTGACAGCTGCCGGCATCCTCCCTATAGTTTCGCCATCGCGCTGAAATGTTGTATTGTGGAACGGTTTTCTGCCGATGTTTTTCAGAAGGCCGCCGGCTTCCGGGTGAAGGCAGTGCTTCCGCCCGGCCGCTGTCCGGGTTCACAACAAAAATTGAGCGGGAGGAGGAATGTATGAACACACGCGTGCCTATGCTCATCTGCTGCCTTGCTGTGCTGCCGGTCCGTGCGGCCGCCCAGGAGGAAAACTGCCTGTCATGCCATGAAAAAAGCTCTCCCATGGTGGTTGAGCAGTGGCGCGGCAGCAAACACGGCCAGAACGAGATCGGCTGCCTTGCCTGCCACGATCCGGGAATAACCAAAACGATCGTCAGCGACCGCTGCCCGGAAAAAGTCGCGGTTGTCGTGTCGCCCGCGGTCTGCGCGAACTGTCATGAGGACGAGGTTTCCCAGCAGAAAGGCACCAAGCATGCCGCCACGCTGCATTTTTTCGTCAACGTGCTGGAGGACCCCTGGACGGTCAAGGGCGCCAACAGCGATCCCGAGCGCGCGATCGGCTGCTACATGTGCCACGGCTCGATCGTCAAGGACACGACCGACTGGATAAACTGGCCCAACAACGGCGTAGGCCGCCTCAATCCCGACGGCAGCCTCGGCACCTGCACGGTGTGCCATTCGCATCACCGCTTCTCACTTGATGAGGCCAAAAACCCCACCACCTGCGGCCGCTGCCATCTCGGACCCGATCATCCGCAGATCGAAATCTATGAGGAGTCAAAACACGGCAAGCTGCACGCTGCCGGCGAGAAATGGGCGCCCACCTGCTACACCTGCCACATGGGCCCCGTACGGGACAATGCCACCGGCAAAGAGATCATCCCTGCAACGCATGATATCGGCTCGCGGCTGTACTGGGAGCTGCAGGCGCCCGAGTCGACTGTGCAGAAGGACAAGATCAACCACACGCCCCAGCCCGAGGTCGCGAAGAAGAACCGCGAGGCCATGCGGGCCGTGTGCATGCAGTGCCACGTGTCGCGCCATGCCGACGCGTTTTTTGAAAAGTTCGACCATGTGGTCGCTGACTACACGGAGAACTACTTCAGGCCCGCGAAAAAGATCATGGATGAGCTGAAGGAGAAAAAGCTGCTTACGCCCAGGCCCTTTGACGAAAAGGCCGAATGGCTGTACTGGTACCTGTGGCATCACGAGGGCCGGCGCATGCGCATCGGCGCGGCCATGATGGGGCCCGATTACGCCTGGTGGCACGGCGCGCATGAAACCAAGATACGCTACATCGAGCTGTGGCACGAAGCGGAGCGGCTGAAGAAACTCGGCCGGCCCGACCCGGCGCCCTACGTTCCCGGTGCGCCGTATGAGAAGGGGCCCAATCTGAGGCCCGGCATCGACGTGCCTGATCTGCGCGGCGATGGCGCCCGCTAGGTGCTGCGCGCCGTGCGCTCGCGGACGCTGACGAACTCAGTGCCATAGAGGGAAATGCAAAAAAAGGGACGCGGTGCTGCTGCGTCCCTTTTTTAAAGTTGTGGTGTATGAACGGCTATGCCCGTGCGGCCACCATGAGCAGCATGGGGCTCAGGTAGGGAATAAGCCAGATGAGCCAGACCGTGACGCTGAACTTGTGGAAGTTCGCGATCAGGTTTTCATCCTTCCTGAGAAGTACCGCGGTGGCCCAGACCCCGTGGATCAGCATGAGCACGATGGCCAGAACGCCGCTCAGGCCGTGTACGTCATAGGTCATCCCGTCCGCGCCGGCGAACATCAGCCCGGTGCCCCAGGTGTCGAATACGATCCCGAACCAGAAGAACACCACATGCCAGGGTTTCAACTGTGCCGATATCCTCTCGCTCCATACGCCGATGGAATAACACGCCAGCGCCAGGTTTATGGTTATGATGCCTGCGATATTGTCCATGGGCCGGTATTCCTTGGCATCGGTGTTTCGCTGATAGTGCGCCGTTTTTTGACGGTAGCCAGATTATCACAGACGCAGACGTTACGCCAGCCCTGCGGGATCGGGGAGTCGGGAAGCGCACAGTGCCGTTGCGGCACAATACATTAGGCCCGGAATCTCATTGATTCCGGGCTTTTGTAATAGCTGAAGAAAAAGTAATCCTTAGTATAAAATTAAAACTTATTTTAGGTATTTATATTGATTATCTGTGAAACAACATTAATAATTATGCGCCGGCCTGAAGCACAACGCAACCTGTCCGCAACCAGAAATGAAAAGCACTTAGCCCTGCGAGCTAAGTGCTTGATAAAACTGGCGGGGACGACGGGACTCGAGCCCGCGCCCTTCGGCGTGACAGTAAATACAGTCACATCGGCTAAAAATCAGGTATTTTAAAAAAGTAAATACACTCAGGTGGTTAGGCTGATCGTGATGTATCCTCTAATCTAATTATTTTCCCGAGATTTACCTTTACTTAACCGCTTTTGGCAAAATTATGGCAAGAAGTAACCTGATGTAGAACTCGGGTTTGGCTGAATTTTACGGTACTTGCACAAATGGCAAGCAACAATCGAAACTTTGCGACAGTCGAGTTTCATGGTGTACGTCAGCACATAATTGCAGTCAATTTTTAAGGTGACAAGGCCCGTCAATGCTGTCGAGCCCTGTTTGTCCCGGGTGAATCAATCAAACAATTGTTCAAGAAAGCTTTTTCGGCGCTTGTTGTGATAGCGGTCTCCATGATGACTATCATGATGTTTGTCATAATAGACGCTGTTCTGGTATCCCTGCTCCGGCGCAGCCGGGGCAGGGGTGGACTGCGCCGGCCGCAATTCAGCTGTCGAGCGCTCGATGATTTTATCAAGTTCGCCCCGGTCAAGCCATACTCCGCGGCATGTAGGGCAGTAGTCGATTTCAACTCCCTGACGATCGCTCATTACAAGCGGGACACTGCAAATAGGGCAATTCATCTCTTGTCTCCTTTAATAGACGTTTATCGTCCTGTGACTTGTCTTCCATCGGCCCACAGGACCTGCTCGCCCTTGTCAATGGCATCTTCCATTGGCTTTCGCACGTCGGGCTTGTCCCAGGTCCGGAAGGAAACATGAACATTCCCCGGATCATCTGGCATGGTAGCTGCAACGATGTAGATGATCATGTCCTTGCCGTTGATATTTTTGACGGCATTATAGTACACCATATAGGACGCTTTTTTCTTTTCCTCCAGCGCATAGCCTTCTTTTGCGGACCACTGTTCCAGCAGCTTCACGGCAGCGGGCAGGTCGGCCTTGATGCGCGAGCGGGAGTAATAGATTTTGGGGGAATTCTGCTTGACTGTGTAGGGGCGCTTGCTTTTGGCAACCCATGTCTTGCCGCCGTCTTCCGTGACAAGCGTCGTTGTTTTTATTTTTGTGGGATCCGTCAGCGAGGCTGGTTGGAGCGAATCCCAGAATCCGCGGTATTTTTGTACATCCGCAAGCGGGGGGAGCCCTAAAATTTGCGTGCGCACTTCATTGCCGAATACTTCAACGCGCTCGGGAACAAGCGATTCCCATATATCAAGGCCTACCCAGTGTGCGCCTTCGCGAGATAGTTTTTCAAGCAGCCAGATCATGAACCCGTCTGTTCCCTGCAATGTCGGCAGCACCTGCCTGCCGCCGAAGCCGCCCAGGATCACCGGCTTGATGTCAGGATATTTCTCCTGCAGATCAAACAGATAGTTTCTGCCAGCGATAATTTTAACCGGCGAGCCAGGGGCCTTGAGCACCATGGTTTCATCCCAGTCTCCGCCTGTCAGAAAGTAGCACACTTGTTTTTTTGCCAGTTCGTCCTTCCAGAATTCTATAAATTTGTAAATCCGCGGCGAAGGTTTCTCCCATTTTGAATAGCTGCCGAATATCACATAATCATACGGTTTTACGGTAATGACCTGATCGATTTTTTTAACGTCCAACGGTTGCTCGTTGCCTATGATGGCCTTGAGCCAGTAGGCAACCTCTGCGGTCGAGCTGTAGTTGGAATCATATATCAGCAAGCCTTTTTTTGTTTCGGCCTGACAAACTGCAGGCCGCAGCCAGAGACCGGCAACAGCAATGAGCACCAGCAGCATTTTTACGGATTGTTTCATGGATGGATCCTTTCGCTATGTGTAAGAAAAAAGGGGTTATTTCAAATAAATCATCTGCATTTGCAGCTGCCTGATATGGTCGAGCTCACGCTGGGTATCTATAAGCTCCTGCTGAAGCGCCGGAATTTCATATTTGAGATAAAAGCTTTGGGGCAGCTTCCACGGGCCGGAGGCCGACAGCAGGATATTAAGGATAATATAAAAAACGCCACCAAGTACTGTTTTGCGCTCAATGCTTGTTGTGCGCTTTGCCATGACCAGAACCACGATGGTTGCGACGAGAGAAACGACCATGATGGCATTGGCAACCATGCCCATCATATACAGCGGCAGGCGGGAGGAATAGTTGTCCATGTAGAGCTCAAACGACCATATCCCAAGAAAAATCACAAAAGCATAGGCCGCGCGGCTGTTGAGCATCTTGAGCTTCCAGAGCATATATAAAAGCGTCCAGCCCGCCAAGGCATAGAAATACCCGCCAAGCAGCTTGATGTTCATATCGCTGAACTGCAGGATCGCGCCGGCCGGTACTTTCAGTGAGGCTGTTTCGCCGAGAAGCTGCCACATGAGTATACCTGCGAAATAGCCGTACAAATACCCCCGTGTGTCCTTTTTAACCGTGCAGGCTTTGTACAAAAGAAACAGAAAAGCGGCGGCAAACAGCGGCAGCGCAAAGAGATTGTAGTTTTCGATGGGCTTCATGCGAAACGGCATGAACAGCGCCAGCGAAACGGCAAAATAAAGAATGCCTGAAAGGCCGATGAAAATGGTTCTTTTCATGGAGATTCTCCTGTTACAAGTTCCGTTGCACCGTTTATTGCCTGTGGCCTCCGTCACGGCCATGAGATTGCCTTGCAATGGCCGCGTGTAATGCATTGTATGGTATACTACTTCCTGCAGGTTACAGTTGTGTTTCACAAACATTAAAAAATTTAAAGAATCTGTCGATCGGAACGTGGTGGCGTGGTTGCGCAGACTTTTGGGAGAATGCGTGCCTATATGCCTGTTTTTAAATTTTTCAAGAGTTTTGTAATGAAAATGAGATGTTCAACTGATATATTCAGATGAAGCGTACCGTTCGCGCCCTGATTGCCCTCGCGATTAAACGTGCCGGGGCTGGCAAACCAATAGACGTGTTGAGAGCACGATCCGGTGAATTTTTGCTATGCGTATTCTTGTCATTGAAGACGAAATCAAAACAGCACAGTTCCTGAAGCGAGGCCTGACGGAAAACGGCTTTGCCGTGGATGTTATGCACAACGGCTGCGATGGGCTCAGTATGGCTCTGGGTATCGATTATGATCTGGTGATTCTTGATGTCATGCTGCCGGGCATGGACGGCTGGGCCCTTCTTTCGGAGTTCAGAAAAGGGAAAAAGCAGACCCCTGTCATTTTTCTCACGGCACGCGACCGGGTGGACGACAGGGTCAAGGGACTGCATCTCGGGGCCGACGACTATTTAATAAAGCCGTTTGCGTTCTCCGAACTGTTGGCCCGCATTCATGTCATCAGAAGGCGCGGCCCTATGCAGCAGCAGGACCGGATCATCATTGCCGACCTTGAAGTCGACCTGCTCTCCCACCGTGTTACGCGCGCGGGCCATATTGTCGAGCTCACGAAAAAGGAATTTTCGCTCCTGAGCCTGCTTGCACAGCGTGCGGGTCAGGTGCTTTCTCGCACGATGATCGCCGAGCACATATGGGACATAAACTTCGACAGCAGCCCTCATGTCGTTGATGTTGTCATACGCCGTATCAGGGCTAAAACAGATGATCCGTACTCTGTTAAGCTCATTCACACCATTCGCGGAGTCGGCTATGTTCTGGAACAGCGCGAGGAATAAGTCATCCCGGCCGACCATTTCTATCACGAACCGCCTGACAGTAACATATACCCTTATCACATTTTCCATTCTCGCCGTGACCATCAGCGCACTGTATTATTCGCTGCTCAAAAGCCTTGAGGAAGAGGATATGCTTTTTCTTCGGGAAAAAGTTATGCGCATCCAAGCGCTTCTTAACCGTGATATGGTCGACCGTGGAATGGTGGCAAATGAAATTCACAAAGGCTCCGATCTTCAGTTTTTAAGATATCATATTGTTGTGCTTGAAGCGAATGGCGGGACATATGCTCAGACAAGCACTACAGGAGAGAGTCCCCCGCAGGCACTTTTTGAAGGCATTGCCGCAGACCCAGGGTCAACGCCTGAGATTACTAAAAAAAAGCTATCCAAAGACCGAGCCTACCTGCTGCTGTCAACATTGGCGGGCTCCGACAGCCGTTATGTCATCCAGGCAGCGCTTGACGTGTCCCGTGAAGCCGGCATTGTGCGCCGTTATCGTTTTATGGCCGAGGGAGTTCTTCTGGTCGGCATTCTCATTTCAGCAGTTGCCGGTATGGTGCTGGCGCGCAGGGCCATGCGCCCTCTGGCGCGCATCACCGCGGTAATTCAGAGGATCAAAGCGACCCAGCTCAATGCGAGGGTAAACCCTGATCAGTGGCCCCGGGAATTGACCAGCCTGGCGACAGCCTTTGACGGCATGCTTGATCGGCTGCAGGAGTCCTTTGTGCGGCTGTCTCATTATTCGGCTGATCTTGCCCATGAGTTGCGCACCCCCATCAACAACCTGATCGGTGAAGCCGAGGTGATGCTTGCAAAACCCAGAACACCACTGCAGTATCAGCAGAATATCGAATCGAGCCTCGAAGAGTTTTCGCGGTTGGGGCATATGATAGAAAGCCTGTTGTTTCTTGCCAAAGCCGAAAGTACTGACATTAAGGTCGAACGCGCAAAGCTTGATGCCGCAGCGGAAACGCATACCGTTGCCGATTATTTTATTGAGCTGTTTCATGAAAACAATATCACGCTTGCCATCGAGGGAAACGCAGCAGTTACAGCCGATCAGCTGTTGTTGCGACGGGCACTCAGCAATGTGCTGTCCAATGCCCTGCGCTACACCACCGATGGTGGATCAGTCGAGATTAGCATTGTTCAGGACGCCCACAAGAATGCCATTATTGCCGTTTCCGATACGGGCATCGGCATTCATCCTGATGACATCCACAATATTTTCAATCGTTTTTTTCGGGCCGAGTCAGCGCGCACCCTGGATGCGACAGGATCGGGACTTGGGCTTGCCATTGTCAAATCAATTATGGATCTGCACGCCGGTACGGTAGACATACACAGCGCTCCGGGCCGCGGCACAACCGTTACCCTCCTGTTTCCGCATATCGCATAAACCATCCGAAATTAGTATTTTTTAATACTCCTGTGATAGTCCCGTAATTATTCGCCGTTATACTGCAAGGCAGTACAAATACCGATTATCTCGATCAAGAACAGGCCTGCGAATGCAACCCGTAAAGCTTGTCATTTGGGACCTTGATGACACCTTCTGGAAAGGGACGCTCTCGGAAGGCGCGATACACTACGTACAGCACAACCACGATGCAGTTATAGAGCTGGCCCGGCGTGGCATCATGAGTGCCATCTGCTCAAAAAACAACTTTGATGACGTGAAGCGGAAACTGATACAACATGGCATCTGGGACTGGTTTGTGTTCCCGAAAATAGCGTATCAGCCCAAGGGCACTTTGGTGGCGGATCTGATCGCTGATATGCATCTACAGCCACAAAATGTGCTTTTTATCGACGAACATCAGCTAAACCTCAGCGAGGCGCAGTTTTACAGCCCGGGTATACAGACATCGTCGCCTGAAATACTTTCCGGTCTTCTCAGCCTTGACGTGTGCGTCGGCATGACCGACCAAAACCTGTCGCGGCTCGGGTACTATAAACTGCTTGAGCAGAAGCATGCCGGCCATGCACGCGCGCAGTGCGGCAACGAGCAGTTCCTGCGAAGCTGCGGCATTACTGTCCGTTTACATCATGACTGCGCGGCTGAACTCGACAGGATTCTTGACCTCATTAACCGCACCAACCATCTCAACTATACTAAGCGTTGGCTGACACTTCGGGAACTTGAAGGTGTGGTGCGCGAACCCGACACTGAAACTGGCTTTATTCGGGTGCAGGACACGTATGACGACTACGGTGTCAGCGGCTTTTACGCCCTGAAAAACGGCATGCTCGAGCACTTCCTGTTTTCCCGCAGAATCATGAACATGGGAGTAGAAAACTGGGTGTACAAAAAACTCGGGTTGCCAAATATCAATATTGTGGGCCCGGTTGCCGTTCAGCTTTCGCCAGACCGACCCTGCAGTTGGATTACGGAAAAAGCCACGGAAGTTGCCTCCGTGAACAGGGAGGCTAAAATCCGACGCAAGCCCCTGCGTGTCATGTCCAGAGTCAGCTGCGATCTTCTGCAGGTTCAAAATTATTTGCTGATGAGTCCGCACTTTGACTTCGAGTTGAGCGATCTCTCTGGCGCCGGCTACCGGATGAATGCTTCTCACACGGAAATTCTGAAACGGTGCAATCTTCATACGCTGACCAACTACGGGCCGATCATCGACAGGCTGTATTTCTTTGACCGGTCGGCTTTCAGAACAAATTTTTTCACGAACAGCCACGACGTGTATATTTACAGCGTACTCGACAATTATACACAAGGTCTTTACCGTTATCGCAATTCCGACTTTAGCATTGCTTTTGGCGACTACACTGAGGACCTCACGAATCAGAGTACAGGGCAATATCCTGCCAGTCTGAGCCAAAAACAGAGCATTCCCAATGATTTTTGGGAATGGTTCCGTGACAACTTTGTCTTTACGGGCCCTCTGGACGCGGAGACTTTTAAGCAGAATATGGTTTGGCTTTGCGATCAGATCGACAGCGACCGATTGCTCATTATTCTTAACGGTTCGGAGGTAGCGTGCGACCAGCCGGCCGAGCACGATAGATGGCTTCGTCACCGCGACATGAACAAGGCCCTTGATGAAGTGCTGGCACGCATGCCCCATGCTGCTCTCTGCGATGTGCGGCAGTTTGCTCAATCTGCAAACGACCATACCCATACTATCTGCAGTTACAGCCGCAGGGTCTATTTTGATATCGCGCAGCACATCGATCAGATGATTGCGCAGCGCCGCAGCGCTACTGTGGGCTTTTGGCAAAAGACGCTGCTGAAATGCCGCTACCTGTTGCCGGTTTCGCCCAAAGCAAAAAAAAGCAAGCATTCCGGTATGCGCCTGAGAAAACACACCCATGAAAAGCAACGCTAAATTTCATAGTACTACCTCTCCGGCCGGAATCATGGAACATGCATCACACTCCCCTCTTTGCAGATGCCATGATTACGGCTCCTCCCCTTGTTTTTTTAAAAACTGTTTATATTAAGAAAGCATTCAGCTATGCATCGGTTCAATAGCGCGTGCAGCACTTGGGACAGCGGGAAGGAAAATGCTGCCCTATGTGGCGATGGTAAAAAGAGAATATATTCATCAATCACTGTGAGGCATTAATAGCAGAGCAAGAGTGGAGAGTATTTCCATGAAGGTCAAGGAATCGTTCTGGTTTAGGTATCGCGGCTGGATGGGCGTGCTGTTTTTTGTCCCGGCAGTTACAGGGGCTGTATTCAGCAAACCAAGGCTTGGCGAAGATACGTCGCTTGATGTTTTCATGACACTGCTGGGATGGCTCTGTTTTATGCTGTACCTGACATCGCGAATTTGGGCAACGATGTATATCGGCAGTCGCAAAGATAAACAATTGCAGGATCAGGGGCCGTACTCGATATGCCGCAATCCTCTTTATCTGGGCAGCTTATGCTTTGGCCTTGCCACGGCATTTTTTTTAAAAAGTCTGCTGCTTCTGGGAGTGGTCATGGTGGTTGCTGTTGTTTATCTTAAAAGGATTATCCCGGCCGAAGAAAAAGTGTTGATGAAAATTTTTAAGGACCGCTTTTGCGATTATATACTCAGGACGCCCAGAATTATCCCAATCGCGCGAAACTATGCGTCGTCCGATTCCGTGGTGGTCAACCTGAAGGCAATGAGGCTGGAAGCCCGGCGGCTCTGGCTGGCCGGACTGTTGCCCTTCGGCGCTGAACTCCTGATGCATCTTCGCAGTGCGTCATGGTGGCCTTGTTTTTTTAATATGCCCTGAGCGTCTGTGCACAGCGGGCGTATTTTTTCTATGTGAAAAAATCTGGATAACTTTGATGGAGGAAATATGACGGTCTTAAATGGTTTGAGTGAAAACAACAGAAGAATTTATAATATAACTTTCTTGTCAGCATTCGGCCTGGCTGCGATTTCTGGTATCGCAGAGTTTGAGGGACTGCATGCATTTGTCGGGTATGCTTTTTCAGCTTTAATGGTGATTCACGCACGTATCTATTGGAAGAATATAAAGGGCATGTTCAGATGATGAGTAGATGGAGCGGTGTTCTTTGGAACAGTTACGGCTAAGGCTGCAATACGGTGTCATGAAAACAGAAATACAGTATCTGCCCGAAAAAGGCAGCGGAAAAAATTTTACAGGCGAGAATTTCTGGCCGCGCGAGTGCTTTGTGACCACGCGCAGAAGAGATGATGATCAGGTTAGGAAATACATACGGCACCAAGAGAGCGATAATCAAAGGCTTGACCAAATCAAATTATTTGATTAAAGACACCTAGGGTGACCTGCACCCAGATGATTTTTAGGATATTTTTTTATCAGCGCCTGTGGTACATCTTCCGGCACCGGTCAGTATAAAAGGATACATGCATCCATGAGCCGTTCCGCTCTCACCCGCTACGCCTGGTTGTCAATCG
>CAIRTM010000045.1 GCA_903881505.1 uncultured delta proteobacterium | reverse complement strand
GTGGAGGGGCTCAAATAGATGAAGCGGTCGTCTTTCAAGGAATACGACATAACGGCATCATCGATCGCGTTCAGGATGCCGCTGAATTTCTCCTCGCTCGTGCGCAGGTTTTCTTCCGAACGTTTGCGTTCGCTGATGTCACTGAATGCAATGACGGTTCCGTGAAATGCTCCGTGACTGTCAATAACGGGCCGGCATACGATCGATACCGGCAGCTGCTGTCCGTCCATGCACAGCATGGTTGAGTCGTCGTTTTTGTATTCCCGGCCGTCGCGAATTGCAGCGCCCAATGCGCATCGTTCAGGACCGGGGCACAGCCTGGCGCCGTTCCGGTCCCGGAGCGCATCGCAGAATGTCTGCGAACCGAATGCAGACAGGTTGCATCCTATCAGGCGGACGGCTTCAGGGTTCATGTAGGTAAGCACGCCGCGCTCATCCAGGAGCAGCAGGCCTTCGTGCAGGGTGTCGGTGATGGTCTGAAGACGGTGTTCAAGCGCGGCCTTTTCGGCCAGTGAAGCGGTCATGCGGTTGAATGCGTCGGAGAACTCGCCAAGAAAGTACACTTTCTGGCTGAGGTCTCCGTCGGCTATCCTGCGGGTCTGCCAGGTAAGGTTGCGCAGGCTCGACTGCAGGGCCTTGAGCGGCATGGCAAGGGTGTTTTCGCGGCTGATGTCGGTATCGAGGCGGCCTTCAGAGATATCACGGGCAAACCGGCAGGATTCACCGAACAGAGTGAAAAATTGTTGCAGGCGTGCGGCCGTGTCGCGCAATGCCGGGTCTTCGCATGCTTCAGCGAACCGTTCTTCGACGGCACAGGCGCTGCCGTCGCATGCGAGGCAGCGCCCGATACACTCGTCTAAGACGCGCAAAAGTTCACGGGCGTCCACGTCATCCTCCGGATGGCCTGATGTCGAAACGGCAGGTTCTGTCGCCCATGGCCCAGCAGTCGGTTTCCCTGACGGTGAAGTCCCGGCCGGTGAATTCCTTGAAAATGCCGGCGATAAAGCCTTCGTCATAGTTGCATACGGCTCCCCCGAGCACCGGCAGGCCTGAGCAGTCGAGGTCCTCCGCGACTGTTACGGTAAAATGCAGGGTTTGCATGTCTGCGGATTCCACGCGCAGGATGCCGATTTTCAGGTCGATGAGTTTTTTTTCAAAATCAGCGATGAACGCGGCGAGCGGCAGGCGGGTGTTCAGGACATTGCGGCAGAACTCGCGTCCCGCAAGTTCTCCGGCCCGGGCGAGTAATTCGCAGGTTTTTTCAAGCCCCAGCTGCCTGGACAGGACGTCCTTCAAGGTAAACTGCATGAGGCGATATATTGCCACCGGGGCTTCAGTGCCCAGGTTCGGGCGCCCCTGTTCCGTGTCGCCCAGGTCTGACCATTTGAAATCGTAGGTTTTCATATGCGGACTTTCTTTAAAGTGCGGGCGGTTGCCGGCATGCCGGCGTCCGGGTTGCGACGGCAGCGCGCGTGCAGCCGGTGGTCACAGGGTGCTCTGCGGCCCGGTTGTTATGCCGGATGCTTGAATTTCGGGCGACCGTTCTTTTCACCTATATCTATAATCCATGATCGCGCGCAAGTCATCTTTTTTTCATGCACCCCTTTTCAATCAGGATAATAAAACCGCAATTGACGGGCCTGCTAAAACGCAGTATAGTGTGGGGGATTGTACGCTGGAAGTGGAAAGGTCACTGGTGGGCCTCCTGGACTTCAAATCCAGTGGAAGGCGTGAGAAGCGTCTTCGGTGGGTTCGATTCCCATGCACTTCCGCCACTTTTTTAAGGGGAAGCATTAATACAGCATGGAACGAAAACGTGTCTTCAGCGGCATTCAGCCGACCGGCATCATTCATCTGGGAAATTACGTCGGGGCGATTAAGAACTGGGTCAGCCTGACAAAAGACTACGACTGTATTTTCTGCGTGGTGGACTATCACGCCATCACGGTGCAGCAGGACCCGGAGGCTTTTCAGCAGGCTATTCTGCGGGCTGCCAACACGCTGATCGCCTGCGGAACAACGCCCGAGCGCTGCACGCTCTTTGTGCAGTCGCATGTCAGGGAACACACCGAACTCGCCTGGATTTTCAACTGCCTGACTCCGATCGGCGACCTTGAGCGCATGACGCAGTTCAAGGACAAATCCCAGCAGCACCGTGAAAATATCAACGCCGGACTTTTGACCTACCCGCTCCTGCAGGCGGCAGACATCCTGCTCTACCGGGCGCAGGTTGTGCCCGTTGGTGAAGACCAGGTGCAGCACATTGAACTGGCGCGCCGTACGGCGCGGCGCTTTAACAGCCGTTTTGGCGGGACGTTTCCTGAACCCGACTGGCTGCTGTCGCAGACCCCGCGCATCATGGGCACTGACGGAAAGTCTAAAATGTCGAAGTCGCTGGGTAATGAAATCGGCATTCTGGAGCCGCCCGAGGCGATCTGGGAGAAACTGCGCACTGCCACGACCGATGAGAACCGCATCCGCCGCAACGACCCCGGCGACCCGGATGTCTGCAATCTCTACACCATGCACAGGGCCTTTTCTCCGGCAGCCATGGTAGCCGAGGTCGATCGGCAGTGCCGCGGCGCGGGCATCGGCTGCATCGACTGCAAGAAGATGCTGCATGAAAACATCATGGCCGAGCTTGCGCCGATTCAGGCGCGCGCTGCCGAGGGTGAGCGCAATCCCGGCTACGTGCGCGGTGTGTTGAAGCAGGGCGCTGAAAAATGCAGGTCCCTGGCGTCGCCGCTCATGCGGGATGTTCGGGAAAAGATGGGGCTCCCTGAGGTCCGGGGCGGGAGCTGCTAAGTCGAGACGGCTGTGGCACAATGCAATAATGCCGCAGACAAAGCCGCTTCGAAATCGCTGCCGGGATACCAGGCAGCGTCGACGGTTTCAAACAATCCGAACCCGATACAAATGCCGGTTTCGCTCCCCCACGCCGGGCACTCCGCCACGGCGGATCAGGACCGACGTATACAACAGCCCGGAAAATCAGCCGGCTTCGCAGCTTAGTGGTTCATCGGGGCATGGACAGACCGCACGCAGCCGCCCTGTTCATCCATAAATACAATCGAAGCGTAGCTGACCGTATCGGAGTAGTCGCCGAGTATGTCGCCTGACGTATAGTAGCTCAGAAGGGAGCCCCTGCAGGATTGCGGCAGCAGGTTCAGCAGCAGGGCAATGGGGATTGCTCCGCAGATGGTTGCACCGGTTTCAGCACTATAGCGCAGGAACGAGTTGCAGTCCTTTGCAAGAATATGGTCAATGGCGCCGGTGTCGAGCGATCGCAGGTTTTCGCGCACATTATCGTAAAACGGCATGTAGCCGAAGCGGCGGCCGTAATGGGTGAAGTCCGAACTTGCCGCGACAACCGTGCGGCTGTCCAGCAGTCCAGCTATTACGCATGCGGCCTCCGCACACTGCTCAGGCGTCAGGTGGCCGGCTACCAGCGGCAGAAGCTTGCAATCGGGCGCAGCAGCCTGCAGGAAGGGCAGGTGCATCTCAAGCGAGTGTTCGGGAATCTCGGCTGCTCTCGGACCCTGAAACAGCGCATGCTCTGAGAGCGCATCTGCGCCGGCCCGGTCGACCGTAATGCGCCCAAGCGGGGTTTCATAGGCCTTGACGCCGGATACGGCAAGCCCCCGAAAGCCCTGATAGTGTGACGGCCCGATAAGGATTACGCGCTCAACGCTGCTGCCGCGCAGCAGGCGGTAGGCGCAGGCAGCAGCCTCGCCGGAAAATTGAATGCCGGCATGGGGCGCAATAAGGCCGAAGATCCTGCCCTGCAGGTCCGGTACGCATGCCCCCTGCAGCAGGCTGTCAACAAGTGCCCGCAGCGTGTGCCGGTCGCCCGGGTACCATGAACCCGCAACGGTTGATATGCGCATGTCTGTGCTCCCTGGCATCTTTACCTAACCTATGTAGTACAACGGCAGTGTTTTCGCAAGAGGGAAGCCGTTCAGTCCGGATGTTCCACGTCGCAATCGGAAGCGAATTGAATCCCGTATAAGCCTCGATTCGAGTTGCGGACCCGGTAGCGATTGCTGTGCCGCGGCTTTATTATTCTTATCAGGAATCTGAACGAAACATGGTATATATGCTCAACGGCCGCCGCCTGTTGCTCCATGAAGGCCGCTGCGGCATCATGTAGTGTCTATGTCAAAGGATGCGGCATGAAACAATCCAGCCCGCCCTGGCTGTATGTGCCTACGCTGTATTTTGCCGAGGGCCTGCCTTACGTCATCGTCAACACCGTGTCAGTGATCCTGTACAAGCGCATGGGCATGTCCAATGAGTTTATCGGTCTGACAAGCGTTCTGTACCTGCCCTGGGTCTTCAAGATGTTCTGGAGCCCGGTGGTTGACGTGCGCGGAACGAAGCGCCGCTGGATCGTCTGCGCCCAGACTGCCCTGGCGCTGCTGTTCGCCCTGCTGGGGCTGAGCATTCAGACGCCGCAGTTTGTTGTGCTGACCCTGGCGCTCTTCGTCACGATTGCCTTTGTCTCGGCCACGCATGATATCGCTGTTGACGGCTATTACATGCTGGCCCTTGATCTCCGGCAGCAGGCTTTTTATATGGGGGTTCGCTCTCTGTGCTACCGCCTTGCGCTGATGTTCGGGCAGGGACTGCTGGTGGTATGGGCAGGGAGCCTCGAGCAGAGCACCGGCAGCATCCCGATCAGCTGGATGCTGGCCATGTTTGTTCCTGCCGTGGTGTTCAGCGCCGCCTGTCTGCTTCATCTGCTGCGGCTGCCGTGTCCCGGCTCCGACCCCGGCAGTGCCGCACAGCAGCGCGGCTTTACGAATGCTTTTATGACGTATTTTACACAGCCGGGCATTGTGCGAATTGTTTTGTTTATTCTGCTCTACCGGCTGGGCGAGGCCATGCTTGTTAAAATGGCCGCTCCATTTTTGCTCGATGATGCCTCTGCCGGCGGCCTCGGGCTGGGCACAGCGGCCGTCGGCTACGCCTACGGAACCGCCGGCATGCTGAGCCTGACCGCCGGGGGGCTTGCCGGCGGATGGCTGATAGCGCGCTTCGGGCTCAGGCGCTGCATCTGGCCTATGGCGCTTATGCTGAACGCGCCTGATCTCGTCTATATCTACATGGCTGCTGCTCGTCCCGAGACATGGCTGGTGTATGTGCTGGTATCCTGTGAGCAGTTCGGCTACGGGCTGGGCTTTACGGCGTTCAGCGTCTATCTCATGTATATCGCCCGTGAACCGTACAAGACATCGCATTTTGCGATATCAACGGGCCTGATGGCGCTGGGCATGATGGTTCCCGGCATGCTGAGCGGGTATGTGCAGCAGCTGATGGGCTATACCGCCTTCTTTACGCTCGTGACAGCCCTGACCATCCCGGGCATGCTGATGATTTGTTTCCTGCCGTTTGATGAGCGTTTTCGCTGAAACGCCGGCGGATAGTCAGTAGCTCAGC
>CAIRTM010000044.1 GCA_903881505.1 uncultured delta proteobacterium | reverse complement strand
TTACCGGAAAATCAAAGCTTCCTCCTCTGTGGCCGGTTATGCTGTATGATTTTACAGTTCCGCCCGGGGTGGTTATATTGCCTTGAGATTTTAGCACAAGTTGAAAATAGTAGGTAGCGTCAAGGCAAAGGGTTTTCGGCACCTTTACCCCGGCGGCCATGGCCGATGTGGCGAAAAATACCATTGCTACCACTGCGATTGCTACCAATGTCTTTTTCATACCCGCCTCCTTTTGCTGAAATGAATGGTTTGTGGTGCAGATAAATGTCGAGTATAGTACCCTTTTAGAACTTTTCAAGGGCTATTTTTTAAGTTATGAGGGCTTAGTTCAGGACGAACGGAGTATAAAAAAGGCGGCACGTTGTGTGCCGCCTAAGAGAAAAGCTGTCATCAAAGCATCTGACGCATTGGGGTTATTTGTAACGTTACTATTATTCGTACGAAAAACCGGTGATGCCATTTGCTTCAGCAGGCGCGCCCGCAATGGGCATTGCGGCTTCGCAGTTCTTTTTGTTGGTCCCTTTGATCATGTAATAATTGTCTTCATCGGACGGGGAATCGCCGTCCGTGCACTTGAAAAAACCCTGCTTCTTGGTGCCGGCATAAAGAGGCATGCAGCCGTCAGTGTATTGCAGCATGAAGGAGCCCCCGAACTTCTCCCAGGTTCCATGCCCGCCTTCAGCGGTAAGAAAGGAGCCGTCTTCGTAAAGCCATGTGTACGTCATGTTATAGTCAGTCATTCCTTCCCACATATAGCTCCATTCAATACATTTGTCGCCGGCGGCCATGGCTGATGAAGTGATAAAAATACATGCTACCACGATGAGTCCTGCTAACAGTTTTTTCATACCTGCCTCCTTTTGTTAAAATGAGTGTTTTGTGGTGCTCGTACCCACTGAGTATAGTACCCTTTTCGAACTTTTCAAGGGTTATTTTGGTTAATTTTAGAAGGCTGGATCAGCGGGGGGAGGGGTATGAAGATTCCCCCGCCCCCCCCCTTAATTTGAGGGGGAGATGAAATCCCCCCTCTGGATACGCGCGTGTTCCAGACCCGATTTTTTGGACTTTGGACCCTGGATTTTAAACGCTGTTCAAATGTCCTTCATCCTGCGGATGTCGTTCTTGTTGCCGAGGATGATCAGGATGTCGCTGTCCTTGATAACGAAATCGGCCTTGGGGATGACGGTGAAGCGTTCCGGGACCAGCTCCTTGACCGCGATGACCTGCACGTCGTATTTCGTCGGCAGCTGCAGCGAGGCAAGCGATTGCCCGATGTAGCCGGGCGGCGGTGCGATTTCAACGATTTCATAGTCCTCGGTCAGGGTAATGAACTCCATGACGTTGGGAGTTATCAGCTCGCGGGCCGTTTTTATGGCCATATCTTTTTCAGGGTAGATTACCTGCGTGGCCCCGACTTTTTTGAGGATTTTGGCGTGGTCTTCGTTGACGGCCTTGACGTGGATGTTTTTGGCCCCGACCTCAAGCAGGTGCAGCGTCACCAGGCAGGATGCGCTGATATTGTCGCCCAGGCTGACGATGACCGCGTCCATCTGGTCGAGCCCGAGGCTCGCAAGGGTTTCCATCGACGTCGCATCGCCGATGATCGCGTGCGTCGCATAGGGTTTCAGGCTCTGCACAAGCTCACGGCTGGTGTCGATGATGACCGTCTTGTGACCGTATTCATTCAGGCTTTTTGCGACCCAGTAGCCGAAGCTGCCAAGTCCGATAACTGCGAATGATTTTGCCATGGTGTTATCAATGCTCCTATCCAATCATGATATTTTCTTCGGCGTATTCATAGCGGGGGGGCGCCTTCTGCTGGGCAAACAGATAGACAAGCGTCAAAATGCCCACGCGGCCGACAAACATAGTCAGGGTGATGAGGAGTTTTCCGGCCGGATTGAGCCGCGGCGTCGTGCCCATCGAAAGCCCGACGGTGCCGAAGGCCGATACCGTCTCGAAAAGATACTCAAGAACCATGCCGCGGCTTTGCTTCAGGGCGGCATCGGTGATGTCGGTCATGAGCAGGCAGCACACCATGGTCAGGATAAACAGGGACGAAAGGATGACTACCGATATGGTTTTTGAAACCGCTGCCTGGGTGAGCGAACTGCGGTGCACGCGGTTTGTTTCACGGCCGCACAGCCTGTTCCACAGCACGATTACCAGGGTTGCGGCGCTGGTCGTTTTGATGCCGCCGCCGCAGGAACCCGGCGATGCTCCGATGAACATCAGCAGGATGCATACCATCAGGGTTGTGTTGTTCAAGAGGTCGAACCTGACGGTGTTGAAACCGGCCGTGCGGCAGGTGACCGACTGGAAAAAGGAGGCAAGGGCCTGCTGGCCGGCTGTCATCTGCTTCATGTACGAGTTGTGCTCAAAAAACCAGAACAGCGCCATTCCTCCGAAGATCAGCAGCGCTGTCGTCTGCACCGTGATCCGGGTGTGCAGCGACAACCGGGTGCGCGTGGGCTTTTTCGCCCATGTCAGCAGCTCGAACATGACCGGGAATCCGATGCCGCCGAAGATGATCAGAAAGGCAATGGTCAGATTGAGCAGCGCATTGTCATAGTGTCCGACGAGGCTGTCGGGAAACAGGGAAAATCCGGCATTGCAGAAGGCGGCGATTGAATGAAAGAGGGAATAGTAGAAGTTTTTCAGCAGGCCGAACTCGCCGCGAAGTGAGATCATGAGAAGCCCTGCGCCGAGCAACTCGGCCCCCAGTACGAAAACAATGATGAAGCCGAGCAGGCGCTTTATGTTGATCGTCGGGTCGGATGCGTAGGTGTCCTGAATGAAGCAGCGCTGCACCACGCTCACCCGCCATCCCGTGGACGCGAAAATCCAGACGGCGAACGTCATGATGCCAAGGCCGCCGAACTGTATCAGCAGCAGTATGACGATCTGGCCGAAAAGCGTGTAGACCGTGCCTGTGTCTACTACGGTAAGGCCGGTGACGGAAAGCGCCGAGGTGGCGGTAAACAGCGCATCAACCCATGCGATGCGGCCGGCCCGGGTTGCAGCTGGCAGGCAGAGCAGCAGCCCCCCCAGATTTGCGGCTACAAAGTAGCTGGCGACAAAGGCCGTGCCCGGGTTTTTCGCAAGCGCACGCAGTGATAACGATACAGTCTTGATGGTTGCCATGATCGTAGAGTATGTAGTGTGGCTATAGTTCCGTGGGACGGTATACCTTTTTCAGCGGGTTGTCAATACGTGGAATGGGGGCATGTTCACGGGCTCAGCAGATGTCCAAAGTCCAAGGTCCAAAGTCCAAGGTCCAAAGTCCAAAGTCCAAGGTCCAAAGTCCAAAGTCCAGGGGTACTGTGTTTTGTTGCCGATGTGTCCGTTCGACCCGTCTCTTGGGTCGGGTGGGCCCGATACGCAGGGCGGTTCGCCAACCGACCCTATGCGTTTTTCCCGGGCTCGACGAATTCGATCAGGATGCCGCCGGTGTCATCGCGGTTGAAATAGGCCACGCGGCTGCGCGGCATGTCGAGAATGCCGTCCGGGGTGACGTGGCCGAGGCGCACGCCCTTTGCCTGCATGAGCTCGACCGCGCGTTCGATGTCGGACACCGTAAAGGCGATGTGGTTGATGCCGGCAGGGGGGTGGCCGACCATGTGCTTGAAATTATCAGAGATCGGCTCGATGAGTTCAAACTCGATGCCGCCGACCGGGATAAAGGCAAAGCGGCTGTCAGGGGCGGGTTCGTCCGCGGCAGGAACCTGGTACAGGGTTTCGGGCGCATGGTCGAACAGCCGCGCGTAGGTGGCAATTGCGCTGTCCATGTCGTCAACATAGACGCCGATGTGACGGACGCCTGTAATAATATCTCTGATAGTCATGATAATTCAACTCCTTATATACATTGTATAATAAATTTGTTGATGTTTATGCTGCATGACTGATCGTGAATTATTAATGCCATTTCCTTACTAGCATAGCCGTATTGCCATTTCGAGTCCCGGCACAGTCGGGGTGGACAATCATGGTTTAAAGATTTCTCAGTCGCTGCGCTCCTTCGAAATGACAGAGGCCGGTGTTTATGGGTATCTGCTCGAAGTGGTCTTGCTATAATTTATTAATGGTCTGTCATTTCGACCGAAGGGAGAAATCCTGCCGTTGTACGGGCCTTGATTAATTATTAAGATTTCTCAGTCGCTGCGCTCCTTCGAAATGACAGCATGGCTACGATATTTTGAGAGCTAATCTAGCTGCACCCGGTCGTCATGCCGCAGCTGACGCATTTCAGGCAGGCGCCGTTGCGCACGAGCGTGAAGCGCTGGCAGACAGGGCAGGGGTCGCCTTCAAAGCCCCGGGCGCGGGCTTCCCGTACAGTATCAGGGCCGGATGCATCCCGGGCGCCGGGCAGGGGCGAGCCGGCATGTCGGCGGCGCTTTTTCGCGGATGCGTGGTCGAGCGCGTCGTGGCGCAGGTCGTCGGCATTGATGCCGTGGCCGAGTTCAAAGCGGCCCAGGTAATTGATGGCCAGCTCGCGGAAAATATAGTCAACCACGGAGGTGGCCATCTTCAGATGGTCGTTGCCGGTAACGATGCCGTTGGGCTCAAAGCGCGAAAATACGAACGCGTCAACGAACTCCTCGAGCGGCACGCCGTACTGCAGGCCCAGGCTGATGGCGATGGCGAAGCTGTTCATCAGGCTGCGGAACGCCGCGCCTTCCTTGTGCATGTCGATGAATATTTCTCCCAGGGCCCCGTCTGCGTATTCGCCGGTGCGAAGGTAGACCTTGTGGCCGCCGACCATGGCTTTCTGGGTATAGCCCCGGCGGCGGTTGGGAAGGCAGCGGCGGCGGGCCTGCGCGGCAACGCCCGCGCACCAGGCCGCTCGAGCCGCGGCGGGCAGGTCGAAAAGATCGTGCGGATCCGACTGCGTGCGTGCGAAAACAGCGGCCAGCGGCTGGCTGAGCCTGGAGCCGTCGCGGTACACGGCGATTGATTTCAGGCCGAGGGCGTGGCTTTTCATGTACGCCCGGCTTATATCTTCAACCGTTGCGTCATGGGGCATGTTGACCGTTTTTGAAATGGCGCCGGACACGAACGGCTGGCAGGCGGCCATCATCAGGATGTGCGCGTCTGTTGCGATCGAGCGCGTGCCGCTCCACCCGCAGCGGCCCGCGCAGTCAAACACCGCGCGGTGCTCCGGCTTCAGGTGCGGGGCGTCCTCTATGCACAGGGTGCCGCAGACAACGCTGCCGGCCGCGGCGATCTCGTCCGGCGCAAAGCCGAGCAGCGCAAGAACCGAAGACGGGCATTCTCCCGCACGGGCGCTCTGCCGCCCGGCGATGCGCCGCATGGCCTCCGGCCCCAGGACCCCGGGCGCGAACGCTGCCTCGAGCTGGAACGCACCCGGCAGGGCCGCTTCAACGCGGCTGATATCATCGGCCGTGAGCCCCCGGGCCGCAAGGCTTTCGGCATTGATGAACGGTGCGCCCGCGAGCGTGGCGCTGCCCTGCACGTGCGCGACGATATCGGCGGTCTGCGTCTGCGTATAGCCCAGCCTTCGCAGGGCCGCTTCCACCGAGCGATTGATGATTTTCAGCGTGCCGCCGCCGGCAAGGGTCTTGAACTTGACCAGGGCGTAGTCGGGCTCGATGCCGGTGGTGTCGCAATCCATGACAAGTCCGATCGTGCCGGTCGGGGCAATGGCGCTGACCTGCGCGTTGCGGAATCCGTGGCGCGTTCCAGTCTCAAACGCGCGGTCCCAGGCTGCGCGGGCGGCATCGACAAGATCGGCCGGGCAGCTCGCAAACACGGGCCGCGGCGGCTCGATTGAAACGCCGTCAAGGGCTTCCGTCCTCCGGGCGATCATGCGGCGATGGTTGCCGATCACGCGCAGCATGTGAGCACGGTTGGCCTCAAAGGCGTCAAAAGGGCCTGATTCGGCGGCCATGTCGGCGCTGGCTGCATAGGCCTCTCCTGTCATGAGCGCGCTGATGGCGGAGGCCAGTTCGCGCGCCTGATCGCTGTCGTAGGGCAGCCCCAGCACCATGAACAGGGCCCCGAGATTGGCAAAGCCAAGGCCCAGCGGGCGGTAGCGATGGCTGTTGAGCGCGATTGAAGCCGAGGGGAACTGCGCCATGAGCACGCTGATCTCAAGCGTAATGGTCCACAGGCGGACGGCATGGATGAACGATTCGACATCGAAGCGGCCTGATGCACGGTCGCAGAAAGCCAGCAGGTTCAGACTGGCAAGGTTGCAGGCGGTGTCGTCGAGAAACATGTATTCCGAGCAGGGGTTGGATGCGGTAATGCGGCCGCCGGCCGGGCAGGTGTGCCAGTCGTTGATCGTGGTGTCGAACTGCACGCCGGGATCGGCGCACAGCCAGGCAGCGCGCGCGATGCTTTCCCACAGGTCGCGGGCCGCAACCTCGGCAACCGCCGTGCCGGTAACGCGGCTCGTGAGCTGCCAGGCGCCGCCGGACTCAAGAGCGCGCAGGAAGGCGTCCGGGATGCGCACGCTGAGGTTGGCGTTTTGCGCGCTGACGGTCTGGTAGGCTTCAGCGTTCCAGTCGGCGCTGAATATGCTCATCACGGGCTGCTCAACGCCCTGGCGCTCGAGCTGGATGGCGCGACTGACGATGCCGGGATGCACGCCAAGAGCGCAGGCTTCCTGAACCGCCGCTGCCAGGGCTTTGTTTTTCAGTATATCACAGCGCTCCCCGGCGCTGTAGCCGGGCGCGGAGCAGGCCTGAACGACCCTGCGCACACTGCGCTCGCACACCATCGAGCCGCTGATCAGCGAGGCGACTTTCTGCTCTTCGGAAACCTTCCAGTTGATGAATGCCTCGATGTCCGGGTGGTCGATATCGAGGATGGCCATCTTGGCGGCGCGCCGGGTGGTGCCGCCGGATTTGATCGCACCGGCCGAGCGGTCGCCGACTTTCAGGAAGCTCATGAGCCCGCTTGAATGGCCGCCGCCCGACAGGGGCTCGCCTTCGGCCCGCAGGGCTGAGAAATTCGTTCCCGTGCCCGATCCGTACTTGAAAAGGCGCGCCTCGCGCAGCCACAGGTCCATGATGCCGCCGCTGCTGACCAGGTCGTCCGCAACGCTTTGAATAAAGCAGGCATGCGGCTGCGGCCGCTCGTATGATCCTGCCGACTCCGTCACGCTGCCGCTGCGGGGGTCGACAAAAAAATGTCCCCGGCCGGGCCGCTCGATGCCGTAGGCCCAGTGCAGGCCCGTGTTGAACCACTGGGGCGAGTTCGGGGCCGCCATCTGGCGCGCAAGCATACAGCGCATTTCATCGAAGTACGCCCGGGCATCGCCCTCGGCGGCAAACAGGCCGTTTTTAAAGCCCCAGTAGGTCCAGCAGCCCGCCATGCGTTCAAACACGGCGCGGCTGTCGCGCTCTCCGGTGAAACGCTCCTCAGGCCTCAGGCCGGCAAGCCGCTCTTCGTCGGGCCGGCTGCGCTGCAGCCATGCGGGCACGCCGGGCTCGGCCACGCGTTCCAGGGCTGCGGCAATCCCGGTGCGGCGGCAGTAGTGGCGCGCGAGTATGTCGGCTGCCGTCTGGCTCCAGGACGCGGGAACCGTGACGATGCAGGTCTCATCTCCGGCATCGGGCCGCAGCCTGCAGGGGCGGTCTTCGAAAACGATGCCGTCATACGGATGGTTTTTTTTGTGCGTGAAGAGGCGCTTGATCCGCATGTGTTTCTCCGGCGCCCTCGGCCGAAATCAATGGGCTGCCTATCGTCCCGGGCGGAACCCGGTGATTGTGCTGGTCACGCGGCCGAACAGGCCGGCCGATGAAATTGAAAGAACATAGAGCTCGGCGGCGCCGTCATTGTCCAGATCAGCGAGCGTATAGTCGCTGATGCGGGCGTCGAACTGCGGCGACGTCCACGCGGTGTTCATGGCGCTTCCGTCCCAGCGCAGGCATGTGAGAGCGGCCTCACGAAGGCTGCCCGGCTGGCCGGTGTTTTTTGCAATCAGAATTTCAGGCGCGCCGTCAAGGTCCAGGTCGCGGCAGATGATGCGCAGGGGTATGGGCTCATTGCGGCCTGCCGTGCCGCCGTAGCGCTGAAAACTGCGCGGGGAAAAGCCCGGCTCGCCCGGATCGCTCCACTGAAGGCCGCCCGCGGGTCCGTACAGGCAAAGCCGGTGCAGGGCGCCTCCGGCCGGCGTAAAGGCGAGGCAGGCAGGCCGCCCGTCGCCCGCGAAGTCTACCCCGGAAAATGCGTAAATTGCGAGCCCTTCGGGAAGCTCGATTTTGTGGCCGCGGCGCAGCGTGCCTTCCTGCCAGTGCAAACGGTAGAGTTCTTCCGGGGCCGGCAGGGTACCGGAAGCTTTCTGGCCGAGCAGCACCAGCTCGCCTGCGGGGTCGTCGTAGACCCTGAAAAACCACGGCATGGACGGCGTCAGGCGCGTGAACCCGGACTCGCCCAGCTCAAGCACGAACGATGCGGCAGAATTGGCGCTCTGGCAGGTGACGTAAATCTCTTCCAGGCCGTTGCCGTTCAGGTCGCCTGCGCCGACATCGATGATCCGTTCATGGGAGGCCGCGGTGAAAGCATGTTTCTGGATGAGCGCCGTGCCGCTCAGGCTGTAGATGGTGATGGAGCCCGGGGCGGCGGCAATAAGCTCGCGTTTTGAATCGGCGTCGATGTCGCCGGCCGTTACGGTCTGCAGGGTGATTGCGCGCAGCGGCAGCGTCACAAAGGGCGACGGCTCGAACAGGGGCCGTGCCTGGCCGGGCGCGACAGCTGTTTCGGGCGACGGCATATCGGATTCCGACAGAGTTTCTTCCACTATTCGGCCCGGCCGCGCCCTGGCCGGAACGGGCGGCAGCGCCTGCGCGGGCACGGCCCGGGGCCCGGCGGCGCTTTCATACCGGAAAACGGACTGGTCCGCCGGCGCGGGTGAACTGCGCAGGATGATATCGCGCAGGCTCGCCGCAAGGGTGTCGGTTTCGGGGATCAGGTTGTCGATCATGGCCGCGCGCATGAACAGCCGCGATACGGTGCCGGGCGGGCTGACCTCGATGAGCCGGGCAGTGACGTCCACGGCGGAATCGTGCCTGCTGACCGTGCCGTCAAGGATAAAATCGGCTTTTACGCCCAGGGCGGCATCTCTCAGGCGATTGTCCGATGCGCCGCTGCCGGGGGGCTTTTTCAGGCTTGCTGCGTCGATAACGAGGATGCGTCCCTGCTTGGCGATGCGCGCCGGAAGCAGCGTGTTCATGCTCTTGGCGATGTAGCCCAGGCCGGTATCGGCATCAGTATGAAAAGGGACCATCAGCACGGTGAGCACGCCCTGCGGCGAAGGCGCGCTGCACAGCAGCCAGACGGCGGCAAGGGCGATCATACGGGCGGCATAACGGTGCTGTTTGCGCATGTGAGTGTTTATTCCTGAATGCGTGGCGGTCTACCTATAGAGTATACCGTATCCATCCCGCAAGTTTTGCATAAAATTGAGATGCGTGTAAAGCGATTTGCGGTGCGGGCCGGTTGCGAAAAAATGCGGCTATGGTAGGATGTGGTCGGACGGTTGTTTATTCGTGTATCACGTTTCCATATCGATCTCGGTATCACTATCGGTATCGCTGTCGGTATCGGGATCGCTGTCGGGATCGGAATCGAACCGCAAAAATAATCGATTCCGAGTCCGGTCCCGGCAGCGATACCGACAGTGAGATGCAGTGCAGGCATATGAATACAAGCATCGACAGGCTGATAGCGCTTGATTTTGACGGAACGGCCGCGGTGTATGAGCCGCACCTGGCGATGCATCCCGGCCTCGTGGATTTGCTCGCGCAGCTGCGCGGCGTCGGTTACGGCTGGGTTCTCAATTCCGACCGCTGCTCCGAGACCCTGGTTGAGATCGCCGGCATGCTGCCGCAGGAGTCCCGGCCCGAGGCGGTTCTGAGCGCGCAGCGCTTTATACACCTGCGCACCGGCAGCGGAGCATATGAACCGCTGCAGCCGTGGAACGACTCGCGCATGGCGCTGCACCGCGGGCTCTGGAAATCGATCGAGCCATTTTTTGCGCAGTGGCAGCGCGACATCGAAGCCGATTTCACCATTCGCGACCGCGTGGTCAATGACATGGTGTTCGCCTACATGGTGCCTGAGGATGAAAATCCGGCCCTGCGGGAGCGCATGCGTTCATGTATCCGTGCCTGGCCCGCAGCCCAGCTGTCCGGCAATCATGAATGGTCGTTTATTCTGCACGCGGATTTTTCCAAGGCGGCCCTGCTCGAACAGTACTGCGGCGTGTCCGGTATCGCCCGTGAAAAAATCATTGCCGTCGGCGACGGGTTCAATGATATAACCATGCTGGATGCCAGCCTGACGCCGCATGCCGGCTGCCCGGCAGACGCCTGTCCGGAGGTGCAGGCGGCTGTCAGGGCGGGCGGGGGCTATATTGCCGGCGGCAGCGGGCCCGAGGGCACCATGGAGGTTATCCGTTTTTATCATGGGATGCTGGGCTCCTGAGGCGCTGCTCATGTGCAGTGCGCAGTAGGTATATACGGGAATTGCAATGGGTTGCACGGATACATCACGTCAGATATGGATGCGCTTTGCGCTTGTTCGTACGCGCTGCGCCGCCGGCCTGATCGCGGGCGTCCTGATGCTGCTGCATCCGGGCGCTGCTGCTGCCCTTGAGCCGGGTGACGCGGCGCGCGATTTCGCCCTGCGCGACGCCGACGGCCGGTTCGTTGCCCTGAGCGACATTCAGCACGGCGCGGCCCTGACCGTACTCGAGATGGTCAACATGTATTGCGACGGCTGCAAGTCGATGGCCGCCGAACTCAGTGCGATGGCCGACGACTACCGCGATCGCGGCGTGCGCTTTGTAGCGGTCGCCCTTGCCAATACGCCTCAGGAGGCAGCCCGGATGAGCGCGGCCTGGAACATGGCCTACCCGGTGCTGGCCGACCCTGACAAACTCACGATGCACCTGTACCAGACGGCGCGCGTTCCGCAGTTTTTTATTATCGATTCCGGCGGCATCATACGGCTGCGCGAAAATTTTCAACGGGCGAAAAAGCTGCGCAGCAGTATCGATGAACTCCTTCAATCCCATCCGGCCGTTCCGGCAGCGGGCGACCCCGCGCCGGCGTTTGAGCTGTGCGACCGCTTCGGGGACCGGATGCGGGTCGAGTTCGCCCAGCGCAGCCGGAGCACCATCCTTGGCTTTTTCGCGCGCGACGATGAGGCCAGCAGGGCCTGCGCGCGATCGTTGTCCGGACTGCATGAGCGCTCCGCCGCACGCGGGCTTCGCGTAATCGGGCTGCTGCCCGGTTCGTTCGAGGGAAGCATTCAGAATTTCATCAGCGAGAATGCGGTCGCGTTTCCCGTGCTCATCGACCGCGACCGCGCGGTGTTCAGACAGTACGCGGCCTCGGCGCCTGAAATCATCATAATAAACGATCAGGGCCGCATCATGCATCGCGGAAGCAGCCCCGGCGAGATGCGGGGCCTGCTTGAAGCGGCTTCCCCGGCCGCTGAAGACTTTGACCATACCGAGCGCAGGGCCGGGTTTCTCAAAACCATGCTTCCCGGCGTGCATATGTTCAAGCCCTTCAGCATCGGCGGCGAAACGCTCTATCTCGGCATGGACGCCGACGGCCGCATGCTTCTGGCCCGCTTCGTCTACAAGGACATCATGTGCGGCGTATGCACGGATGTGCATTATGCCTTTACTCTCGATTCCTCCGGCATTATCCGCCACATCGCGCTGGTGCTTCCCATTGAGGTGTATGGCGATCCTGTCGACGCGCGGCCCTTTATCACGCAGTTTATCGGCCGGCGCTATGATGAGGACTTCGCCGCCGGAACGAATGTCGACGGGATTTCCGGCGCGACGCTGACGACGAAGTTTTTTATCGAGGGACTGAACGAAACCGTCGACATCGTGCGGCCTCTCGTGCGGGATGCGTCGTTTTCCGCACAGTTCAAGGCCGAGGCCTGTTATGTCGAGCAGGCCGAGCTCGAGCTTGCGCTCGATGCCCTGCGCAGGCAGGGCAGGGATGCTGCCGGGATTCGCATCGAAGACCTTGCGGCGAGCATGCCCGGCGGCAGCATTCCGGCCTGTCCGGACGGCGGCAGCTATGTTCTTACCGAACTGCAGGCGATACCCCGAGTGGGCTGCACCCTGCACGGGCTTGACCCGCGCTCCACCCTAATTCATTGAGGCTGGCATGATCAGGTTTGCAGGCGTTACGGTAACGGTGCTCATGGTGTGTGCTGCGGTTATGCCGGCGTCCTGCGGCCCGTGCTTTGCGCAGGAACGCCCGCGCAGGCAGCTGAACGTGAGCGTTTTCGACCAGGCGTTCGGCACATCGCCGGAAGGCGCGCCCGACCCGCTCAAAAGCCGCCAGATGCAGTACTTCAACATGCAGCACCAGGTGTTTGAGACGCTCGTGACCATCGACTTCAATACCAATACCGTGCTGCCGATGCTGGCTGAAAAATGGGAGCGGCTCGATCAGCGCACGGTCAGGTTTTACCTGCGCCACGGCGTGCGGTTTCACAACGGCGAGATATTCAACGCAGCGGCGGTCACCTTCACGCTTGAGCTGATGAAAAACCCGCGCAGCCGCTTTGCGGGACGTTTTCTGCTCGACACCATCGAATCGGTTGCCGCGGTCGATGATTACACGGTCGATATCATAACACGCGTTCCTGACGGGATGCTGCTCAGGAAACTCGCTGCAATCGGCTTCATAATCCCGCCGGGCTATTATACCCGCGTGGGCGAGTCCTATTTCGCACGCTTCCCGATGGGAACCGGCCCGTTCCGGTTTTTCTATGTTGATGACACATCCGGGTATCTTAAAATCCATTTTGTGAAAAACGAGCAGTACTGGCGCAGCCTGGACTGCAATTTCGACGAGCTCGTTTATCACTTCATCGATCCGTCCCGGTTGTGGGAGGCGCTGCGCGACGGAACGCTCGATATCGCAGTCAGCCTTCCGCAGGGTGACAGCCACGAGAAGTTCCGCTCCAGACAGGTCCGGTTCACCTCGGAGCTCAGCCTGCGCAGTGCGGCGCTGCTGCTCAATATCGATAAGGGGGGCCCGCTCGCCCGGCCAGAAGTGCGCCAGGCGGTCCAGCATGCAATCGAACGCAAGGAGATGATCAGCCGCGCGCTGGGCGGCCATGGACTGCCGCTGTACGCGGTTGCGCCCCGGGGGACGCTGGGCCATTGCCCGGGGCCGGTGCAGTACCGGGAGGATGTAAAAAAGGCGCGCTCTCTTCTTGCGCAGGCAGGCTTCGGCGATGGCATCGCGCTGCGCATGCTGACAAGCGCGCACGAGCCCTCCGTGACCGTCGCGGCTGTGCTGAAGGAACAGCTGGCCCGCGCGGGCATCACGCTCGAGGTGACCGCCCTGTCGCGCGATGAGATTTTCAGGCAGATGGTCGAGCCCAAGCTCAGGGGCGAGCCCGTGCCCGACTCATATGACCTGTGGCTTGTCAGCGGCTGGCCGAACCTGTTCGGTTCAGGCACGCATTTTTATTTCGCATTTCTGCATTCCGGCGGCTTATTTAATTTCGGCACCTACCGGCAGCAGGATTCCCCGATTGACGCCCTCTACAGCGCAGCGGTTGCCGCCGGAGAGACGGAACAGGTCTGCGCCGAGCTGCAAAAACTTGACCGCTACCTGATGGAACAATCCCTTGTCGTGCCGCTGTACCAGATGGAAATGATTTACGGTATGCGTTCAAATATTCAATTCGCCCCCGGCAAGAATGACATGCCCCTTCGCTTTGACCGCTGCCGCTTTGTGGATTAGCAGGCTGTTGAAAAATGTCCATCTGCCGCTTGACAGGTTCCCGGCCCTGAGCTGCGCCGAAGGACGGCGTTGCGCCCGACATTCGCCGCTGCGGCGTACGCATATGGATGCCTCATTCCTCATGACGTCGCGCGCCTTGCATCCGGGCGTTTTTGAACAGCCTGCGCAGAAAAGACTTTTTCAACAACCCGTTAGTGCGTTTGCCTGAACGTCAATGGTGCTGCCGCTGGCAGTCCGGGCAGATGTGCGTGCTGCGCTGGCCGACAATGATGCGCTCAACCGCGGCGCCGCAGCGGGGGCAGGGCAGCCCGGTTCTCCTGAAAACGCGCAACTGCTGCCGGTTGGTGCCGCGTCGTCCGGCAACGGACAAAAAGTTTGCCTCGCCGGCGCCAAGCGCCGTTCCCATATTGGCGAGCCCGCGTTTGAGCACACGCGGGATTGCGTCAAAGAGCCTTTTACGCTCATCGCTTGAAAGCGTTCGGGCCCTGCGGCAGGGGTGCAGGCCGGCCTCCCAGAGCGCCTCATCCACATAGATATTGCCCAGTCCGGCGATAACGCGCTGGTCGAGCAGCAGCGGCTTGAGCATGCGCGCCCGTGTCCGGAGCATGGCGCTGAGACGGCCCAGTGTAAAGTCAGGGCTCAGCGGTTCCGGCCCCAGCGCCGCGAGGATACTTTCATCCGGGCCGCACAGGTACAGCCGTGCGAATTTGCGCGTGTCGTGCAGCCGCAGTTCGCGGCCGTCCGTAAAGGCGATGCAGACGTGTTCATGGCGGTCGGGCGCTGCGCCGGCAGCAACCAGGCGCAGCCTGCCGGACATGCGCAGGTGCAGCAGCACAGTCCTGCCGGAACCGAGGCTGAATACGATATATTTGGCGCGTCGACTGATCGAGCGTACAACAGCGCCCTTCAGCCGCCGGGAAAAGGCAGCAGGGGACATGCCTGCAACGCTGCGCGGCCAGTTCACCCGTACCGCCCGGATCGTCGATCCGGCCAGGTTCGCTTCAATCAGGTCGTTTACGATTGTCTGTACTTCGGGCAGTTCAGGCATGAGGGCAGACGGTGTTCTGTTCAGCGCAGGCGAAGGATTTGTGCATGTTCCGCCGTGTGGCCGTCCGGCTGGTTTGAACGTTGTGCAGTATTGTTTTTGCTGTCGAGCAGTTCCTTGACTTTGGCGGTGAAGTCCTGCAGAGAAAAAGGCTTTTCGATAAAGTTGATGTCGGGATCTAGAATGCCGTGCTGGGCAATGACGTCGGCGGAATAGCCGGACATGAACAGGCACTTCGTGCCGGGCCGCATCTTCAGCACCTTGTCTGCCAGCTCGCGCCCGTTGGTATCCGGCATAACCACATCGGTAATCATCAGATCGATTTCCCCGTCATGCGTCCGGACAAGCTGCATGCATTCCTGGGGTGTCGCTGCGGCCAGGACCGTGCATTTCAGGCTTTCAAGCATGGCCCGATACAGTTCCAGGTTGTCGATTTCATCCTCGACCATTAAAATGGTGCTGTTCCTGTGGTCAGCCTGCTGCGTCAACTCATCCTGCCCGTTCGCTATGTGGAGCGCACCTGAGTATCGGGGCAGGTAAATCGTTATGCACGTTCCAGCGCCCGGGTTGCTGGTGATGCTGATTGAGCCGCTGTTCTGCCGTATGATGCCGTAGACCGTCGCCAGCCCGAGCCCCGCGCCTTTACCCGGAATGATGGCATCTGTAAACGGCTCGAAAATGGTGGCGAGTTTTTCTGCGTCCATGCCGCGGCCGTTGTCGCTGACGGTAAGGATGACATAGGATCCCGGCTTAAGCCCGGGATGCAGGGCGCAGTCCGTTTCGTCGATGGCTGCAACGTCCGTTCTAATGGTAACCGTGCCGGTGCCGTCAATGGCGTCCCGGCCGTTCTGGCACAGTTCAGCAAGTATCTGGTCGATCTGGGCGGGATCCATCCTGACCTGGGTATCATCGGGGCCCGGCTGCCACAGGAGCCGGACGCCGGGGCCGAGAAGCTGCTCAAGGGAGCCGCGCATGTCCTGGATGGTTTCGTTCAGCTCGAGTACCCTGGGCGCTATCGCCTGGCGGCCGGCAAAGGCCAGCAGCTGACGGGTCAGGGCGGCGGAGCGTTCAGCGGCCCTGCGGATCTGCGAGAAAATTTTATGCAGCGACTGGCCGGGCGTCAGACGGCTCAGCGCCAGGTCCGCATGGCCGATGATCAGGCTCAGCATATTGTTGAAATCGTGGGCGACGCCGCCTGCCAGGCGGGCAATTGATTCCATCTTCTGCGCCTGCAGCAGCCTCTTGTGCAGCTCTTCGCGCTCCTGTTCGGCCCGTTTGTGGGCGGTGATGTCGGTCAGAATACGCTGGAGCCGTTCGGGCCTGCCGTTGTCGTCGTTGATGATTTTTGAGCGCACACGGACCCATGCGACAGTGCCGTCGGGCTTGACGATCCTGAGTTCGCACTCGGAAGAACCCTGCTCGCCCAGTTCAATGACGTGCCCGTACAGGCGTTCACTGTCATCGGGATGAACCGATTCGGCCCAGAGATGGTTGTTGTCCGCGTGCTTTTCCGCGCTGCTGCCGAAAAGTTTGGTGAACGAGGGGCTCAGGTAATAGTATGATTTCTCATTGAGTCTTGACGACATGACGATGTCGTCGATTTCGTTCAGGATGCCCGAGAGCTCATCCTGGCTTTTTCGCAGCTGCAGTTCGAGGTTTTTGCGGTCGGTTATGTCGGTGATGATCCGGTCGATGCGTTCGGGCTCGCCGTGCGCATCTCGTATGAGCTTGACCCGCACATGTACCCACACAATGCTTCCGTCGGGCCGGAGAATGCGGCATTCGCCCTCGGCCGATCCCTCGTGAGCCATCCGGGTGGTGATGTCGTGCAGGATGTCGATATCCGCGGGATGCACGCTGTCAACCACGGTAAACTTATTGCGTATGCATTCTTCGATCGTCCGGCCGTAGAGCTTTTCCGTTGACGGGCTCAGGTAAATGAAGCTGTCTTTCTTTATTGAATACGACATCACCGCGGCGTCGACCGATTCAAGGATGCGGCTGAGGTTGCCTTCGCTTTCCCGCAGGGCTTCCTCGGTCAGCTTCCGCACGGTGATATCGCGGATGACGGCGACCGCATGCCAGCCGTCTGAAAACTCTACCGCGGACAGCGACAGCTCGACCGGTATATAGCGACCCTCCTTGCACCGGGCCCGGAGCTCAAGAGTTTTATCGACGGCCCCGCAGGTGCCGGTTTTTTTAAAACCGTCAAAAGCATTGCTGAATTTGCCGAAACTCTCAGGGCTTGCAAGGATTTCATGCAGGTTTCTGCCGGTAATTTCACCGGGCTCGTAACCGAACATGCGCTCAGCTGCCGGGTTCCAGAAGGTAACGGCGCCGGCTGCATCCATCATAATGATGGCGTCCCTGCCAGCTTCTGTCAGGCCCCGGAAAATAGTGCGGCTTTCCCTGAGGTCGCGGGTAAGGGTTGCATGCCGGTGCTCGGCGCGCATAAGGGCGCGCTCTTTGCGGGTCTGGTCGCAGAGCTTCAGCAGGTAGGCCGGTTCGCAGGGTTTGTGGACGCAGGCCGCGGCGCCCCTGCCCATCAGCGACGTAAACTGGCCGGGCGCCGGATCGGTCATGATGACGCAGACGCATTCGGGCCGTGTGCTGCGGCAGCGGTCAAGAAGAGCATCTGCGCACCCGTCCGGGAGCTGATAATCGATGACGGCCACATCGTATGCTCTGCGCTCGAGAGCTTCGTTGGCCTCGTGTATGCTCAGGGCCGTGTCAGCGGTATAGCCCTCGGCGGCAAACGCGTTGGCGAGAAGGGCGGCCAGGGGTTTGGCGCTCTCAACGATGAGCGCGCGCAGGGGCACGGGGGTTGCCTGCCCCCGCAGAATTTCGAGCACCTGGCGCACAAAGGCATCTGCGTCAAACGGCGATGCGAGATAGGCGTATACTCCCAGCGCGGTTGCGATGCGTTTGTGTTCCTCTCCTGCGGCCGATGTCGATACCACGAGTATCGGAATATGGTTCAGTTCCGGGTATTCGTGCGAGCGCAGCAGGCGGCACAACTGCCAGCCGTCGATGCCGGGCATGTACATGCCCGTAATTATCAGCGCAGGAGCAGAGGTTTCGCGCATGGATGCGAGCGCATCCGAGGCGGTTTTGAAACCGCATGCGTTAAGGCCGGTTTTTTCCAGTATCGAGCACAGCAGGTCGCGCTGCTCCCGCTCGTTGTCGACAACCAGTATCGTTGCCGGAACGCGTGAGCGCTTCTGCAGGTGTGCGGTCTGCTGTGTGCCGGTCGTCATGCCTGTGTGCGGCGGCGGATATCTTTCCGCTGCAGCTCCCCGTTGCTGTCCCGGACTTTTAAGTCCCGACCGTGGTTATAGACGGTCAGTACAGGCCCGATGCGTTAAGAAACAATAAGTTACTATGCACGTCAGTGTTGAAACTGTTCTTTTTCTTTTTTTACGTTTACCGTTTTAATCAGTTTTTAAATTTATTGACGGATACTGTTTTCTGTATTCATATAATAATGAAATTTTTTTTGTTCGCAACCTTTTTTTTGACAAAAAAAGAATTTTTTCAATGCATTACAGGTGAAGAGTAAAGTATTACTAAACGTTTTTTTTCGTTATTAATGCTTTCTTGACAAGATATGTGCGGGGAATTGTTTGCTGTATACCACAGTATTCTGCATGAGAGCAAATATTTTTTTAAAATAAGAATCCATGTCAACCGGCATTCCGGGTGTCATTTTTCGGGATTAAGCTGCTCGCAATCATGTATAAGGCGCAGAGCGGATGAATTTTTTCAAACGAGCGGTTTTGCCGGGAGTCTGCCCCGGGCGGGGCCGAAGGAATTGAAATGACAGGGCTGTTCACCAGTTCCGCGGTGTATGCGGCGTGAGCGATGCCGTGCGGCCTGGACAGCGGTTCGGGTATGGCAACGCGGGAGATGATGCGGCGCGTGGCATCCCGGCCGCGCATGCGTCGAGGCGCCTCAGCTGATACCGGGATGCCAGGATGTGCTAAATATAACAATGCTGATATATTTAATGAACGGTCTTTTGACCGTTGCTGTTGTCTTGGCCATAGAAGGAGCCTGCCGTTCCGGAACATCCCCGCGGGGTGTGTTAAGCGATGGTGCCGTCTTCATTACAAATATCGGGGTAGAGTTTTTTCATGCACTCCGGGCAGATGCCGTGGCTGAATTCGGCTTCAGTGCGGCTGCGCACATACACCTCGACCTGCTGCCAGTAGCCGGCATCGTCGCGTATTTTTTTGCAGTTCGCGCAGATGGGCACGATGCCGCGCAGGGTTTTGATCTGCTCGAGCGCACGGCTTAATTCGCGGACTTTTTCAGCAAGCAGCAGCCTGCTTTCGACGAGCGCGTCCCGGGTTTCGATAAAGCGCCGTCCCACTTCGATCCGGGCACGCAGCTCTCCTGGATCAAAAGGTTTTGACAGATAATCGTCAGCGCCGGCGTCAAGCCCGGTAATGATGTCGGTTTTCGATCCCAGGGCCGTCAGCATGATGAGATACGGCGGGCATGTGTTCTGGATTTCACGAACGCGGCCGATAACGTCAATGCCGTCCATTACGGGCATCACCCGGTCCAGTACGGCCAGCCGGGGAGCATCGGGCTGCTGAAGCTCCGCCAGGGCTTCAGCGCCGTTGGCCGCCTCGCAGACGGTATAGCCGTTTTTTTTCAGTACCCCGGCAAGCATCGCGCGGGAGGTTGCGTCATCATCGGCAATCAGAATCCTCATTGCGGGCTCCATCACGGCCGTTCAGCTTTCTTTATCGCCTCCTCCAGGCGGGTAAATTCGGCGGCGAGTTCCTTTGAACGCGCCGCGGCATCGACCTCATTGCCGGCACGGGCCTGTAGTTCAATATCGTGCGCTATGGCCCGCATGCGTTCCGCGCCGATATTGGCGCATGCGCCCTTGACAGTGTGGGCGACCAGCTCAACACGTGCCAGATCGCCCGCGTCGAGCAGCGTGCCTATCTGCCGGATCTGCCCGGGGGCTTCCTCAAGAAATATGGCGGTAATCGTTGTCAGCAGATTTTCATCGCCCATCAAACGCGCCAGCATGCCGGAGCGGTCCCAAACGGGCACGTTACCGGAGCCGGCCTGCGGGCCGTATGACGGTTGAGCCTGCCCGCGCCGTTCAAAATGCTTTTTTTCAGGCGGAAGCCACTCGGCGAGCGCATCGGCCAGCTCGCGCGGTTGAATCGGTTTGCTGATATAGCCGTTCATGCCGGCGGCGATGCATTTGTCGCGGTCGCCCTGCATGGCGTAGGCTGTCATGGCGATGATTGGAATATTGTAACAGCCGATGCCTGAACTGAGGTCGCGGATGATGCGCGTTGTTTCGTAGCCGTCCAGTACCGGCATCTGGCAGTCCATCATGACGAGGTCGTAGGGGATCATCTCAAGGGCCTTGAGAACCTCCTGTCCGTTGGCGACGGCATCGGCGCTCAGGCCCATGTTCTTGAGTATGCCCAGGGCAACCTGCTGGTTCGTGGAGTTGTCTTCAGCCACGAGAATTCGCGCCCTGCGGCTGTCAAAGCGCGGGATGTCCTCCCGGGCGGCGTGCCGGGTCGCAATGGGACGCCGTGACTGCTCCTTCCAGCTGAGCACCAGTGCGAGCACGCCCCGCAGTTCGTGACGGCGGACCGGCTTGGCAAGGTAGCCCGCGAACCCGGCCTGTGCGAAGCGCTGCGCATCCCCGCGGCTGCCAAGCGATGTCAGCATGATCATGTGTGTAGCGGAAAAACGGGCATCGGCCTTGATCAGGCGTCCCAGCTCTTCGCCGTCCATATCGGGCATCTGCAGATCGATGACAGCGGCACTGAACGGGTCGTTGGCCTCGCAGGCCAGCGCAAGGGCCTGCAGGGCCTCGGGCCCGCTGCAGGCCGGTTCGGGGCGCATGCCCCAGGACCGCGTCCATGCATCCAGCAAGTTCCTGCCGGTCTGATTGTCATCGACAAGCAGTATGCGGACGTTGTTAAGTTCTGCGGGCGGAACAGGCCGGGCTGTTCCATTGGCGGATTGCAGCTCAAGACGCACCGTGAACCAGAATTCCGAGCCGGTTTCCGTGCGGTTGCGCGCTCCAATTTCCCCGGCCATGAGTTCAACCAGCTGTTTTGATATGGCCAGGCCGAGGCCGGTTCCGCCGTAGCGTCGCGTGGTTGAGGAATCGGCCTGGGTAAATTTGTCGAAAAGCGCATCGATTTTTTCCTCGGGGATGCCGATGCCGGTATCCTGCACGGAAAAACGCAGCATGACGCTCTGTGATGGCGGTGAGGCTGCAGGCGGACCGTCGGGGCGGCCCGAGTCTTCATCCGCGCGTGAAACCCGCATGCTCACTTCACCCTGCGGGGTGAATTTGACTGCGTTGGAGACAAGATTGGTCAATATCTGGCGCAGGCGGCCCGGGTCGCCCCGCAGCAGGGACGGCACATCCGGGTCGATGCTGCAGAACAGTTCCAGCCCTTTCTGGTGGGCGCTCAACGCGATACCGGCCGTGAAATCGTCAAGAAGGCTTTCCAAATCAAAGTCAAGCTTTTCCAGCACAAGACGGTGCGCTTCGATTTTTGAAAAATCAAGGATGTCATTGATGATAGCGAGCAGCGATTCGGCGCTTGAACGGACGATTTCGGCATAGCGGCGCTGGTCATCGCTCAGGCCGCTTTCAAGCAGCAGGCCGGTCATGCCGATGACGCCGTTCATGGGGGTGCGGATTTCATGGCTCATGTTTGCCAGGAATTCGCTTTTGGCTGCGCTGGCCTCCTCTGCCCGCCTGGCCATGTCCGTGGCACGGGCGGTGGCGGTTTCGAGGCGGCGGTTGGCTTCGAGGATGGCCTCTTCGGCCTGTTTGCGCTTGATAAGCTCCCAGGTGACGTCCGCGAGGAATGCGACTGCGGCCACGTCTTTTTCAGTGTACACGGTGGGCTTGTTGCCGACGCCGAAGACAGCGACAACCTTGTTTTCGCGCATGACCGGAATGACCATTTCGCGCACCAGGGCGGCGTGGCCCTCGGGCAGGCCTTTTTTGCCGGGCAGGGAGGCATAATCATTGTGAACGACGGGTGTGCGGGTATGGATGCATTCTGCCCAGACGCCCGCCTGTTCTACGGGATAGTGCGCGCCCTGTGCGCGGGTTGCGCAGTATGATGCAAGCGTAGCGGTCGACCACTGCTGAAGAGTCAGGCCCTTCTGGTCGGCATCAACGAAGTGAAGGAAACCGATAGGGCTTTCAACAAGCGCGCTGGTCTCGTCCAGGGCGCGGGTAAGGATTTCATTTACGGTGTGCGTGGCTGCATAATCGATGATGCGCAGCCGTATATTGGTTCTTTCTTCGACCAGCTTGCGATCCGTGATGTCGGTCATGACGCCGTCCAGCCGCAGAGCTTCTCCCCGTTCGTCTGTTATGAATTTGTTGCGTGCCCGTATCCAGCGCCGGGTGCCGTCGGGACGGATGATCCGGTATTCGGCTTCAGTGACACCGTCGGCTTCAAGCTGCCGGTACATCGTGTCGATTACTGCTGTATCATCCGGGTGGATGCATTCGGCCCATAAATTTCTGTTGTGTATAAATGCTTCCACGGGCCTGCCGTAGATTTTTTCAACTGACGGGCTCATGTAAATAAGCTGCGAGTCATTGAGCGACAGGGCCCAAACGACATCGTCGATAGCATCAAGTATGCTGCTGAATTTTTCCTCGCTTTCCCGCAGGGCGTCAGCGGCCTGCTTGCGCGCTGTGATGTCGGTCATGACGCCGTCAATCCGGAGGGGAACTCCGGCTTCATCGTTGATGAATTTGGTGCGGGAGCGCACCCACCGCACGCTGCCGTCTGGGCGTACGATCCGGTGCTCCTCTTCAGCCGAACCGTGTTCGCTTACCCTGCGGTACATGTCGCGGACAAGGACGGCATCATCGGGATGTATGCACTCACCCCAGAGATTGCTGTTGTTCCTGAAGTCATCGACCGTTCTGCCCAGAAGCGTTTCAACGGAGGGGCTCAGATAGAGCATCTCGGGCTTCTGCGCTGAAAGCGACCAGACAACATCGTCGATCGAATTCAGGATGCCGGCGAGTTTTTCTTCGCTTTCCCGCAGGGCATCCTCGGCCAGCTTGCGCGTGGTGATGTCGGTCATCACGCCGTCCAGCCTCAGGGCTTCGCCATGCTCATCGGTGATGAGCTTGTTGCGGGAGCGCACCCAGCGCACGCTTGCGTCTGACCTGATGATTCTATGCTCATATTCTCCGAAACCCGTTTTGAGTGTCTGCTGATACATGTTCCAGATACGGGAACGATCTTCAGGATGGACAAAATTTTCCCAAAGGGTGCGGTCCCGCTCGAATTCATCGGGGGTTCTGCCGCAGAGCTTTTCAATCGAGGGGCTCAGGTATATGAGTTCGGATTTTTTCAGCGACGTTGACCAGACAACATCGTCGATCGAATTCAGGATGCCGGCGAGTTTTTCCTCGCTTTCCCGCAGGGCATCCTCGGCCTGTTTGCGCCGGGTGATGTCCATGATGAAGCCGTCAAGATACGGGGCAGTCCCGGACATGTCGGTAACGGCCCGGCCTTTTTCGTGCACCCAGCGCAGCGTTCCGTCGCGATGCATGATGCGGTATTCAATTTCCCAGGGCTGTCCAGCCTCGGCGGCAAGTTCAACGGCACGCGCGACCGATGTTGTGTCGTCGCGGTGGATCACGCTTTCGTACGATCTGGCCGCATTGTTGATGAAATCGGCGGCCGGATAGCCGGTGATGATTTCGGCGGCATCGTTCATGTAGATCATCGTCCAGTCACGGTCGAACAGGCAGCGGTAGCTGATGCCGGGAATGTTGGAGGCAAGGGAGCGGAATTGTTCTTCACTTGCCCGCAGCTGTTCGGCGGCCTGTTTCTGATCGGTTACGTCGAGTACGAACGATGTATACCGGATATCGGTTTCATGCGGCGGCGTGGAGCGGTTCGTGGATACGAGCACGTTGATCACGGACCCGTCCCTGCGGCGCATCCTGCGCTCGTAGATTATGGGAAGCGCGGTTTCGCCGCACGCGATGTCCGCATGCATAGCCTGCAGGGCGGTGAGGTCTTCCGGGGGCGTCAGGTCGGCCTCTGTTTTTTCCAGGAATTCCTCCTCGCTGTATCCCAGCATGCTGCACATATGCCGGTTGACCTCAAGCATGCCCCTGCCCGGCTGCGTCGTCAGGATGCCGATGAGCGGCAGGTCGTAGTAAGCGCGCAAACGGTCAATCGAGGCCTGCAGCCGCAACTCCATGGTTTTGCGTTCGGTGATGTCGGTTATGAGCCGGTCGATCCTGTCGGCCTCGCCGTTCTCGTCATACAGGATTTTTATGCGCGTGCGGACCCAGATGATGCTGCCGTCCCTGCGGACAATGCGGTACTCGCCCACTGCGCTGTCGTGGTCGTTCAACCGGTATGTCATGTCATACAGGGCCGTGAGGTCATCGGGATGCACGCTTGTCATAAGCAGTTGATAGGTGGTGTCCCGGCAGATCTCTTCAATCGTCATGCCGAAAATTTTTTCGGTGGAGGGGCTCAAATAGATGAAGCGGTCGTCTTTCAAGGAATACGACATAACGGCATCATCGATCGCGTTCAGGATGCCGCTGAATTTCTCCTCGCTCGTGCGCAGGTTTTCTTCCGAACGTTTGCGTTCGCTGATGTCA
>CAIRTM010000043.1 GCA_903881505.1 uncultured delta proteobacterium | reverse complement strand
CTATCGGCCGGATCCGACCGGTCAGGCCGATAGTCCGGATGCATTTCGAATAGTGAGCGGCCGAAGGGCAGGCGCAGGGGCCTGTTCCTCCACGGCCGACGCCGCAGACTCTGCTACAGCCCTTCCAGATGCTCCTGCGCGATTTCGCGCACTTCGTCATCCTCGGCGGTCATGGCCATGATGCTGAGCTTGCTTTTGAGGCCTTCTTTTTTGTTCAGGGGCTCTTCATCCATGATGCTGATCAGCTTCTCGGCCGCCTGCCGGACGATTTTCACATCCTTGTAGTCAAGCAGCAGGAACAGCGTGCTCCAGTCATCGGGCAGGCCGTATTCCCTGACGTATTTTCTGACGGCCGTGTTGTACTTTTTGGTTCCGGCCCGCAGGTGAATCTCGTTCAGCGCGACGGCATGCTCGGGGGTGGCTTTTTTGCCCTTGAACAGGTTCTCGATTTCCTTCAGGTACATTTTCTGGGCCCATTCTTTTTTGGGTGATTTGGGCCGCTGCGCTTCTGTATCCCTGCCGGTATGCGAGCTTCTGTCCCTCTGGCGGTCGATGTCGCGCCAGCTCGGTTTCTCATCGTAGTCGTCGTTTTCGGGTACCATGTGTGTGCTCCATAGTTGCAGTATGTGCGGTTAATGTGCGCTCCCGGCCCGTGAGCGGGCTTCAGGCGCCGGTAAAATCGGGCTTTCGTTTTTCAAGAAAGGCCCGCATGCCTTCGCGGCGGTCGGGCGTATCAAACAGGTCGACGAACGTGTCGATTTCAAGGCGCAGGGCCTTGTCAAGGCTCAGGCCGATGCCGCGGTTTATCACGGTTTTGGCATTGCGCAGGGCGGTCTGGCCCTGGCGGCACATCTGCTCCGCCATTCCGCGCACCGTGTCCATGAGATGCCCGTCCGGAACCACCCGGTTGACAAGCCCCATTGCCAGGGCTTCAGCGGCCTTGATGCGTGCGCCGGTGAATATCATTTCCTTGGTTTTAGCGGTTCCAACCAGGCGGGCCGCGCGCTGGGTAGCGCCCCATCCCGGGATAATGCCCAGGATGGTTTCCGGCAGGCCGAACTGGGCGCTCTCAGCCGCGATGCGTATATCGCAGGCAAGGGCGACTTCAAGGCCGCCGCCGAGGCAGAAGCCGTTTACGGCGGCGATGACGGGCTGGGGCAGGTCCTGCAGGGTGTTCATGCAGCGGTGCCCCAGCTCGGAATATATGCGGGCCTCGTGCGCGTCTTTTGCCGCCATTTCGGAAATGTCAGCCCCGGCGATAAACGACCGTCCTGCGCCGGTGAGGATCAGTACCCGAGTATCTGCATCGCTGCCGATGCCGAGCAGCGCGTCAAGCATCTCGTTCGCCACCGTGGTGCTGAGCGCGTTGAGCACGTCCGGCCGGTTAAAGGTGAGAAGGGCTGTGTGGGCGTCTTTTACAAGCGTGATGGTCGTGTAGGAGGCCATCAGACGTTCTCCCGTTCGACAATAAGCGAGACCGCCTCGGCTCCGCCAAGGCACAGCGAGGCCATGCCCCGCCTGGCATCGCGCTGCCGCATGGCCGACAGCAGGGTCACCAGCACGCGCGCGCCGCTGGCGCCGATGGGATGCCCGAGGGCAACCGCGCCTCCGTTGACGTTGAGCCGGTCGTAGCCGATGCCCAGCTCGCGGCTGATCGCGACCGTTGAAGTGGCGAAGGCCTCGTTGATTTCATGCAGGTCGATATCAGCCAGGCTGAGGCCGGCTTTTTTAAGGACCCTGGGAATTGATTTCATGGGCGTGACCAGCACCTGCTCAAGGTCCCAGCCGGCAGCGCCCTGGGCGCCGACGCGCGCAAGCGGCCTGACGCCCAGCTCGCGCGCCTTTGCGGCATCCATGATCACCAGCGCGGCGGCGCCGTCGCTTATTTTTGAGGCATTGCCCGCGGTGACGCGGCCGTCTTTTTTGAATGCCGGCCTCAGGCGTTCAAGCGCTTCCATGGTCACGGAGCGCGGCGTTTCATCGGTGTCGACGATCGCCGGCTCGCCCCGGCGCTGCGGTATGCTCACCGGCACGATTTCATCGCGGAAACGGCCCTGCCTGATGCTGTCGAGCGCGCGCTCATTGGACATGAGCGCGAATTCGTCCATGTCGCGCCGTGAGATGTTGTAGCGGTCGCTGACCAGCTCGGCCGTGTGGCCCATGTGCATGTCATTGACCACATCCCAGACGCCGTCATGAATCATGCCGTCAATAACCGGGGCATTGCCCATGCGGTAGCCGGTGCGCAGCTTTTCAAAGTAGTACGGGGCCTGGTTCATGTTTTCCATGCCGCCGGCAACGATGATGTCGGCATCTCCGCAGGCAATGGCCTGCGCGGCGAGCATTACTGCTTTCAGGCCTGAGCCGCAGACTTTGTTGACGGTCAGGGCGGCCGACTCCATCGGTATGCCGGCCTTGATCGCGGCCTGGCGGGCGGGGTTTTGCCCGAGGCCGGCCGGCAGCACATTGCCCATGATCACCTCATCGACCTGCTCGGCCCGGATGCCGGCGCGCTCAACCGCGGCTTTGATGACGGTTGCGCCAAGGCTGTCCGCGGGGGTATCGCGCAGGATGCCGTTGAAATCGCCGATCGGTGTTCTGGCCGCGCTTGCTATAATGACTTCGCGCATTGGCTGACTCCTGTAAACATTATCTCCGCCCTGCGGCGAAGGCGTTTTCCCATTAGTGCGTGCAGCCGTCTGCGCCTCAGCTCATAAGCCTCACCCGTGCGTACCCAGGGAGCAGGTAGCTGTTGAAGGGCGGGTTCAGGGCTGGGTTTTCAATGGAGGCCGGCTGTGATGCCCGGCGCAGAAGGCTGCTGCCGTGTGAACACACATGTATCATAGGGGGCCCCGGCATGTCAAGGGATTTCATGGTGTTAGATACAGGCTTCGGGCAGGCTGTTGAAAAGCATCCATCCTCCGCAGCAGGTTTACTGCGCAGGACGGGACGGCCTTGCAATGACACGTTAAACCGGCAGGAGAGGTTTGTCATTGCGAATGAAGCGCCTGTCCGCCGAAGTTATTACTGTAACGACGGCGGAAAGCAATCGCGCCTTTAAAATGCCCTCATTGCGCGGTTAAGCAGCCGGCTGTCTATTACATGTGGCCGGACACTGCCGGTGGAGCGTTAGAACACCGGTAAAAAAATCTGGACTTGCCGCTCAGGGGTGTTAAAATTACAATAGTGCCGTAAAGCCGTGATTGGATGGTTTTTTAAGGACGGCGGCTGCGGCGGCTGATTGCTTGCCACGGAGGATACCCTATGATGTTCCCGCATGGTTTTGGTTCTGTTCGCGGTTTTAAAATCGTTGTAAGCGCCTTAGTGCTGACGGTCTGTGCGGCTGCCGGCAGTGAAGCGGCCGGTGATACCACCGCTGTGTGGGTGCCGGCATCCGGAGCCCAGGCTGTTTTTACGACACCGGATTCGGGCGCGGCGCCGTGTGCGGAAGCGCAGCGGGTCGGACGGAGTTTCTACGATTTCTGCAACCGCTGGATCGGCAGTAAAAACGGCTATTCCCTTCAGAATGTGCGCATTCTGACGACGGAAGCCTGCCGTATGAAGGAATACAGCCAGTGCGAGGACACGCAGGAAATACGGGTCTCCAAAGCTCCGGGCAGTCCCGTATACGTGGGCACGCTGAAGTATATCGAGAAGGTATATCGTACGCCGGCGGATCCGGCGGCACAGGGCACTCCTGAGTCATTCCAGGTAGCCATGGAAGTACCGGTTACCGAATTTTTCATGTATATCGACGGCCAGTGGCGCTATTGATCTCCGGTCACGGACGACCCGGATGGTCCGCGGGAGCACGGACCGGCGGGCGTGTTGTCCTTTCGCTTCCAGGCCGGCCTGTTCAGATGAACCGCACGCCATGCAGACGGATTCTATACCGGGGCGCCATCCTTGCCGTGGCGGCGGCGCTGTTGCAGGCATTTCCGGCGGCCGCTGCCGAGCCCATAAACCCCGAAGCCGGGCGTACGCAGGCGGGAGCCGTTTTCGTCTGCGCCAGCGTTACATCCGGGAAACCGCAGGGGCGCTCCATCGTCTTTTCAGCCGCGCAGGGGACGCTTTACTGCTACAGTGATTTTGCGCGGGTTGCTGCTCCTGAACAGACAACGCATCGCTGGTTTTTTCGCGACCGCGAGGTCGCGCAGTTCCGGCTTGCCATTCAGCCGCCGCGCTGGTCGTCATACAGCAGCCTGAAAATCCCGCCCGAGAGCAAAGGTCCGTGGCGGGTGGAAGTTCTCGGCCCGGAGGGCCGGTTGTACGGAGTTGCGCGCTTCAGCATTGTCGAGTAGAGGGCTGCCCCAAAGCGTCCGTCTGCTGCGTTGCACCCGGGTATTTTGAGCAGCTTTCAAAAAATGGCTTTTTGAAAAACCAGAGAGAATTTTCGTAAACCATGTTCTTTCCGTTTGAACTCCGCTGGCAGGATATTGTCGATATCCTGCTCAACAGCTATATCCTTTTCCGCCTCTATGCAGTATTCCGCGGCACGAACGCCTTCCGGGTCTTCCTCGGAATCATGGGCCTGCTGCTTGTGCAGCGCATCGCGGTTGCCGCCGGATTGATCCTGACCAGCTGGGCCGTGCAGGGCATTACGGCCGTGGCGGCCCTGATCGTCGTCGTTGTGTTCCGCAATGAAATCCGCTCCGCGCTGCAGGCGCGCAATCTCAAGACCTTTTTCTGGGGCAGCCCGCGGCCGCTTTTGCGCACGCCCCACGCCTGCGTTGCCGAGGCCGCCTTCGGCCTGGCCGAGAAAAGAATCGGCGCCCTGATCGTGCTGCCCGGCGGCAGCGACGTGCACCTGGAACTGCAGGGCAGCCTGCGCATCGACTGCCGCCTGTCGCGTGAGATGCTCATGAGCGTGTTCTGGCCAGACAACCCGGTGCATGACGGGGCGGCCGTTGTGCGCGGCGACCGCATCGAGGAGGTCTCCGCGGTGCTGCCGCTTTCGCAGCGCGATGATCTGCCCTCGTACTACGGCATGCGCCACAGGGCGGCCGCAGGCATTGCCGGGGCTGCCGATGTGATCGCCATCGTCGTTTCGGAGGAGCGCGGCACGGTCAGCGCTTTTTACGGTGAAGAGGTCAGGACGTTTGCCGACGCCGGCGCGCTTGAGCGCTATCTGGAGCGCACCCGCCCGGCAGCCGCGGCCGTCAGCGCCGGCCGCCGCGAAACCCTTACCATGGCGGTCGCCGGGGCCGTGTCGCTGCTGTTTATCACCTCGGTGTGGTTCAGTTTCGCGCGGCGCGATGGCACGCTGGTGACCATGGAAATTCCACTCGAATACGTGCGGCGCGATTCGAAGTTCGATTACGTTGACGCGGACATCGACACCGTGCGCCTGCAGCTCAGCGGCGCTGCCGCGCTGCTGAAAAATATCAACGCCTCCCAGCTCAAGGCGCGGGTGGAGGTGAAAAGCGGCGAGGTCGGTGAAAATGTCTTCAGGCTTGCGCCTGATAATTTCAGCCTGCCGCCGGGAGTGGAACTGCGCAAGGTGACGCCCGAAGAAGTGGCGGTCAGGCTGGACATCGAGGCCGTCCGCAGCGTTGCCGTGCAGGTGGACTGGGCCGGCACACTGCCGCCGGGCCTGTGCATTGAATCATGCGAGCTGAGGCCTGCGTACGTGCAGGTCAGCGGTCCCAGCCGCCGCATGGATGAGCTTGCAACCGTCTATACCGAGCCGGTTGATGTCGCTGCGCTGCCGCGCGGGGGCATCGACGATGTGCGTCTGGTCGTTCCCCATCCGGTCATGAGCATTGATCCGGACACGGTCGACATAGCCTGCGCTGTGCAGCGTGGCGGACGGTAGCCGCAATCGGGCTGGACGTTGTGGACGCGGCGGACAAATTGTTCCGGTTCATGTTACAGCGTTTTGCAGTAGATCACCTTGCCGTCGCCGGGGGCATAAAAATCGGGCAGGTATGCGGCCTGTCGATAGCCGGCCTTCTCATAAAATGCGCGCGTGGGCAGATACTGCTCACGCGATGACGTATCGGCGTAGACCTGCTTTCCCCCCTTCTCCCGGATGGCGGCCTCAGCCGCCTGCATCAGGCGGCGACCAAGTCCGCAACCCTGCCGCTGCGGCAGGACCGCAATCCAGTACAAATCGAAACTCTCGCGCGTCAGCGGAACAGGGCCGAAGCAGCAGTAGCCGATCAGGTGGCTGCAGCCGTCTTCCGCAAACATGAAGTGGTAGCCTGCCGCCGAACCCCGTGCGAGCGCTTCCTCAACCAGTTCTCCGGCAATCAAAATTTCCTCCCCTGAAAAAAAACCGGTTGCGGCCGCAAGCTGCCTGACGGATCCTGCGTCTTCCGGCCGCGGCACTGTTCTCAGGCTGAAATCGATTGTCACGAGAGAGCCCCTTCTTGTGCGCTCGCGGCCATGATGCGCTCTATCACGCTGTCAGGTCCGTATCCGCTTGCATGCGCCGCAGCCATGAACCCCGCGTCGCTTGAGAGGCAGGGGTTGGCATTGATCTCAAGCACCCACGGACGGCTGTCCTCATCGACCCGGAAGTCGACGCGCGCGTAGCCGCGCAGGCCGAATTCCCGCCAGCACGCAAGGGCGGTGGTTTTTAGGGACTCCAGCAGCCCGCGGTCGGATTCGCCAAAGGCAAACGTGCGCGGTGTATGCAGGTATTCCGATGACGCTGCATCCCATTTTGCGCTGTAGCCCACGATCTTCGGCCGTTCGCCGAAGCCTCCAAATATGATTTCAGCCGGGCAGAGTACTTCCGGCCCGCCGGGCCCCTCAAGGATCGAAAGGTTGAATTCACGCCCCCGTATGAAGGCTTCCGCGAAAAACAGGCCCTGCCTGAACCGCCGTGCAAATGTCGTCCTCGCAGCATCGGCATCGGCCGCAGACGCGATCTCGATAACGCAGTCATCATCGATCCCGGCGGATGCGTGTTCGGTCGCCGACTTTACGATGTAGGTGCCGGGTGCGCTTACGCGCGGCCGGCAATCGCTCAGATCGATATGCGCGGGGGTGGGTATGCCCGCGCATGCCATCAGGCGCTTGGCGATGAGCTTGTTGGACGACAGGAACAGCGCTGCCGCCGATGAGCCGGTAAAGGGAATGCCGGCTGCTTCCAGCAGGCCGGGGTATACGTGGATGAGCGCATCCGAGCCTGCAAGCGACTCCACCAGGTTGAAGACAAGGCAGGGACTGTGCCGTCGCACGGCTGCAAGCGCGCGTGCGCACTCAAGGTCCGCGGCTGTGCGGCTGACTGCTTGGCCCAGCCGCTTCAGCGCTTCGGAGATCTCGGCGGCCTGCACCAGCACATCCTGCTCATCCGGGCCTGCGTCAGGCGCGACTTCGTTGTGCAGAACGCAGACATTCATCGTGGTATGCATGCTGCGGCCCGGACACGGTCCGGGGCCTGCGCGAGCAGGCCATATCGGTCGAGCGCGGAGGCCATGATGCTGGCGATCAGTTCATCGTAGGGGATGCCTTCGGTCGTGCAGATGATGGGCAGGTCGCTGTGCGTGGGGTGCAGCCCCGCCAGGGGGTTGACTTCGATGAACTCGGGGATGCCG
>CAIRTM010000042.1 GCA_903881505.1 uncultured delta proteobacterium | reverse complement strand
CAGAAGTGCCGTGCATCCCGGGCCGCTGTCTGGCGGCGACGGCAATCTGCTGGCCATCGCAACCGATGACGCCCTCGACGCTGGCGTGCCCTGCTGCGGCCTTGATGACGTCGCGAAACTGGCCGACATTATTGAGCAGCAGGTGCTCAGGGCGGCCAGGCCAGACATTATCGTGCGTGTTGACGGTGTGCAGGTGCCGCTCAAGCCCTTTATCCATGATTTCATGCGCAACGCGCTGCAGGGCATGCTGCGCGCGCTCAAGGGCTGCGAAGACGCCAGGCGGGTTGACATTACCCTTACATTAAACGACTAACCAGCAGGTGCGGGGCCGGGCCGCGCTGCATTCACGTTCCTTACACTGCCGCCTATGGCACTCTCTCCGCACAGATTGCCGCAGATTACAGTTCTGGCGGTCGGCAGGATAAAAGACCGTGAGCTGGCGCTCAAGGCGCAGGACTATGCCGCGCGTCTCAATCATGATGTCCGCCTGCAGATTGAATCCGTAAAAGACTCCTCGCCCGGGCGGGCAGCCGAAAGCCTGCTGGCCCGCATCAAGAAACACGCCGGATTCGTTTTTGCGCTGAGCGAGCGCGGCCGCCACTATACTTCGGAGCGGTTTTCCTCCCGGCTCTGCGAACTCGGGCCGCAGGTTTGTTTTGTGATCGGCGGCCCTTTCGGGCTCGGCCCCGCAGTCGAGCAGGCGGCCGATGAACTGCTGGCCCTTTCAAGCATGACGTTCCCGCACGAGATGGCCCAGGTCATGCTGCTCGAGCAGCTCTACCGCGCTGTCAGCATTCACCATAAGCGCAAGTATCATAAATAGACGGTCACAGCGCGCTTTCTCTGTATCCGCCGTCAAAAAAACAACGCCGGATGTTTCTATTCCCTTGACAGCAAAACTTAATGAGTTTATAAATATTGCTAAATACTAAATACGCGTATACTAAATTTATTTCATATGCATTAACCATCTATCCCGCTTTATTCGCACAGGAGGAAACGACCCATGTTGAGCAGAATCAAGAACATCCCCAAGGGGACCAGAAATTTCTTTTCGCCCATGTGGCGCACCATCTGGATCGCGCTGGCGGGTCAGGGGCTCTTCGTGGTCTCGGCGATCTTAATGTCGCCGCTGCGCATGTGGGAGAACCCGGTCGTCAACTATAACCTTTTTTACATGCCGATGCTTGCCGTGCTTTTCGGCTGGCTGCTGTACCGCTGCTGTACCGAAGCGCAGGAAGCGCGGGCATATCTTTTCGGATTCTTCGCCGCTGTGTTCGCATGGCCCCTGATCGGAGAAGTGGCGGCAATTCCGGTCGACAAGGGCGTCATCACCCAGTTCAGCGACTTCAACATTAAACAGCTGGGCGCCTATTTCTACGTGCTTGCCTGCTGGGCGATCCTGCACATCATGTGGCGCACGGGCGCTCTCAAAAAATCCGTGTGTGTTTTTTTCATGACCTTCCTGGCTATCTGGTCCTTTGAACTCTACATGGACAATTATTCGAGCATGGAGGCCGGCAAGTTTCTCATCGTTGCAGGCCTGCTCCTTGCGGCGATCGCCGTCATGCTGATCATCTGCCTGAAACTGGCGCTCGGTCTTTTTAAAGCCCGTAAACCCATTAAGGCCATTCTGGGCATTGTGATATCCTGCGCCCTGGCCGGCATGAGCATGTCAAAGTTCCTCACGGTCTTCGCCTTTGACGAGCCTTTGCAGAAAATGCCTGCCGTTGCCAGCCTGGTGCTGTACGGCTCGCTTATTGCCACCTTTTTCGTCCTGCGCGCATCCCGGCGGACCGACTCGCTTGAGAGCAAGACAATTCTCGGCTGCATCTTCTACATCGTGTTCGCCCTGATCCTGATGAGCGGCCAGTGGAAGGAGCCGCAGACCTTCTACGTGAAATACGAGGCGGCCCAAATCGACCATGAGATCGAAGCCCTGAAGCAGGACAAGGAAACCCTGAAGCGGCTTTTTGACTACATGGCCAACAAACGCACGGTCAGGAAAGGCGCAAACTCCTGGATGCTCAAGGCGGGCGACTACAAGTACATGCTGGATCACGGCATCATCACCAGGGATCAGCTGATGGCGCTTGTCAACTCCGGCAAAATTGACGGCAAGGGCCTCGAGTTTCTGGCTATCCGAGAGATCATAACCCTTGACGAGTTTCAGGCGGTGCTCGACAACAGGCTGCTTTCGGACGGTGACATGAAGCCGCTGGTTGAGATGGGCCTTGCAAAGAAAAACCCCGAAGGCATCTATGAGCTGCAGCGCAAGTATATAAAAATCGGGGAGAAAAAATAACGACTGGAACAACAGTGTTAACCGAGCACTAAGGAGAACTGATATGGCAGAGACAGCTGAAGAAAGATACATCACACCCCTTGCGCAGTGGGCGAGGGTGCTGGAGATTTTCATCCCCGGCTACATGTTCGGCAAGGCATGGGGTATTGCAAACCAGCATACGGTCGAACTCTACAGGGTCATCTTCCCCGAGTTTCTTATCAACATGGCAGAAGCGATGAAACGCCTGATAAATACCGACAGCGCGGCCCTGGAGCGCGTGTTTTCGACATGCGCTGGAGCCCTCGTAGGATTCCTGGTGATTTGCCTGCTGGGCGCGGTCATGCACTTCGCACTGGGCGACCGCAAATACTTCGACTCGCTGCGGTTCACCTCCATCACCCTGATCCCGCTCGCGGTCATGAACGGCACACTTACGCATCTGACCAATACGCTGTTCGAATCGCTCGGCGGCGGCGAAACGATCGAGTCGCTGACCAAGAGCGCGGTCGACTCGCCCCGCGGGCAGATACCGATGTACTGCGTGTTCTATTTTCTGGCGCTGTGGATGATGGGCAAGAGGACCGGCGTGGTGGGCAGGCGGCGCTGGCTCGTGCTGCTGGTCGGTGTCGGTTTCCTGATTCTGTATTTTGCGCTTGGCCTCGGAATAACCAACGAGGAGGCCGCTGTAGTGCTGCCCAAGTTGATGGCTGCCCACGCTCAACCCTAACGGAGGTGATATACCATGATGATTGCAAAGGAAAAATTTGTTAAAATAAATAAGTGGGCGGTGTTCGCGGCTATCTTCCTGTATCTCATCGGCGTGTTCACCCCGCTTAAATACCTGCAGCCAGGCCTGCTGTTCGTGTTTTTCGCCGGTTTTATGAGTCTCTTTCATAAGGACTATTTCGCCCCGAAACCGCGCATTGCCGCGCATCTGTGGATGCTGCCGGTCGTCGTCACCGCGGCTACCGCGACCGTTCCGCTGACCGAGGGCGAGGGCAACCCGCTGCTGTTCATACTGACCCTTCTGACAAGCCTCATTCCCTGCATCATGCTGCTGACCGCTTCGTCCGAGGAAAAGGCCCCCCGCAGGCCGCGCCTGAGGGTCATCGTGTTCCGGACGGTTTTTCAAAGCTGCATTTTCATGCTCTGGGCATCGGTCACTTCCTACTGCTTCATCAAGGGCACCCGGCCCGACATGTTTTTCTGGGCCATGTTCCACGTGTTCACGGTGGCAATGTTTCCGGTCTTTTTCGGCCGCGTCATCTGCGGCTGGATCTGCCCCAACGCCACCATGCAGGACGCGCTGTATAAAAACATGACCTTCAAGCGGCCGATCGAGAACCTTCCCCGGGCCATCGACGCGCAAAGCAGCACCGCCTGCATGAACATCAGCGGCACGGTCGACAAACGCGCGCCGCTGTTCCCGGCAACGCTCCTCATGAGCTGGTTTCCCATGTTTTTTGCCGAAACCGTCTGGGACTTAACCGGCGTCGCCTGGTACCCGATCGCCTTCATGTACGGCCTGATCGTGCTGTCGCTGGTATTCAAATGGCGCAAGATGTGCACGCATTTCTGCTGGCTGTCCTCCTACCGCGGCATCAACTGCCATAACAGCCTGTGGCGCATCCGCTACAACCGCTCACAGTGCAAACAGTGCAAAGTCTGCCAGGCCGAGAAGGCCTGCCCGTTCTACATCGACATCCGAAACCAGGACAATGAAATGCCGGCGACCTGCTGCCTGTGCTTCAGCTGCATGGAAGCCTGCCCCTTTGACGGCGTTATAACCTACACGCGCAACCCGGCTGAAAAGGCGCGCCTGAAACTCGAGGCCAAAACCGGCATACCCGAGTCAAAGCCTGCGGCGCCGGAAACGACGCAAGCCGCCTGATACCTGCACACGTGCGAACAAACCCGAACGGGGAACCGGCCGCAGGGCCGATTCCCCGTTCGGGTTTATCTATGCTCGGTGGTGTGGCAGGAGCAGCTATTATGCCCCGCTTTTTTCTGTAGCCGTTGAGCGCAATGGGGCGTGCGGTTCTTTTAAAGACCCCTTGCAAGCGCTCATGCGCATGCATCTCGAAAAGCGCAGGCGGCCGCGATAAAGTCCCTGAACAGGGGGTGGGCGTTCATGGGCCGGGACTTGAACTCGGGATGGAACTGGCAGCCCAGGAACCAGGGGTGGCCCGGGGCCTCGATGATTTCAACCAGGCCCGACTCAGGATTGCGTCCGCTGATGATAAGGCCTTTTTCAGCGAGCTGTTTTTCATAGGCCGGATTGAACTCGTAGCGGTGCCGGTGGCGCTCTGCGATCTCAGCGGATGCGTAAGCGCGGTGAGCATGGGTCCCCGATGAAAGGGCGCAGCGGTAGGCGCCAAGGCGCATGGTGCCGCCCTTGCGGGTGATGGCCTTCTGACCGGGGAGAAATTCAATCACCGGGTGAGCGGCGTCAGATTGGAATTCGGTGCTGTTCGCGCCCGCAAGAGAGCACACGTTGCGGGCATACTCGATTACGGCGAGCTGCATGCCGAGGCAAATGCCGAAGAACGGGATGCCGTGCTGCCGGGCATACGAAATGGCCCTGATTTTACCCTCAACGCCTCGTTCTCCGAATCCGCCGGGAATCAGTACGCCGTGTATGCCATCAAAAAGCGCAGCAGGGTCGTCAGCCTGTGCAACAGCGTCAGCATCAACATAGACGAGTTTGACCCTCGTGTTATTGGCAAGCCCGCCATGTTCGAGGGCCTCGTTCAGGCTCTTGTATGAGTCGGTGAGCTTGACGTACTTGCCTACCACGGCGATGTTGACTTCTGCAGTGCGGGCCTCGGCCTTTGCCATGAGCTGTTCCCAGGCCTGCATCATGGGTTCGCGCGTCCATATGTTCAGATTTTCCACGATGCGCTCGTCAAGCCCTTCACGGTGGAACTCAACCGGGACCTGGTAAATGTTTTTTACGTCCACGGCGCTGATGACCGCCTCTTTGGGAACATTGCAGAACAGGGCGATTTTTTCCTTCAGGTCGACGGAAAGATGACGCTCGCTGCGGCACAGCAGTATATGGGGCTGAATGCCGATGGCGCGCAGTTCCCTGACCGAGTGCTGAGTGGGCTTTGTCTTGGGTTCGCCGGCCGTTGCGATATAGGGCACAAGGGTCAAATGAATGTAGAGCACGTCGGATTTGCCGCGGTCAAATCCGAACTGGCGGATAGCCTCGAGAAACGGCAGGGATTCGATATCGCCCACAGTGCCGCCGATCTCAACGATGGCGATGTCATATCCCTGCGCGGCCTCAAGGATTCGCCGCTTGATTTCATCGGTGATGTGCGGAATCACCTGTATGGTCTTGCCCAGGTAGTCGCCCTCGCGCTCCCTGCGGATGACGGTGTCGTACACCCTGCCGGTGGTGAAGTTATTGAGCTGGCTCAGCGTGGCGGATGTAAAACGCTCGTAGTGGCCCAGATCAAGATCGGTCTCGGCGCCGTCATCGGTGACGAACACCTCGCCATGCTGAAACGGGCTCATGGTGCCGGGATCGATATTGATATAGGGGTCGAGCTTCATCAGCGTAACCCGCAGCCCGCGCGCCTCCATGATGGCGCCGATGGATGCGGCCGCAAGCCCCTTGCCCAACGAAGAAAGAACGCCGCCTGTGATGAAAATGTACTTGGTGGTTTTTTTGTTTGGCTCCATGGGGCGTTTCTCCTAGTATGTGATCGGTCGGGAGCTTTATTGTGCCTGTATTGTATTTGGTATCGCTATCGCTGTCGGGATCGGTATCGAATACCATGGTCGCATTCGGCCACTTCGATTTCGATTGCGATCCCGATGCCGATAAAAAATCTTCCGTGCGTGCTCCCGCCCCAAACCGTCACGGTCGCGCGTAATAATCCTGCAGTGCCGCAACATGCAGCTCTCCGGCCTTCAGCGCCTTGATCGCCTCGACGCTCGCGCGCGCAGCCGGGATGGTCGTGAAATAGGGCACGTTGTGTCGCAGGGCGTTCTGGCGTATGTGATGCGATTCCTTCGACGACCTTCGGCCCAGGCCGGTATTGATGATCAGCTGCACGCCTCTGTTCTTGATATGGTCGACGATATTGGGTCGGCCCTCGCTCACCTTGAGCACGATCCCGGCCGCGATGCCTTCAGCGGCAAGGTGGGCGGCCGTGCCGGCGGTCGCAAGCAGCCTGAACCCCATGCCGGCGAATGCCCGGGCCGTTTCCGTGACTTTATGCTTATGGCTGTCGGCCACGCTGATGAACACGGTTCCCTCAACCGGCAGGTCGGCGCCGGCCGCAAGCTGCGACTTGGCGAACGCCGATCCGAACGAATCGTCGATTCCCATGACTTCGCCCGTTGACTTCATCTCGGGGCCCAGGCCCACGTCAACACCGGGGAAGCGCTGGAATGGAAATACGGCTTCCTTGACCGAAACATGCTTCGGAACAATCTGCTCCGTGAAGCCCTGCTCGCTCAGGCTGTGGCCCAGCATGACCCGGGTGGCGATGCGCGCCAGCGGCGCTCCGATTGCTTTGCTCACGAACGGAGCGGTACGCGATGCCCGCGGATTGACCTCAAGCACATAGAGATCATCGCCTTTAACAGCGTACTGAATGTTCATCAGGCCCACGACGCCGAGCTCGGCCGCGATCATGCGCGTCTGGGAACCGATACGCTCGATCATGGCGTCCGAAAGAGACATGGGCGGCAGCACGCAGGCGCTGTCGCCCGAGTGAATGCCCGCCTCTTCAATGTGCTCCATGATGCCCCCGATGACGGTTACCGTGCCGTCGCTGACCGCATCGACATCGATTTCGAGCGCGTCTTCGAGAAACCGGTCGATCAGCACGGCGTTGTCCGGAAACAGCCGGAATACGCCTGCGATAAATGTCCTGAGCGTGCTCTCGTCGTAGATAATCTCCATTGACCGGCCGCCCAGCACGTAGGACGGCCGCACGAGCACCGGGTAGCCGATGCGCTTCGCCGCCTCGACCGCCTTGTCCACCGTAAAGGCGATATCGCTTGCGGGCTGTTTCAGGCCGAGCTTTTTTACGATTTCCAGAAAACGCTCGCGGTCTTCGGCACGGTCGATTGCATCGGGCGATGTTCCCATAATGGGCACACCCGCGCGGGCGAGTCCCGCGGCAAGACCAAGGGGGGTCTGCCCGCCGAACTGAACGATTACGCCCTCGGGCTTTTCCGCCTCAATCACATGCAGCACGTCCTCAAGCGTCAGGGGTTCGAAATACAGCCGGTCGGACACGTCGTAGTCCGTGCTCACGGTCTCAGGGTTGGAGTTGATCATGATGCTCTCGATACCCATCTCGCGCAGCGCGAACGAGGCATGTACGCAGCAGTAGTCGAATTCGATGCCCTGGCCGATGCGGTTGGGTCCGCCGCCGATGATCACGACTTTTCTGCCCGCGGACTGCCTGGCCTCGGTCTCGGTTTCATAGGTTGAATAGTAGTAGGGCGTATAGGCCTCAAACTCGGCCGCGCAGGTGTCGACCAGCTTGTACACGGGCAGTATGTTTTCCCGGCGTCGCATGGTCCGCACCGCGGCCTCATCCATGCACCACAGGGCCGCAATGGTGCGGTCGGAAAATCCCAGCCGTTTGGCTTCGGCGAGCATGCCGCTGTCCGCAGGGCAGCCTTTAAGCTCCGACTCGAAGCCGACGAGTTCATGGATGTGGTGCAGGAACCAGGCATCGATCATGGTCAGGCTTCCGATTTCCTCAAGGCTCATGCCCTGCCTGAAGGCTTCGGCCACCCAGTACAGCCGGTTGGAGTTGGGATGGCTCAAGCGGGCGATGATCTGCGTGCGATCCTGTGCTTCATCGGATGGCAGTGAGCCGTACAGCCCAGAGCGGCCGGTTTCAAGGGAGCGCACGGCCTTGTTGAGCGCCTCCTTGAAGGTGCGCCCTATTGCCATGGCCTCGCCTACTGACTTCATCGACGTGGTAAGCGCATCCTCGGTATCGGGAAACTTCTCAAAGGTCCAGCGCGGGATTTTCACGACGCAGTAGTCGATCGTGGGTTCGAACGATGCATAGGTCTCGCGCGTAATGTCGTTGCGGATTTCATCCAGCGTATAGCCGACCGCAAGCTTGGCCGCGATTTTGGCGATGGGAAAGCCGGTCGCCTTGGAGGCCAGGGCCGATGAGCGCGACACGCGCGGGTTCATCTCGATCACCACCAGGTCGCCGTCAGCCGGGTTGACCGCAAACTGCACATTGGAGCCGCCGGTCTCGACACCGATCTCGCGCATGACCGCAATGGCCGCGTTACGCAGGCGCTGGTATTCAACATCGGAGAGGGTCTGGGCCGGGGCCACGGTGATGGAGTCGCCGGTGTGCACGCCCATGGGGTCGAGATTCTCGATCGAGCAGATGATAACCACGTTGTCGGCCCGGTCGCGCATGACCTCCAGCTCGTACTCCTTCCACCCGATCACGGACTCCTCCAGCATGATCTCGCTGATCATGCTGGCCGACAGGCCCGACCGGGCGATTGTCTCCAAATCCTCGGGGTTATAGGCGATGCCGCCGCCGATGCCGCCGAGGGTAAATGAAGGCCGGACAATGACGGGATAGCCCAGCGTTGCAGCCGCGGCCCAGACCTCTTCCATGCTGCGCGCGAATCCGCTCCGGGGCACGCGCAGTCCGATGTTGTCCATGGCGTTCCTGAACAGCTCGCGGTCTTCGGCCTTATGAATGACCTCAGGCCGGGCGCCGATCATCTCGACGCCGAAGCGCTCGAGTACGCCCATTTCATGAACCTTGATCGACACGTTCAATCCCGTCTGGCCCCCGAGCGTGGGCAGGATCGCATCCGGCCGCTCAAGCTCGATGATGCGCGTGACAAACTCGGGCGTAATAGGCTCAACATAGGTCCGGTCGGCAAACCCGGGGTCGGTCATGATGGTGGCCGGATTGGAATTTATGAGAACGACCTCATAGCCTTCCTCGCGCAGGGCTTTGCAGGCCTGCACCCCGGAATAGTCGAACTCGCAGGCCTGCGAAATCTGGATGGGCCCGGAGCCGATAATCAGTATTTTTTTCAGGTCGTCGCGTCGCGGCATGGTATCTCCACGTGTCGTGTGCCTCAGCGCATCAGTCAGCCGGGCGGCCCGAACCCATACGCTCAAAAATCATGTTTTTTATGGTGTCCACATCCTCGCCGAGCAGCACGGCAATAGGCAGCCGGCCGAGGAATCCGTCATCCCAGGATACATTGTATTCATCGACGAGGTTGCGCAGGTCGGCGTACTTCTCGCCGAGGATTTCTTTCTTGTGCGCGACGTCGATATCCTCGCGATAATCAACATGCAGCAGCAGCAGGTGCTCCACCATCCTCGCGGTGTTCAGCAGCGGAACGATGATGATGGGAGCGTGATCCGATTTGCCGTGCCCGGCATAGACCTCGCCGGTGCGCACGACCGTACTTTTGGTACCCATAAGCGGCCCGGTGCGGTCGAAACGTGATTTAAGCCCCTCGGAACAGCCCCTCTTTTTCAGTACCCTGATGGTCGAGGCCTCGGCAGGGCGGCCCTGGGCGTCAAGCCCCCTGACTGCGTACAGCGTCGATCCCCTGACGGCCGCAGTCGCGTCCTGAAGGCGCTTGAGCACCAGTCCGCCTTTTGCGGGAACATTGGCTATTGTAAATGAGAGTTCCGCAAGCAGATCGAAAATCGGGCCGCGCGGGGCTTCGGCCTTCCGGCTCGTTCCCACGGTAACGGTCTTTGCCTGATGCCGGATCGCATCCACAGGCCGGGAGAGCTCTTCGATTGCACGGCCCAGGGCGGCGTCCAGTTCATCCAGGGGTGAAATACCTGATGCGTCGGCCCCGGATTCTGACCAGAAATCATCAATCGGCAGTTTGCCCACGGCATATTTGAGCAGCAGGGCGATATCGGCGGCAGTCTCAACGTGCATGGAGGCGAGCTGCCGCGATTTCCTCCAGCTGTTGAACGTCCGCGAGAACTCATTAACCAGCGCGTGCAGTTCAGGATCGGCAAGGCTTTCATAGACCGACATCTGTCTGCTGTCCTGTGCGCGCGTCAGTTCGGACAGCCGTGACCTGAAGCGCTTGAAAGATGAGGCCTGCCCGTCAATGCTGCAGGCGGCATAATATCCCCACAGGTGACCCGCCAGGGTGTTGAGAATTACCGACACCGGAAAACCGGCAGCCGGCACGTGGATAACGCTGTGGGCAATATTTTTGAAACGCCTGTCGCCCTCATCAGCAATAACCACCACATGCGAGGCATGTGCATGGAATATGGCCACGTCCTTGATAATATCCTCCTGCACCACCGCGGGGCTGCCGGCCGCGCATACAAGCATGAGCGGCTCCGAGGACAAATCGATATGTTTCTTGTCCTCGATGACGTCCGAGGAGATGGTTTTGTAGCACAGCTCGCTCAGCTTGATCCTGATCTCGTCCGAGGCGACCTTGTTGGCCCCGCTGCCCACCACTGCCCAGTGTTTTTTCGTACAGGCCAGGCTGCGGGCCGATTCACGCATAACCGCCTGCGCTTCGAGCACCCTGCGCATCAGCGCGGGCGCCTGTTCGAGCAGCATGATTTCGCGGTGGATTGCCTCTTTCGGGAGCGTATTCAGAAGCTGGGCCATGAACAACGCCAGGATATAGCCGGCGGTGATCTGGGCGTAGAAGGCTTTGGTCGAGGCCACCGACATTTCGATGTCGCGGCCGTCGCTGGTGTAGAAAACGCCGTCGACCCGGCTGGTGATGTCGGACTGCCTGCGGTTGACGATGGCGATAAGGTGCGCGCCGCGCTCGCGCGCCATGGACACCGCGCGGTTGGTGTCCGTGGTGGTCCCCGACTGGGTTATGGCGATGACAAGGCAGCCGGACATATCCTCCTCAAGGCAGAACCCGCTCAGGTCGGTCGCCTTGAGAGCGCGCACTGACACATTCGTGCCGCGCATGTATACGGCAAGCGCCTCGGCCGCGGCAGCACCTGCTATTGCGGCCGTGCCCTGGCCCACCACGTAGATACGCGTAATGGCGCCCGACATAAGGGCGTTCCTGATCCGCCCGGGCACAACATCCTCATCCAGGTTGAAGACAACCTCTTTGCGCGCAGCAATGCGGTATCTGCCGCGCATGGTCTTATGCACGGACAGCGGCGCCTCGGTAATCTCCTTGATGAAGTAATGGGGATGCGCGCCGCGCTCGATGTCGCGGGTCGTGATCTCTGCGCGCTTAAAATCCTGCTGGCTGAGCGCGAGCGGGAATCCGTCATAGTACATGGCCTCGATGCCTTTGAGCCCCGGTCCGGCATCGCTGCGCAGCACGAACACCTGCCCCCGCGTACGGCTGTCTCCGGGAACGCGCTCTTTTTCGCCGTCCATTTTGATAAACAGCGGCGTTTCCTCAACCAGGCCGTATATTTCCGAAGAAAAGATATACTGGTTGTCGCTCAGGCCCACATAAATCGACTGGCCGCTGCCGCGCTGGGCCAAAAACATCCTGCCCGGCTCCACGCTGCTCTGCATTGCAATGGCATGCGAGCCTTCAAAATCGCACAGGGCTTTTCTGAAGGCCTCTTTCAGATCATGGCCTTCGAGCAGATAGCGTTCAATGGCCATGGGGATTATTTTTGTGTCCGTGGTGACCCGGCTGTCGATCGGCCGCCCGCTTTCGGCATACTGCTGCTTGAGCTCGGCATAGTTGTCTATATCGCCGTTCAGGACAACGTCGATGGTCCAGTCTCCGCTGCCGTAAAAGGGGTAGGTCTTGCGGCGTCCATCTGCAGGGGCGGAGCCGCTGACGGGCGCGGGGCTGAACGCGTTGACCGGATGGCAGTTGGCCTCATTGATCGCACCCACTGACGCCCAGCGCGTGTGCGCCAGATACATCTCGCATTCGGGCGCGTGCTCCATCACAAGGCCGAGCAGCGAATCGCTTTGAATGGCCTTCCTGATGCTGCGGGTATTGTCTCCCAGGTCCCCGGTCGGCCTCGCGGTTTTGTAGGTGAAAACAATCGAATCCAATCCCAGGCTGATGCCGAGATTGCGCGTGTCACCCTGCGTGCAGCGCTCGTTGAGCGTATCGTGCAAACCTGCCTCCGCGACAGTTTGAATAAGCGCCTGCAGTGCCGCCGCGCTGCCGAATCCGAAGGCCGCCTGCAGTCCGCAGGAATCACGGCCGCGCACCTCGAGCCGGTCAAGCGCGTTGAGCAGGCGGTTGAGGCGCAGGTATTTTTCAAACGGGCTCAGGCCCGTGTCCGCGCGGTGCCCGGCAAGTTCGCGTATGCGAGCGCAATTTTCAAGCACGTCCTTGTGCAGGGCCCAGGCAGCATCCTTGAGCGCGATCAGCGACCTGTTCAAGGCTTCGAGATCATGGATTGAAAGCGATGCGGCTTTTTTCTCGAGCCGGTCCTCCTCCTGACGCACGAAACCGTCCATGGCCGTGCACAGGTCACCGAGCACATCCGGCGCTGAGCCGCGCATGAGCATCCACAGCCTGGCAGGATTCTGCTTCAACGCGAAGATTTCTCCCTCGAGCTGTGCAAGCGCTGCCGGGTCAAGGTAGTCTTTGGCTGCGGCTGCGCCGCTGAGCACAGGCTTCAATGGACGGCTGGATATCTTGTGCCACAAATCAGACAGCAGTGCCGCATCGTCACAGAAAGCCGCCGGCTTTGCGCCCCGGATAACGAGAATGCCCGCAAGACCGCAGCACAGGACATTCGTGCGGCAGGGAAAAACAACGATCGAGCGCTCCGGCACCAGGGCCGGGTCGCGGCCGATAAAAATATTCCACGACAGGGCGTTGCGCAACAATATCCGCAAGCGTGTGTTCATGCGATTCATTTTCGTCACCGCTGTCATTTTCCCGCAGGCCGGACTCATCCGCCACGGCGGATGAGTCCGGCGGTAAACTATCCGAAGCTGCGCGTGCGCATCAGCTCAATGAATTCCCTGAACAAATAGTGCGAATCATGCGGCCCGGGCGCGGCTTCGGGGTGATACTGAACGCTGAAGGCCAGCCGGTCCGGATACCTGATTCCCTCAAGGGTGCCGTCATTCAAATTAACGTGGGTGACCACGGCCCCGGCGGGCAGCGTCTCGCGCAGCACGTAGAAACCATGGTTCTGGGACGTAATCTCAACCCGCCCGGACAGCAGGTTCTTAACCGGCTGATTGACGCCGTGATGGCCGAACTTGAGCTTGGCGGTGCGCGCGCCCGCAGCCTGCGCCAGCAGCTGGTGGCCGAGGCAGATACCGAACAGCGGCAGTGCGCCCAACAGGCCTTTGACCGTTTCGATCTCGCGGCTCAGGGGCGCGGGATCGCCGGGACCGTTTGAAACGAGCACGCCGTCGGGCTGCAGCTTCATGATGTCGGCAGCGCCGAACCGTGAGGGAACGACGAGGACCTCGCACCCCGATTGTTCCAGGCTTCTATAGATGTTGTGCTTGGCGCCGCAGTCCAGCACTGCAACCCGCAGCCTGTCGCGCACCGTGCGCATCTTCGCCACAGAAGCATGCGCATTGTTCTTCCAGCGCGTGATCTCGCTGCCGCTGACCTCCTGTACTATGTCGCGTCCGACCAGGCCCGGATAGGCGGAAAGTTTTTCGTGCAACTCTGCAATATCGAACTCTCCGGCGGCAATGATTCCGCGCATGGCACCCTTCGTGCGGATCCGGCGTGTAAGCGCGCGGGTGTCGATCCCTTCAATGCCGATCTTGCCTTGGTCTTCCAGGTAGCGGGCAAGCGTGCGGGTTGAACGATAGTTGCTGGGCCGGCTCTGGTACTCCCTGACTATGAAGCCTTCAAGATGGATTGCGCGGGACTCCACATCCTCGTCATTGATGCCGTAGCTTCCGATCAGGGGATAGGTCATGACCAGGATCTGCTGCCTGTAGGACGGGTCGGTCAACACCTCCTGGTATCCTGTCATGGCCGTGTTGAACACGACCTCGCCGCAGGCCTGTCCGTGACCGGCAAAGGCAGAACCCCTGGAAACGAATCCGTCCTCAAGCACAACAACGGCCGGGGTTTTTTTTGCTGGCGCCATCAGGCATGCTCCGTTGCGTGTAAGGGTGTCCAGATAAAATCCGGCCCGGTCAAGCACGAGCGCTTGCCGGGGCCGGTGTTTCTGATGTCCCGCTCGTCATTTTTCACAATCGGCAAACTTACAGAAGGTGCCGCGCTCCGGCGCGTGCCGTAATCCGGGAAACCATTACTCGCGCATTGCACTGGCACCGGTTTTTAACGGTATGCCGATGCGGGCGACTGCATATCCATGTCATGGCCGTCCCGGGCCCAAGGCGTGTCGCACCCCTGGGCGCGCGGACGGTCCGGACTTATGGGGTCATTATATACCATATGCCTGAAAATACGAAGAGAAAATTCTCCTGCATTACCTGAAGGCATGTATTGAACTCATGCCTGCTCACATGCATACGGCAGGCATCCCATTCCTTTTTCCTGTTTTCGGTACGTTTCTCAAAAATGTGCTCACACGGTGTTTCCTTCACCAGTGCGTGTGAGATCACTTTCCGCAGGGCCTCGAAAAAGCTGCTCGGCAGAGCGGTGATTACAAATTCATCGCGGGCCTTTCATGCTTCTCCTAAATTACAGCTCTCAATACGGTTCCGGGGCTGCACCTGCCTTACAGCTTGAACAGCATGTCGGCATAGGTCGGCACGGGCCACTGGGAGCGCGGCAGCAGCAGCTCGAGCGCGTCGATATCGGCGCGCAGGTCCTTCATCGCCACCATCACCT
>CAIRTM010000041.1 GCA_903881505.1 uncultured delta proteobacterium | reverse complement strand
AGGCTGAGCTGAAACTGCACCGCGGCCATCTTGAACAGCTGGTCGACAGCAAAACCCGCGAGGTTCAGGAAAGCCAGGCGCGTTTCAGGGCGGTAGCCGAGAACTCACCCGACGCGATTATCATCGCCGACGCAGGGGCGCGTATTCTCTACTGCAACAGGAGTTTTGCAACAGTGTTCGGATATGAACGCAATGAGCTGGAGGGGCAGTCGGTTTCCGTTCTGCTGCCGGAAAGGATTCGGGCGGCGGAACAGGGGCAGCGGGAGGCATTCGTTCGCTCCGGCGGGACGGACAGTTTGTCATCGACCATTGAATCAACCTTTCTTCGCAAGGATGGTTCTGAATTTCCCGTCGAGTTCTCGCTGTACTCATGGGAAATGAACGGGGTGTGGTATTTTGCAACCGTTATTCGAGACATTACGGATCGCAGGCGCATCGCGGATGAGCTGAAGGCCGCCTATGAAGACCTGCGGCGCTCCCGTGATTTTTTCCAGAACGTTTTTAATGCCGCCGGCGACGGCATATACGTAACCGATGAGCTCGGTATCGTTGTATTCGCCAACAGGGCGATGCACGAGATGCTCCGCTACGGGCCCGGCGAGCTGGTCGGCCGGCACGCCACTGAGATGACGGCCATGATCCCCCTGATCGAGAGAGACCCGGAGCTTGAACATACGATGTACACCAGGGAATACAGCGATCCGTTCGAGACGTTTTTTCTGCGCAAGGACGGCATAAGCATCCCCGTTGAGAGCAGGCTTGCCAATGTGCCGGACGGAGAGCAGCCCACCCCGGCGCTGATTTTTATCGTGCGCGACATCACCCAGCGCAAACAGGCCGAGGACGAGCTCCACCGGGCTCGCGATTATTTCGAGAGTATTCTGAAAACCTCGCCGGATGCCGTTTTTGTCGTCAACAATGAAGGCATTATCGTGTCGGTAAATGAGTCGGTGCACGACGTGTACGGGTACCTGCCTGATGAATGTATAGGCAATCACGTATCGATGTTTTCCGTTGCTGATGAAAAGGCCTTTGAACAGTCCTTTGTCGTGATGGAACGGCTCAATGATGAGGGCATCGTGCGCAATGTCGCGTGCGAGCACCGCCGCAAGGACGGGACCTTTATCCAGGTTGAAGCCAGCCATGCCCTGCTCAGGAATCCGGACGGCTCCGCCTCCGGCAGCATTTCGGCAACCCGCGATGTCACGCAAAGGAAGCGGTTCGAGGAGCAGCTGCGCCAGTCGCAGAAAATGGAGGCCATGGGCACGCTGGCCGGCGGCATAGCGCATGATTTCAACAATATCCTCGCCGCGATCATCGGCTATACCGAACTGTCGCGGGATGTCACCGCGGACGACCAGGTCAGGCGCAATCTTGACCAGGTGCTGCAGGCGGCCGACCGCGCCAGGAATCTTGTCAGGCAGATACTGACCTTCAGCCGCAAGGCCGAGCCCGAGCGCAAGCCGATCCTGGCCGGCGAGGCTGTGCGCGAAGCCATGAAGCTGATCCGCGCGACCGTGCCCAGGACAATCGAGATACAGATCGATGTCGCCGGTCAGCCGTATGTCATTGTCGGCGATGCGACCGAACTGCATCAGGTGGTCATGAACCTGTGCACCAACAGCGTGCATGCCATGCAGGAGAAAGGCGGCGTGCTCAGCGTGAGCCTTGACGCCGTCGAGATCAGCCCGGCGTCCTCCGCGGCCTTCAATCATGCACCCCCGGGGCGCTATGTGCGCCTGTGCGTGAGCGATACCGGCACAGGTATTCCCTCCGAGATCATCGGGCGGATTTTTGATCCGTTTTTCACGACGAAAGCGGTAAACAAGGGCACGGGCATGGGCCTGGCCGTTGTGCACGGTATCGTGAAAAGCTACGGCGGCGAGATTATGGTTGACTCCACGCCGGGCCGGGGCACGCTCTTTACACTTCTGCTGCCGTGCTTTGGCGAGCAGGGCATAAACGAGGCCGCGCTCCCCGGAGCAGGCCTGCCGCGCGGCAGCGAGCGCATTCTGCTGGTGGACGATGAGAAGCTCATTATCGAGTGCATGGCGGCGCAGCTTTCCTCTCTGGGCTACCGGATCAGCGCGCATCAGGATGCGCGCCTGGCGCTTGTCGAGTTTCAAGGCAATCCCGGCGGATTTGACCTTGTCGTCACCGACCAGACCATGCCGCACATGACCGGCGATCAGTTCGCGCGCGCTCTCTTTGAACTCAGGCCCGGGATGCCGGTGATTCTCTGCACGGGATTCAGTGAAAAGATTGATGAAGCCTCCGCCAAAGCCCTTGGCATACGGGGTTTTGTCATGAAACCCGCCGGTGTCCGGCAGATGGCCGCGGCCGTCCGCTCCGTGCTTGACGCGCCTCAGTAACGAGGCCCTCTCAAAAATACGTACCAGCCTGCGTCAGATTACACCTGCTTCAAACGTGGCCTGCGATATCCGGCTCCGGTGGAAAAATCAGGGGATATGCCGTGCATCCCGCGGGGCCGCCTGGTATGCCGCGTTGCGTTTAAAAAAGCGCATGCATGCCGCGATACCTGTGGTACTATGGTCCGGCAGACACCGCCGCAGACGCGTGCTGCGGTTGCAGCTTTATGATGGTCAACTATGCAGCGCCCCTTTCAACAACAAACAATCCTTGCTTTGCGTCGTTTCGCGCGCATGAGCCGTCTTGCCGCCCTGTTCGGACGCGCAGACGCTCCCGTTGCGGTCCCTGAAGGCTTTGACTGGAAATTCTATCTTGATTATTACCCTGATCTGCGCAGTGCCGGCCTGCAAACAGAGCAGGACGCGGCTGATCATTATCTGTT
>CAIRTM010000040.1 GCA_903881505.1 uncultured delta proteobacterium | reverse complement strand
TCAGCGCCCGCACACGGTAGCCCCGTTTTACAAGCTCCTTTACCACCAGCCTGCCGGCCCTGCCGGTTGCACCCGCCACGACTGTTATCCTGTCACTCATACATCCTCCTTGATGATGGTTGCATGCCCTGTCTTGAGAACCCGTAGCATGTATTGCGTCAGTCTTCAAGCGTACGTATGGCCTCAAATGCGCCCCAAACAGCGTCCATAATTGATCCGGATGCACAGCAATCGCCGACACTGAATAGAGTGGGATGACCCTGCAATGCCGATGACAACGCATCGACCGGAAACATCCGGCCCGCGAACACAAGGCTTTCTGCGGGGATCGACAGGGTTTCAGGCCCGCATTCAGCAAGCACCATGCCGTTTTCAAAGGAAAACGGGATCGCAGCCCGGTGAATACTGATGTTTGGATGTCTGATCAGGCGCAGCAGCATGGTGCGGTTATGCATATCAACCATACTTATATCGAGCTCATCAGAATCATTGCGCGCGCACAGCACAACCTGTTTGCCCTGAAGGGCAAGATAGAGCGCTGTCTCGCAGCCGATAACACCGGCGCCCATCATGAGTACGCGGTCGGCCTCAACGTCGCGGCCGCGCAGAACATCGATCACGCTGAGAACATTCGGTCCAATCACGGGCGGGTTCTCCATGGCTGCACCGGTTGCAAGCAGCACGTAATCAGCTCCGAAGCTGCGCACAGCATCTGCGGAAGCCCGCATGCCATAGCACAGATCAATGGGGAGTTTTACAAGAAGGCGGCGCAGATACGCGAGATAGGCCGCGACATCGCATTTAAACGGCGCTGCCGAGGCAGGCACCAGATTGCCGCCTGCTGAATCAGATGCTTCCCAGAGCGTAACATCAAGGCCGCGCTGGACACCTGCCCGTGCAGCCTCAATGCCTGCAGGACCGGCACCGACGATGAGCAGCTTTTTTTTACGTGACAGGGGTTTCAGGCGCCACACGGTTTCATGCCCGGTCAGCGGATTCAGGGCGCAGCTGGTCGGTTCGCCCGCGATCATCTGCCACAAACAGCCTTCGTGACACCCGATGCAGGGCACAATCTCGCCAGTAACTCCCCGCGCAACTTTGTTGACCCAGTCAGGGTCGGACAGCAGCCCCCTGCCGATCGCAATGAAATCCGCCTTGCCCTCCGCCAGCACGGCTTCTGCAATGTCAGGGTAATGCAGTTTACCAACAGCGATAACCGGAATTGAGACAACCTGCCTGACCTCGCCTGCCAGGCCGGCCAGGCATCCGGCAGTCTGGTACTGCGGCGGATGCGGCCACCATCCGGTTTCATAGCAGCCGCCGTCGATATGCAGGGCGCTCACACCCATTTTTTCCAACTCTGCCGCAATCAGAAGCCCCTCGGCCGCCTCACGTCCGCCTTCAAGAAAATGCGTCAGGCCGAACCGGTAAATAATCGGGAAATCCAGGCCGGCCTCACCCTGTATGGCTTCGATTGCCTCGCGTGCGAAACGCAGACGGTTTTGCAGGCTGCCTCCATAGCGATCCTTGCGCCGGTTCCACAGGGCGCACATAAACTGATCCATGAGGTAGCCCTCATGGCCGTGCAGCTCGACGCAGTCGGCACCGGCTTCGCGGCAGCGCCGGGCTGCCGGGCCGAACGCAGCAGCCAAAGCCGCGGCTTCATCGGTTGAAAGCGCCCGGGAATTATACTCAGGGAGCTCCGGGACATAAAAATTTGGGTTTTCCGATGCCGATACCGGCGCAACATCCTCATCGATGATCGCTGCCGGAATCACACGGCCGAACCCGGCGGTCAACTGTACGCTGAGCTTGCATCCATGAGCGTGCAGGACATCTGCAAGGGCACGCATTCCGGGAAGGTGCGCATCATCCATGGGACTGAAAAGCTGGCGCGCGACAGGTTCAAAATCACGCGATACAAAGGTCATCTCGGTTGTAATCAGGCCGACGCCTCCGCGAGCGCGGGCTTCATAATACGCCCTGAAGCGCTCTCCCCAGCCGCCATCCGGATCGCACAGGCCGCGCACACCCATGGCAGCCATGACAATCCTGTTTTTCAACTCAAGAGTGCCGATTCTGCCCGGCTCCAGTATTTTCACTGCCACCCCCTGCAAAATTTACAGATACTGGTTCATGCCATCAGGTCTCATGACCCGATGATAGCATAGTGGGCAGTAAATGCTTTTCAGGGCTGTATCAATATGTAACAAAATGTAACAGTACTGCCCAAATCATTACTGCCGTACAACAACGGTACTGACGTACTGAGCGGCATCGCTATCGGGAGCGGTTATTTCAGTGCCGACCATGCTGCCGCCGGCGATTTCCGTGCGCTCTGCAAGAGACCTATCAGCGACGCTTGGCCCTGACCCTGTCCATAAACTCCGGGGTTATTTCAGTAATGCCCGCGCTTCTGGCCTCTTTGACCACGCCGGCAATAACGGTCTTCAAAAAAATCTTCGGAACCTGCACGATTTTACGGCAGGCGTCCTCCTGCCAGACGATATCCGGATCATAATGCGTGCAGGCATACTGGACCGCCAGCAGCGTTGTTCCTTTGCCTGCCGGAATCGGAACACGGTAGGGTCGTGAATGTGATGCGAACCAGAACTGATTGTTATCCCTGAACCCGAAGTTGACCGGCATTTTCGGAAATCCCCTGCCCTTTTCAAGGCAGGCTTTCCATTTGGGAGCAATCAAAACGCGGTCGATACGCAGCAGAAAATGGTATTCAACAGACCCGTCCGTATCGGTGAGGGGAAAACTGTCATCCCATGTGCATTCAAACACCTGAAACGCCTCCCGCACAAGGTCCGGACGGTATTGTCCCGCAGGTGATTCAAGGTCGGTGGGCTGCAGGCTAAAAATGCTGTTTTTCATTTTTTCCTCGGTCGTCTCACCGGGGTAGCCGAGCATCACGCAATTTTTCATAAACTTCTTTGTATCGGGAATAAAATTAATCGCGCACAAGCCCGTACGCTGGATATTGACCGACGTATTGCTTTCGCTCCGTACGATCAGCATCATGCCATGCCGGCCCGAGCCAGTCACGACATGCGGAAAACACAGCGAATACGGTCCGAGATTGATCTGGCCTGACTCGGCGACCGTACTGACCAGCACAACCGGCATGGGGAAAAACGCGGACGCCTGGTAGAAATTATCAAGTATTTTTACGCGGTCAAGGAATGTGTGCATGGTATCACCCTGTGCATGTGCTGTTTTTTGTTACAACGGACCGTTGCTGCGGTATTGGTGTGCCATCCGGGGTGACGTCAATTCATGCAAACGGGATGCTGCACCGACGGGATCAGTAACCGGCAATCTTTCCGCCCACAGCCGCTGCGGCGATCCGCAGTGAATTGCTTTTGGGATTGTCTGCCAGATGTCCGACAACACCCGCGAACGCATTATCGGGAAGTTTGCGCTGGCGGGCTATCATCGCAACAGAGTGCATGATATCCTCACGCGAGGTCATGCGCTCGGCCCGGCCTTCGACAAGAACTGCCCGGTATCGCGAATAACTCCAGTCGCTCTCGCAGATCTTGAAGGCCACGTTGTCGTTGTTGCGTATGCAGCGCGCCATGCGCCCGCCGGGCATTGATCCGCAGTAGATATAGGTCCCGTCAAAGCCGTATGAGAGTTCCACAGCGTAGGGCCTGTCGCCTTCAACGCCGATCAGCGTGCCCCAGGTAAAATACCCGATGAAATCGATTATTTCCTTATGGCTCATGTTGCGCATGGCAAAACCCCTTTTATTTTTCAATGAGAGCGTATATGATTGGCACAGGCCGATTCCAGGCGCACTGCCATCAGTGTGCGCACATCTTATATTGTTTTAAACAATCCGGTCAAGCCGGTTTTTAGGGCAGCGATCCTCCGGGTGTATGGCTTCCAATTCCACAAAAGCAGTCATACTTGCCGCCGGTTACGGCACCAGGCTGCAGCCGTTGACCGGCACTGTTCCAAAGGCGCTTGTGCCGCTTGTGGGCAAACCGCTTGTCCGCCACAGCATTGCCCGCCTGCTGCATGACGGCATCACGTCAATCGGCATCAACACCCATCATCACGCCCATCTCATTGAACAATTTGCCGCAGCACAGAACGACTGCCGCCTGTACATTTCACACGAGCCTGCAATCCTCGGCGGCGCCGGCGGGATCGGGGGTTTCCGGGATTTTCTCTGCGGGGAAGACTACTTTATCGTATGCAATGCCGACAGTGTTTCAAACATTGGCTGCGCCCAATTCATACCCGATTTTCTGCGTTATGGCCCGCTTATTACCATGGTGCTCGTTGACAATCCCGCCACCAACAATGTCTGCATCAATGAAAACCAGGAAGTAATCGACCTGCGCGACACCGTGCGGCCCGGCAAGATATCTGCCCGTCTTACCTATACCGGCATTGCCTGCATGAGCAGGGCCGTGCTTGACCTGATTCCTCCGGGGGCCTCGGAACTGGTGCCGCTGCTTCTTGAACGCATTGCCGTTCAACCCGGATGCGTACGGGCCGTCATCGCACATAACGCCGCATGGCGCGATATCGGGACCATCGATTCCTACCTGCGGGCGCACAGGGAAATCCTGCTGCATCGCAGACCGTTAATTTATGAAGATGGCATCCCGGCAGACGCTCTCTATATCGGAGAAAAAACGCGCATCGATGAAGACTGTACATGTACCGGATTCCTCTCAGTCGGCGACAACTGCCGGATTGGAACGGGGTGCAGCCTGCACGACTGTGTTGTCTGGGATAATACAACCGTACCGGCGCACTCGATTCTCAGCAATGCCGTGTGCGGCCCGGGGTTTATAATCAATGACTGATGAGCATACAATAAGACGAAACGTATGTGCGTTCGCTGGAGCCCATGGCTTTGGGAACGTCCGCCCCGATGATTTAGAACTCCTGGCGCTTGGCGGTTCTGACCGGCGCTTTTACCGTCTGCGTTCAGGGGGCAGAACCTGCGTTGCGATGGTTTCGCAGCCTCCCGGTGAGGAGCACAACTCCTGGCTTGGAATCAACCGGTTTTTAAGCACATGCTCAATCCGTGTCCCTGCAATCTATGCATGTGACAGCGACAGTCACATGCTGCTTATTGAAGACGCCGGCGATGAGAGCATGTACAGCAGCCTGCAAGCCGCCGCAGACCGTCATGCCATGCTTGAGCTGTATAAACAGGCTCTTCAGTTTCTGGCCGAAATGCAGCACCGCGCCACGCCACGCATGCGTTCCTGCGCATGCCTGAGCGGCAGGCGCTTTGATTATGCGGCCTTTCGCTATGAAACCGACTACTTTGTCCGTTCTTTCCTGGAAGAATACTGCGGGATGGAAAAACCCGCAGGGCTTGATCATGAATTCCACCGTCTGGCTGAAGCGCTTGCCGCTGAACCGTCCGTGTTCATGCACCGCGATTTTCAATCACAGAACCTTCATATTGCCGATGGCCGTTTGATGGTTATTGATTTTCAGACTGCTACCGCCGGCCCGCCCCACTACGATCTGGTATCGCTCCTCAAGGATGCCTATTTTGTGCTGACCCCTGAAGAGCGCCTCCTGTTGCTGCAGCACTATTTTGAAGCCCGCAGAGCTATCGGCTGCCCAGTAGAGGACACGGATGCATTTAGCCGCATTTTTCACCTGTGCGGCTTGCAGCGCAACATGCAGGCCCTGGCCGCGTTTTCATTTCTCGGAACGCATAAAAAGAAAACTCAATTCTTCGCACACATACCGGCAGCTTTACGCTATCTCCACGAAGCCCTGGAACACATCAATGCATACCCATGCCTGCGTGCAGCCGTTACCGCGGTGTGCGATGAAGCCGCGCGGCAGCGCCCCCGGCATTTACTATAGGCAAAACCCTGGTTCCTCAAATCATGTACGCCGGCGATGATGCATGTGCCTATTGGTCAGCAGTTGGCCGATACGAGTGCGCAGCGCTTTTATTTCCCGGCTCTGATACGGTCCGCACCAGACGAATTACACAATGCAGCACGGCTGCAGCAACAAGCACGGCGCTGCAATTGATCAGGATATCGACTGCCTCAAAATGGCGGTACGGGACCAAAGACTGTACACATTCAATCATAATTCCAAACGCCACGCAAAAAAGCGCCGCATACGCAAGCGGATAACGCACCGTGCGTCCAAGCAGCCACATTCCGGAGAGGAAGCACAGCATGACGTAGGCGGATACATGCGCCCATGTTCCCCAGTTTGCAAATCCGATAGAAACTATCTGAAGCGGCGGCAGTACCGAGAGCATCGCGATGCTGAACGCAGCGCCGGCCGTACATATTCCGTACACATTTTTGAACATAGTCATACAATTCTACCGTTAGGCTCCGGTGTGAAGGCCTGGCGCGCTGCATACGACGCCCCGTACACGCCCGCGTCGTTGCCAAGGTGAGCCTTGAGCAGCCTGACGCGGCCGCGAGAACTGCAGAAGACGCGCTGATCAACTTCTTTCAAAACCATGGGGCAGAAAAGGTCATAGGCCCCGCTCACCCCGCCGCCGACAATAAACGTGCAGATATCAAGCAGCGTATGCACACCGGCTATCGCTGTGGCCAGGCCGCGTGCCATGGATTTAAAAATATCCAGGCAGATTTCATCGCCTGCACGCGCATGCCGATATATGAGTTCCGGTGTCAGATCCCCGGGTGTATCGGCATACGCACGCAACACGGTCCCGCCGCTTTGACGGGCTGCGGCAGCAGCCATACGAACAATGGCGGTGCCTGAGCTGTGCGCCTCGAGACATCCTCTTTTCCCGCAGCCGCACGGCTCACCGCCGGGGTACACCGTTACATGGCCGAACTCTCCGGCCCTGCCCTGTTCGCCGCGCCACAGACGCGAATTCAGAATCAGCCCTGAGCCGATGCCGGTACCGAGTGTAAAAAAAATAAAATTCTCATGCCCGCGGCCTGTTCCAGCCTTCAATTCACCCAGGGCGGCTGCATTGGCATCATTTTCAATGATTACCGGGCAGCGCAGACGCTTTTCCAGCTCTGCTTTTAACGGGTAGCCGGGCAGCTCCGGCATATTGGGTGATTCAATCAGGGTAGCGCGGTCGGGATCAAGCACGCCGGCAATTCCTAAACCGACGGCACCGACCGGCCGCCTCCGGGAAAGGGTCATGACAAACTCGCATACACTGTCCATGAAACCTGGCGCGCCGCTGCCATGTCGTGAAGCGATTTCATCCCGCACAGTCAATGCGCCCGTGTCTGCAAAAAGAGCGCCCTTGATGGCGGTACCGCCGATATCAAGGCCGATAATGCATTTTTTCATGTCAGGGAAACTCCTGCAGCAGTTTGCTGTCCGTTACCGGCGGTGACCGCTATGTATTACTACCACATGCCGTCACCCGTAACAACTTTTTTGAAAGCCCGCGCGCGCCCATGCCGTGCATGGCACTCTTTACCAACACCGCTCACACCCGCCTGCGGCTGAACATCAGCGGAGCTGTGGACAAAACACACTTGCAAATACAAGGGCACGTGTTAAAATTCCATCCGGCATACAGGACAGCGGCATATGGTATTCAACCGGCGGAAAGGTGGGTAAACGGTATGCGCTTTAAAAGAGTTGTACATGCAGACACACTCGTCATCCTGATGGCGTGCATGCTCGCCACAGCTCCTGCCGCAGTGCAGGCACAGCCAGACAATCCAAGTCCACCCGCAGAACCCGGCGGAGCGCCGTCTGTTTTTTTCCAATCACGGCAGCATGATTTCGGCAGCGTACAGCCGGACGCCCCGCTGACGCATGATTTTATTTTTAAAAATCAGGGCGCCGCCGCGCTGCTGATCAAGAATGTGAAGGCTGGCTGAGGGTGCACGGCAGCGCTGGCTTCGGCCGGCGAGATTCCCCCGGGCGGGGAAGGAAAAATCACGGTAACCTTCAGGCCGGGCAGCCGCGACGGCGTGCAGAAAAAGACC
>CAIRTM010000039.1 GCA_903881505.1 uncultured delta proteobacterium | reverse complement strand
TCCGCACCCAGCGACGCGCCAAGAAAGCGCAGATGGTCTTGGGGCAGCTCAATGCCGAAGAGCCGCTGCAGTCCCAGCAGGGTCGCGGCGGCATTGCTGCTGCCCCCTCCCAGCCCGGCGCCGGCCGGAATGTGCTTATCAAGATGGAGGCGCACCCCGCCGCTCTGGGGATAATGCTTAAAGAAAAGCTCTGCCGCACGCCAGACAAGATTTTCACGCCCGGAGGCAATTTCGGGGTCGCTCACGGTGAGCTGAATGCCGGGCTCGGGCATGCGCTGCATGCTGATGGCGTCCTGCAGGCTTACCCGGTGGAACAGGGTCTTAATCTCGTGATAACCGTCAGGACGCCGGCCCAGGATGCTCAAATGCAGGTTCACCTTGCACGGCGAAGCAATAGACAGCGTTTGTAAAGGGTCTGAATCTGTCACGGAATATTCCCACCTGGTCGTCCACCAGCAAAAATACCGGGACATATGGAAGCGCAATGGCGGTGCAGCAGACACGACAGCACACGGGCAGCCCCCGATGCCGGAGCCGGTCAGGGACGGCAGTTATTTTTTCCGCTCCTGTACATAGCGCATTTGCAGGTCATGCAGCAGGCTCTCAAGCAGGCGCGACTCATCCTCGCTGAGATTGCCGGTGGTTTTGTCCCTGAGAACCACCAGGATATCGATGGTCTGGCGTGCAAGGTCCAGGTTGCACTGCTTTGCGCCCGAGACCGGATCCGGGATTTCACCGAAATGAAACAGGGCCGAAGAGCCAAGCGAAAGAATGAAAGATGAAAAATTCACCTCGGGCTGCGGTGCAGACTGCCTCGCTCCCGGGCTCCTGCCCTGTTCTGCTGCGTGCTGCTCAGGCTCACGCATGACAAAATTGTCTCCCCGTGCTTCGCTCATTGTTCTACCCCCTGCAAGAGATGGACGCGCTAAACACCTTGCAAAACCTGAGGGCCGGGCATCCGGTGGCACCCCGGCCGTATACACATCTGAGGATACAATGTACAAAAGGGACGGGAACGAATTCCCATCCCTTTGTAGTCTTCAATGGATTCCGCTGTCAAGCACAAACGGGGCAGCACATTATTTGTCGGTTTCCTCGAATTCCGCGTCAACGATAGTGTCCTGGCCGGCGCCCGCAGAAGAGGCCTGGGGACCGCCGGATGCTCCGGGGCCCGAAGAAGATCCCGCGCCCGGGTCTGCGGCGGATGCCTGCTTATACATTGCCTCGGCCAGCTTGTGCGATGCGTTGTTGAGCGCCTCCATTTTCTGCCTTATCTGATCGGTGTTGCCGCTTTCGATGGCCGACTTTGTCTCCTGCACTGCAGCCTCAACCGCCTTGACATCTTCAGGACCGAGTTTGTCCCGGTTTTCCTTCAGAAGCTTTTCCGTCGTATACACCAGGTTATCCGCCTGGTTCTTGACCTCTATCTCCTCGCGGCGTTTTTTGTCATCGGCGGCATGGGATTCGGCATCCCTGACCATCTTTTCAATCTCCTCCTTGCCGAGTCCGCTCGATGCGGTAATCGTTATCTTCTGCTCCTTGCCGGTGCCGAGGTCTTTGGCCGAAACATTCACGATTCCGTTGGCGTCGATATCGAAGGCGACTTCGATCTGCGGCACGCCGCGCGGAGCCGGAGGCAGGCCCGTAAGCTGAAAGCGCCCGAGGGTACGGTTGTCGCGCGCCATGTCGCGCTCGCCCTGCAGCACATGGATCTCAACGCTGGGCTGATTGTCCGCCGCCGTGGTGAAGATTTCGCTTTTGCGGGTCGGAATCGTGGTGTTGCGCTCGATGAGCTTTGTCGTGACCCCGCCAAGCGTTTCAATACCCAGCGACAGGGGCGTCACATCAAGCAGCAGCACATCCTTGACATCACCGGCGAGCACGCCGGCCTGCACGGAGGCTCCCAGGGCCACGACTTCGTCCGGGTTGACGCCCTTGTGCGGCTCACGCCCGAACATCTTTTTGACCAGCTCCTGCACGCAGGGCACGCGCGTTGAACCGCCGACCAGAATGGCTTCCTGGATATCGGCATTCTTCAATCCGGCGTCACGCATCGCGTTCTCGCAGGGGATACGGGTGCGTTCAACCAGGTCGTCAATCATCTGCTCGAACTTCGCACGGCTCAGCCGGTAATTCATGTGCTTGGGGCCTGCCGCATCAGCGGTGATGAAGGGCAGATTGATCTCGGTCTCAAGGGTTGAGGAAAGCTCTATTTTTGCTTTTTCAGCCGCTTCCTTCAGGCGCTGCAGCGCCATTTTATCCTTGCTGATGTCAATGCCCTGGTCTTTTTTAAACTCTGCCACCAGCCAGTCGATGATGCGCTGGTCGAGATTGTCGCCGCCGAGATGGCCGTCACCGTTTGAAGCTTTAACCTCGATAACATTGTCGCCGACTTCAAGAATGGAGATGTCAAAGGTCCCGCCGCCGAAGTCATACACTGCCACAACTTCATCGCGTTTTTTGTCAAGACCGTAGGCTAGGGCCGAGGCGGTCGGCTCATTGATGATGCGCAGGACATTCAGGCCGGCGATCGTGCCGGCGTCCTTGGTTGCCTGACGCTGAGAGTCGTTAAAATAGGCCGGCACCGTCACCACCGCATCCCTGACCTCGCCGCCCAGGTAGGCTTCCGCTGATTTTTTCAGCTTCTGCAGTATCTTGGCTGAAATTTCCGGCGGTGAATACTGCTTGCCCTGAATCTCTATGCGCGCGTCGCCGTTGCTGCCCCTGACGACCTTGTAGGGGACCATTTTCATTTCCTCATTCACTTCATCATAGCGTCGCCCCATAAAGCGCTTGATTGAATAGATGGTGTTTTCAGGGTTGGTAATCGCCTGCCGCTTTGCAACCTGACCGACCAGGATTTCGCCGTCCCGGGTGAATGCCACGCATGAGGGCGTCAGCCGGCTTCCCTCCTCGTTGACGATGACGGTCGGATCGCCGCCTTCCATCACGGCCACGACCGAGTTGGTCGTTCCCAGATCAATACCGATAGCTTTTGCCATATGCGTGCCTCCTGATGTAGTGCGCCCGAAGCGCTTTCGTTAAGTATCCCGGTAATAAACGCAGGAGCTTTCCCGCTGCTGCGTACTGTTTTTCGTGCAGACAATATAAGCACCGCACGAACGGGAGTCAACGGTTGAAGGCTGAAAAATTAGATTTTTTTTGTAAAAAAGAATGCGAAACCGGCAAAGGATACAGCCGCCCGGGCAGCAGAAACCATGCCGGGCAATGGTGCGGGCTCATGCGTCGCGGTGGGTATAATTCTCAAAGCGGGTAAATTCGTTTCTAAAGGTCAGGGTGATGTCACCGGTAGGGCCGTTGCGCTGTTTGCCGATGATGATCTCGGCCGTACCCCTGGTTTCCTCGGAATCAGGATGATAGACCTCGTCGCGATAGATAAAAATAATAACATCGGCATCCTGCTCGATTGCGCCTGATTCACGCAGATCGGCCATGTGCGGCCGCTTATCGGTGCGGTCCTCAAGCCGGCGATTCAGCTGCGAAAGCGCCACCACCGGCACGCTCAGCTCTTTTGCCAGCGCCTTGAGGGAGCGCGAAATTTCTGAAATTTCCTGCTCGCGGCTGTCGGAACGAGACTTTGAGCCGCTCATGAGCTGCAGGTAGTCGACAATCACCATGCCCAGGCCGTGTTCGGCCTGCAGGCGGCGCGCCTTGGCGCGCATTTCGAAAACAGACATCCCGGGCGTATCATCGATGAACAAAGAGGCCTCGGCAAGACGGCCTGCGGCCATGGTCAGTTTGCCCCATTCGTTGTCGGCGATAAAGCCGCTGCGCAGCTTATGATTATCGACCCGGGCCTCGGAGCACAGCATGCGCATGGCCAGCTGCTCCTTTGACATTTCAAGGGAGAAAATAACCGTGGGCACCCGGTCGACCGTTGCGGCATGCTGGGCGATATTGAGGCAGAAAGCTGTTTTGCCCATGCTGGGCCGGCCGGCGACGATGATCAGGTCCGAGGGCTGGAACCCTGAGGTCTTTTCATCCAGATCGGTAAACCCGGTCGCGACTCCTGTAATCAGCTGTTTTTTTTCATACAGCCGCTCGATGTCCTTGAACGTGCCGTGCAGGATGCTCTTGATCGGATAATAGGAAGGCTTGACCTGGCGCTCGGCTATCTGGAAAATCGTCTTCTCGGAAAAATCGAGAATATCCTCGATCTCGTCCTCTCCCGCCGTAGCCCTGGCAACGATGCCGGTCGCGGTTGTTATCAGGTTGCGCAAAATCGCCTTCTGGCGCACGATGCGCGCGTAATACTCGATATTGGCCGAGGTCGGAATCTTATCGGCAAGCTCAGCTGCATAGGACAGCCCGCCGGCTTCATCCAGCTTATTTTTCTGCCTGAGATGCTCGGTCAGGGTAATCTGGTCTACCGGGGTGTTTTTTTCAAAAAGGGCGATCATCGCGGCGAATATCTGGCGATGGGCCTCGCGGTAAAAATCATCAACCTGCAGGATTTCAATGGCCTTGACCAGGGCTTCGTTGTCAAGAAGGACAGCCCCCAGAACCGACTGTTCAGCTTCCAGGCTCTGGGGGGGGACTTTGGGGTTGGGGATGGTTGTCATGGGTAGCTGCCGCAGCTGCAAGCCTACTCTTTTACAACCCACACCTTTAACTGAGCAATAACTTCCGGGTGCAGCTTAACGGGTACCGAAAAAATACCGAGGCTTTTCAACGGCTCATCAAGCTGAATTTTTCTTCTGTCGATTTCAACGCCTTCATGCGCAAGGCTTGCCTGTATGTCGGCTGCCGTAACCGCGCCGAAAATCTTGTCCTCTTCGCCGACCTGTTTGGCCACGGTGCAGGAAACTTCTTCAATTTTGCGCGCCAGCAGTTCGGCCTCGCGCTTGAGTTTGTTCAGCCGGGCCTGCACAAGCTGTTTTTGGTGCTCAAGCATTTTAACATTCTGCGTGGTCGCAACCATCGCCTTGCCGCCCGGGATCAGATAGTTGCGGGCAAAGCCGTCTTTAACTTTCACAAGATCGCCGGCCGAGCCGAGGCTCTCAACATCTTCAGTCAGGATAATATTCATGACACATTCCTATTCATTGGTACAGCGTTACCGGTCTGCACAGCATGCACACACCGCCCTGGCAGATGTTCACCCGGCCGAAGCGGTGAACGGCATGATGGAAACAACCCGCGCCCGTTTGATCGCCCTGGTCAGGTGGCGCTGGTGCTTTGCGCAGTTGCCTGAGATCCTGCGCGGGATTATCTTGCCGCGCTCAGTGATAAAATGTTTTAACGTATTGAAATCGCGGTAAAAAATTTCCGCGCTGGAATCAGCGCAGAAACGGCAGATTTTACGTTTCTGATAGAACGTCTTTTTACGCTTAATGCCTTTGCCTCGTTTCAACGCTGCCTCCTCAATGCCTGTGTTGTATATTTATTCCTGGATTTCGGCCGCCTGCTGCGCGGCAACGGTCTCTGTGCCCTGTTCAGTATCAGCCTTCGGTTCATCGCCGGCAGGTACAACGGGCGCATCGACAAACTTTTCAAGACGGATAAAGTTATAGCGCAAAATTGATTCATTATACATGATGGTACGCTCGATTTCAGCCAGTGCCGGGGGCTGCGCCTCAAACACAACAAAGCAGTAATGCCCCTTGGACTGTTTCTTGATCATGTATTTAAAATTCTTCTTGCCCCACTTTTCCGTTTTCAATACCGAGCCGCTGTGCCGGGCTATAATGGCTGCAACTGCGCTGACCATCTGGTCCTGCTGCTCATCGGCTGTATCGTTTTGAAAAATCAGACAGAGTTCGTATATTCTCAATGCTGTTCCTCCCTGTAAGGCCGTTATGCGATAATATCCTTGATTTTGAGACGGGTAAGCGGCTGGCGATGACCGTTTTTCTTACGGTATCCCTTGCGCCGGCGCGAGCGGAAAACGATAATCTTGTCGCCTTTTGTGTGGGCGGCGATTTCGGCGGACACGCGCGTTCCGCTGACAAGGGGGCGCCCGACGGCAATGCTGTCCTTCTGAGGATCAACAACCATCAGAACCTCGTTCAGCATGACTTCCGAGCCGATTTCGCCGTCCAGTTTATTGACGGTCACGATGTCACCGGGCTGTACTTTATACTGCAGCCCGCCGGTCTTTACAATTGCGTACATGTCGTGTGCTCCTTGCTGCCAGAATAAGAAATGTGCTATGAAAAACTTCAGCTTCCTGCATATTTACGCTTGCAGGAACACGCTCTACAGTATATAGATATCCGGTAACGACCAAAAATCAGTTGCGAGCTGTCAGCGTAAAAAGATATTATTTAAATAAAATTTGATTATTTGTCAAGCTTAATTATGCTGCGGCCGCAAAAAGTCCCGCAGCATATCGGCCCCGGCAGGCGGGCCGCAGCCGAAAAATCGCTGAGCACCCCTACGATCCAGGCCTTTTCATGCACAGCCGCAGAATACTTATCGTCGACGACGACCGCTCAATGCTGAAAATGCTGGGCTCTTTTTTTGAAAAAACCGGCTGCGACGTCACCAGGGAGCATGACGGACGACGGGCGCTCGAAATGCTTGGGGAAGAGCCGTTCGATATTGTTGTTACGGATTTGATGCTTGACGGCATAAGCGGTTTCGATATCCTAAAAAAAACAAAACAGCACTCCCCCCACACGGAGGTCGTGGTTATAACCGGCCACAGTTCAATTGACACTGCCGTACGGGCCATGCGCGAGGGCGCCTTTGACTATATCACCAAGCCGATCGCCCTGGAGGAAATCGGTATTGTCGTTGAAAAAGCCTTTGAGCGCCGCACGCTTATCACTGAAGTCAGGCAGCTGCGCGACCAGGTCAGGCAGTATACCCACTTCGACAATATTATCGCCACCAGCGCCGCCATGCAACAAGTCCTGGCAATGGTCAGGCGCATCGCGCGCAGCAGTTCAACCGTCATGATTGAAGGCGAAAGCGGAACCGGCAAGGAAGTGATCGCCCGCGCGATTCATGCCCACGGCCTGCGCTCGGACGGCCCGTTCGTGGCTATCAACTGCGCGGCCCTGCCGGAAACCCTGCTTGAAAGCGAGCTGTTCGGCCACGTCAAGGGCTCATTCACGGGCGCAAACGCGAACAAAAAGGGACTGTTCGAAGAGGCCAACGGCGGCACGATTTTCCTTGATGAAATTGCGGAAACAACACCGACCTTCCAGGTCAAACTGTTGCGGGTACTGCAGGAGAATGAAATTCGCCGGGTGGGCGATACGCACGACATACCGGTCGACGCCCGCGTGCTGGCATCAAGCAACCGTCCGATTGCACAGCTCGTTGAGGCCGGCCTCTTCCGCCAGGACCTGTTCTACCGTCTGCGGGTCATACCGCTGTATCTCCCCCCCCTGAGGGAGCGTGTTGCCGATATCGTGCCGCTGGCGAAATTCTTTATCGAGCGCTACTGCCGCAAGACAGAACGCTCCCGGCCGACAATGCACGCTTCAACCATCAAAAAGCTCGAGGCCTATCCATGGCCGGGCAACGTGCGCGAGCTTGAAAACGCCATCGAACGTGCCATGATCATGCTTGACCGCGATGAAATCATGCCCGAAGACCTGCTGCTTGAAACCGCGGACTTGCGCCCGGGCTCATACGATCTTGCCGGCCTGAACATGAAGGAGCTTGAGAAAGTTCATATCAGCGCCGTGCTTGAGGCATCGAACTGGAACCAGAAGGAAACCGCGCGGCGGCTGGGAATCGGCTATAATACCCTGTGGCGCAAAATCAACGAGTATGGCATCGCCAAAGGGGAGAAAGCCGACCGGTCGCAGTAACGGCGGACAGCATATCGGCTGCTGTTATTTCATCTATCCTGCATGCACGTCAGCATCGCACGGGACCCTCACTATTCCGGCAAACCTGACCGATCACAGGCCCCGACCGGATCAGGCCCAAATAGTCCAATCCTCGAAAACCCCTCGATAATCTCATACAGCCGGGCGGATTTATTTTAATAGAAAAAAAGCTGATCCGAATCGATCTACTTTTTAAACAGCGCATCCAGCGGGTTGTTTCTGGCTTGTGAAGCACTGGCGGTCCGGACGCGGTTGCCCGGATCCGGCCTGAATGCAAAATAATCACAGAAATTGGAACGCCCCTTCTCAAGCACGCGCTCGGCCTGCGGCTCGCGGCACTCGTTATAGGAACCCGGATCGCAGAATTCACAGTTGCTGCAGCAGTGCACATCGGCATCGCAGGCAGGGCACGTATCAGCCCTGCCGGGCTTTCCATTGACATCAAGCTGTGCGCCGCAGGAAAAACACACCGGCATGCAAAGACCTCACTGAATAAAAACCCGGGAAAGTATACCCCCGGCAGAAACTGTTTTCAATAACGAACATGCGCACCGGCTGCAGACTGCATTTTAATTCGATTGACACCCCCGCCCTTCCCGGAATATACTTCGCGCACTAACCAGTGGTTTTACGTGCATACAGAAAGGATCCCGACATGACGGGACATGCTGAACGGAGTGCAAAGGTCGCGCTGGTAACCGGCGCTGCGAGCGGCATCGGCCGCGCGACCGCCGGCAGACTTGCGCGTGACGGCTCTGATGTTGCCGTAGCCGACATCAACACGGACGGAGCCCGCGAGACAGCCGCCATGATACAGGCAGCCGGCCGCACGGCGCGCTGCTATGCCTGCGACATGAGCTCGCGTGAGGCCGTAACCGCCATGGCAGATGCAGTGCTTTCAGATTTCGGCCGGGTCGATGTCCTGGTCAATAACGCGGGCACCGGCGATTCGAACTCGGGCCTTGACGACATCGACGAACCCCTGTGGGACCGCATCTACGCAATCAATGTCAGGAACCCCTTCTTCCTGGTCCAGCGTATCTCACGCGACATGATCGAGAAAAAAACGGCGGGCTGCATCGTCAACATCGCCTCGACCGAGGGCAAGACCAACCGCGGCGGCTCGCTCGTCTACAGCTCGTCCAAGGCCGCCATGATCAGCCTGACACAGGGGCTGGCCATGCAGCTTGCCCCCTACGGCATACGCGTCAACGCTGTCTGCCCAGGGCTGATCGATACGCCGATATGGCACCGCAGCGACAAAAACTTCGGCATGGAACCGGGCGAAACCGTGCAGATGGTGGTCCAGTCGTCAATCGAATCACTGCAGCTGAAGATCCCCCGTGCCGGCAAACCGGAAGAAATTGCAGCCGCAGTGGCTTTCCTGTGTTCGGCCGATGCTTCCTATATGACCGGTCAGGCGATCAATGTCTGCGGCGGGCTGGAATACCACTGAACGGCGCTATACATATCTTTTGAACCACCCCAGCGCCGCCCCGCAGGACTGTTTAAAAAACTCCCCTTCGTACACATCATAGTGCCGGGCACCCTCGATGATCACAATGCCCTTGGGCTCACGCGCCTTTTCATACAGCGCGTGCGTCTCGGCGACCGGGCACACGATGTCGCCTGTGGCGCCGATGAACATCACCGGCACACGCACCCGCTCAAGGCACTCCTCAGGCCGGTACTCGAGGCTTTCGCGAATGGTCGTCAGGGGAAGCTTCGTTTTAAATTCCGGATGCTCGGCCACGGTTCTGGCGTAAAACGCCCTGGAATCATCATCCGTGAGGATCTGCTCCATGGCGAGCATCATGGGCTTGTTCTTCACCACCGCGCGCTGCCAGGCCTTGTCGAGCGTGGCGTGCAGTTTCTGCTTTTCCTCTTCGCCCATGCCGGCGCCGACCATGCGCTCGCCGCTGCCGAAGGTGATCTGCACGGACAGGCATTTCACGCGCCTGTCCACGGCAGCGGTACAGATTGCGTTGGCCCCGCCGAACGATGTGCCCCACAACCCGATACGGCGCGGGTCGACCTCGTCCAGGCTCTGCATGAACGTTATGGCGTTACGGATATCGACCCGCTGCTCGGCCGGCACGAGCCGGCCCCGCTCGCCCTCGCTGCCGCCGAAACCCCGGTAGTCGAACACCAGCGCTGCAAAACCGCTGCCGGCCATCTCTTCGGCATACGGCGGCAGCAGGATGGTGCGAATGCCTGAAAATCCGTGGCATAAAATTACGGCAGGCAGGCGCTGGCCTTCGGCGCAGGAGTCGGGAAGATACAGGTCGGCGGCGATCCGGCAGCCTTCGGAATAAAACTCAACGTACTTTTTCATCGCAAGCTCCATATATGGTTTCGACGTTCACACTCACCGTGTCATGCTATACGAATTCGCCGTCAACTACAACCATAAGAGCGCTGCCGCCGATACAGCGTACAGGCATCAACGCAGCCGCTTTGCCGCGTCCGCATTGGGCTTGACACCTGCGGTGCCATCCACTATTGTTAAGGCCGATTCACACACCAAGGGAGACGCTGCGAAAGCCATGACTGCATCCCCGGTATACTTCACCGACCTGCGCACCACCATAGAGAACAACCTGGCCGCCAAGACTGCCCGGCTGCTCAAGCGCGCCGGGCTTGCCGGACTCGTCAAGCGTGCCGACCTGACGGCAATCAAGCTGCATTTCGGCGAGGCCGGCAATACAGCATTTATCAGGCCGGTTCTCATCCGTTATATTGTCGAGGCGGTCGTCCAGCTCGGTGCAAAGCCCTTCCTGACCGATGCCAGCACCCTGTACCGCGGCCAGCGCAGCGACGCGGTAGCGCATGTTGTGCAGGCCCACCGACACGGATTTGACTGCTTCGGCGCGGGCGCTCCGGTCATCATTGCCGACGGACTGAAAGGGAACGATACCCGGATCATCCCTTTCAGGGGCAGGCACTTCAGGCGCCTGTTTTTTGCCTCCGCCGTCATCAGCGCCGACAGCATTGTAAATGTTTCGCATTTCAAGGGTCACGAACTGACGGGCTTCGGGGGCGCGCTCAAGAACCTCGGCATGGGATGCGCCGCCCGCCAGGGCAAGATGAAACAGCATGCAACCATCTCCCCGCATGTTGACACCGGACTGTGCATCGGCTGCGGCCGCTGCCGCGCTATCTGCCCGGCAGGAGCGATCAGGCTGGCACGCAAAAAAGCCTCCATACAGCCGGATGCCTGCATAGGCTGCGCCGAATGCATCACCGCCTGCGCGCCGGGGGCGATCGCGATCAACTGGAACGACGACACCCGCCTGTTCCAGGAGAAAATGATCGAATACGCAGCCGGGCTGCAGCGCGCCAAGCAGGGCAGGATCCTGCATGTCAATTTTCTGATTCAGATCAGCCCGGCGTGCGACTGCTACGGACACGCCGACCGGCCGATCGTGCCTGATATCGGCATAGCGGCATCCGCCGATCCGGTCGCCCTCGACCAGGCCTCGGCCGACCTTGTCAATGCCCAGCCGGGCTGCCCGGGCTCGGCCTTGACGCGCAACACGGCCCCCGGAGAGGATAAATTCGCCGGGCTGTATCCTGATGTTGCCTGGGGACATCAGCTGGACTACGCCCGCAAACTCGGCGCCGGACAGCGCTCGTACACGCTCGTGCGCGTCTAAGGGCCGCGCAGACCAGCCTTTTTAAGGAATACTCGCACATGAACACCGCCAAGGAGAAAAAAATCATCTACTTTGCAGACGGGGGCCATGCGAACACCGAAGCGACGATAGCCTGCGCCGTTGCCTGCTGCCGTGAACAGTCAATCCCGAAAATCGTTGTCGCATCATCCTCGGGTGAAACGGCCCTGAAGGTCCGCCAGGCTGCCGATCCCGCCTGCGAGGTGGTCGCGGTAACCTACGGAGCGGGCAGCCGCTTTACCGGGGAGGTTGAAGCGTTCAACGCGAACCGGCCGCGTCTTGAGTCGGCCGGCATCAAAATCGTGCGCGGCATCCACGCCCTGAGCGGAACCGAACGGACATTCGAAAACAAATACGCTGCGAAGTTCATCCCGCTCAACCTCGTGTCCGACAGCCTGCGCATGTTCGGCCAGGGCATGAAAGTATGCGTGGAGGTCGCCATCATGGCGGCAGAACACGGGTTTATCACGCCGGCAGAAAACGTGGTTGTCATCGGCGGAAGCGGCGAAGGCGCCGACACGGCCGTTGTGCTGAGGCCGGCCTACGCCGCGGCCATGTTTGACCTTCGCATCAGGCAGATCCTGTGCAAGCCCCTGTAACCTGAAGGCAGGCCATGAAAGAATATCTGAAAAACGTCCGGCTTCCCGGTCAGACCGTAAATCCGCTGTTCGCATACCTCGGAGTGACGGTTGAAGAAATTTCGGCGCAGCGCGTGGTGCTGCGCCTGCCGTTCCGCCCCGGCTTTATCCAGGGCGGCGGCATGATCGCCGGGGGCATTATCGCCACGCTGGCCGATGAGGCCATGGCGCATGCTGCTCTTGCCGCGCTCAATCCGGGAGAAACGACCGCAACGATTGAAATGAACATCCGCTATCTCAACGCCTGCCCCTCCGGCGCCATCACTGCAACGGCGTCACTGGTCAAAAAGGGGCGGCGGATCATGACCCTGCAGGCCGAAATAGCCGATGCCAGCCGCCAGGCAATCGCGCAGGCAGGCGCTTCGTTCATGGTCCTGTCCAAAAAAAGCTGAGGCGGGGAACGGCTGATGGATATCAGGAAAATAGAAGAAAACGACGTGCTGTTCCTGCTGCTCGATCAGGCCTGCCGGGCAATTATCAGACGGATGCAGGCGCGCCTCGTGAGCAGCGGCTATGACGTGACTGTCGAACAGTGGATGATCCTGCTCTTGCTCTGGCTGCAGGACGGGGTCTCGCAGCAGTACATCGCCGATTTTATCGGCAAGGACAAGGGAACGATTTCACCGCAGATCGACGGGCTTGAGCGCCGCGGCCTGGTAACACGCAAAACCGGCGAGCAGGACCGGCGCCAGAAGCTTGTGTTCCTGACCCCGGTCGGCCGCGACCTGCAGAATGAGCTGATTCCGATCGGTATTGAAAACATGCAAGAGGCACAGGCCGGCATCGATCCCCGGGCGCTGGCCGCCTGCAAGCAGGTACTGCGCGACCTGTGCGCCAACCTGCAGAAAGCCTGAAAACAGCCCGGCAGCTCCGCCGTGCGCATCAGGAATAGTTTTTTTCCGAGAAATAAAAATAGCCGTCAGCGTCCATGCTGCCGATATCGCCGGTGTAGAACCAGCCATCGCGCATCTTGCGCGACATCAGCTCCTGGTCATTGAAGTAGCAGCGCATGAGCGTCCGGCCGGGCACGCCCCTGACAATCAGCTCGCCTTCCTGTCCCGGCGGCAGCTCACGTCCCTGTTCATCGACAACCATGACCTCGTTGCCCAGCCGCACGATACCGATCGAATTGCGTTTGTTCTTCCTGAACACCGGGCTGAGCGTTGTCGCACCGAGCGTTTCGGTCAGGCCCCACAGGTCGCACAGGCGCGTATTGAAGCGCTGCTCGAACACGGAACGGTCCTGCTCTGAAATCGCGAATGCATACATGATGTGCCGGAGGTCATTGGCGCCGTCCAGAGGATCAGGCGGCTGGTCAAGCAGCAGCTTGACGTTGGCTGACACGAGGCTCGCGCTGGTCGCGCGGTAGGACCGCACCTGGCGCATGAAAATATCTTCATTGAACTGATCGGTCATGATCAGTGTCGCTCCGGCCGTCAGGGTGGGCATCACGGAGATGAACAGCGCATTGATATGGAAAAGCGGCAGCACCATGAGATGGCGGTCCTGCGGCGTCAGCTGCCACGCGAACGCGCCGAATATCCCGGCGAACAGCGCGTTTGCATGGGTCAGGACCACGGCGCGCAGTTCGCTTTCGGGTCCGGCGGTGAACAGGATCAGCGCGTCGTCATCGGCGCTGACCTCGACCTCCGGCGGAGACGCATCGTGACCGTCATCACCGTCAAGCACAACGGCATTGGGGAACAGTTCGGCATTGGGATACCAGCTTGCCGTTCTGGTTACGAACACGCGCGGGATCTGGCTCACGCCGGAGAGCAGCGCAGCGTAGCGCGGTTCCGTCACCGCCGCGGCCGCTTCAGTGAAATCCGCAATCACCTTCAGCTCCTTGGCGCCGGCCAGAACGTTCACCGGCATACAGACCGCTCCCAGGCGCGCAAGGGCGAACACAACCGCGATAAACTCCGGGCAGTTCATCATCACAACCAGCACCCGGTCCGACTTTTTGATGCCGCCGGCATGCAGAATCGCGGCATACTGGTTCACCATGGCCCCGAAACGGCGGTAACTGATGGCGGTATGGCGCCCGTCCCGGTCTTCGAAAACAATACATTCCCGGTCGGCACACTGCTCACATTTTTCAGCCAGCAGCGCTCCCAGCGGCTTTTGACCGATACAGTCCATGGCAGCACCTCGTTCAGCGGATGAGCATTATCGGAATCGTAGTTTCGCGTATCATGTAGGCGGTTGTGCCGCCAAGGATCAAATCATGCAGGCGGCTGTGGCCGAACGCGCCCATGACGATCAGGTCGAAGGCCTGGTCGCCGGCATATTTCAAAAGAACCTTGGGCGCATCTCCACTCAAGCGGTTGATCGCGACTTCAATGGCGTGATGGCCGACATAGTCGCGCACCTCGGCGGCCAGCATGCCTGCCTGCGTGTCATCGTCGGTTACGCACACAACCTCGAGCGTGCACGTCAGACGGGCGAACGTTTCACAGGCGGCCTTGAGCGCCCGGGTTGACTCATTGCCGCCGTCATAAGCGATCAGGACTTTTTTGATAGGATGATAGTCGCGCGGTGCGATCAGGACCGGACGGGGGGATTTCCTGACAACAGTCTGGGCGGTGGACCCAAGCAGACCGGATGACCACTGCGCGTGTTCGCCGTGCTGCGCAATCACAACCAGATCAACGCGTTTGGCCTCCTCGGCAATCACAGCGGGTACAACGCCGGTGAGCCGCTTGACATCGGCGGTGACGCCGTGTTCGGCGCACAGTTTCTGGAAATCCTCAAGCACGCTGTCGGCGCGCTGCTGCAGTATCTGCTCGAACTGCGGCAGGTAGCTCTGAAACGGCTCAAAACCGAGCGCTCCTGAAATATCGCTCATCAACGGCCCCTCAAGCGCCCGGATGTCGACAACGTTCAACCCGCACACGGCAGCATCGAAAAGCCGCGCCAGGCAGCAGCCGTACCGGGTGGCGACGATGCTGTTGGCGGAACCATCCGTAGCGATGAGAATACTTTTTATCATGACCCGAGCCTCCATAAAAAACGTTGCTGTGTAATGATTTTTGCAGAAATAGCATGCTTTGTAAACATGAAAATCGGCCGCGGAAACAATCGCAGCGATACCGTATGCCGCCGGCCATCAGGGCGCTCAGATAAACCGGCACTGCGGCCCGGCCCCGCCCTTCCGGAGGAAGCCCAAAAACCTTTTGCTTTGCAGCCTTCAACGTGCTATCGTCTGCATCCGGATGAAACACAGGCGCGCGGGACAACAGAGAAATCACACATTGATGCCTGCCCTTCAATCGATCGGCTGTTTAAGCACACCTGCATGCTTTCCCGCATAAAGAAATATCTCCGGCTTGCCAGATCCAAACCCGTCATCACGCGGCGGCAGGACCACACGATCTCGCGCGCGTCGATCGACCGCGACGCCATCAAGGTGCTCTACCGCCTCAATCAGGCAGGCTATACCGCCTATCTTGTCGGCGGCGGCGTACGCGATCTGCTGCTGGGCCGCACGCCCAAGGACTTTGACATATCGACCGATGCGCACCCGCACCAGATAAAAGAGCTGTTCCGCAACTGCATTCTGATCGGCCGCCGGTTCCGGCTTGCCCATATCAGGTTCAGCGACAAGATAATCGAGACGAGCACCTTCAGAAAGCCCGGCTCGCACGGCCCGGACGCGGGCGCAGACGCGCTCGACAAAAATGCCAGGCACAGGCGCTCCAACACGTTCGGCACGCCGGGAGAAGACGCGCGCATGCGCGACTTTACTATTAACGGGCTGTTCTACGATATCGAAAACCTTACGGTCATCGATCATGTCGGCGGGCAGAAAGACCTCAAGCGAAGGCTCATCCGCTGCATCGGCGAGCCGCGGAAAAGGTTTCCTGAAGATCCCGTACGGATGCTGCGGGCAGTCAGGTTTGCCTCGCGCCTGGGTTTCAGCATCGAGAAAAAAACGCTGCGCGCAATTATGCGCTACCGAGCCGAGCTGCGAAATGCCGCTCCCGCCCGCCTGATTGAAGAAATATACCGCTTTTTCGGATTTGGAACCGCTCATGCAGCGTTTCACCTGCTGGCGGAAACGAAAATCCTGCCCGGGCTTTTGCCCGCGCTCCATGCGCATGTGCGCTCCGGATCGCCGGCAGGCCCGGAGCTCTGGAACTACCTTAAGGCGTTCGATGCGATGGAAGTCCCGGCCTGTGTCGCGCGCGAAACCGCGATTCTCGCTGCGCTGGCATATCCGCTGTTTGAAGCGCGCCTGCACCAGGGCCGCGACGGTGCTGAGCAGCACGTGCAGCGCCAGGATCTTGCGCGTGAAGTTCTGAGCGGCCTGCTCGGAGCCCTGCCCGTTCCCCGCAGGGTAATTGACAGCCTTGCGCGGGCGTTCGATGCCCAGCGCCGTTTTGAAAACCCGAAGGGAAAATTTTCAAAAAAACGCTTTGTTATGCAGAGCACATTCGCGGATGCCCTGTTCGTGCGTGAACTCGCGCTGCGGGCGCGCGGCGAGGATACCGGCGAGATAAAACGCTGGATCAGCCTCAAGCAGCAGTTTCTTAAAGACGACGAACGCTGCCGGCCTGAAGTCCGTCCCGAAGAGACCCCTGCCCCGGCCGACAAACCGGCCGCAAAGCGCCGCAGACGGCGGCGCAGGAGAAAACCGGTACCGGCGACATCCAAACCAGCTGTGTAAAGTTTTTGCGGATCAGGCTGCTCAAAAACGGCTGAACGCAAGGCGCGCGAGCCTGTCGAACGGCAGACAGGCGTTTTTCAGCAGCCTTCTACCGCTCAGGGCCCCTGGTCGAATCAACATACCACTGCAGCTGCCGCACGACGCCCCGGATCAGGCGCACGTCCTTTGCCGTCAGGCCGGCGCGCGTGAGCAGTCGTTTTATCTTGCCGAGCGCGATATCGGGATTATGCGGGTTCAAAAAACCGATGCCGACCAGGAGTGTGCGCAGGTGGTCATACATGTCCTGCTGCTCACCCGAGCTTGCCAGCCTGCCCGCGCCCGCGGCCGGGCCCCATGATTCGGCCCGGCAGAACAGCTCATAGGCCACGATCATCACGGCCTGCGCGACATTGAGCGAGCTCATGGCGGGCGCTGCCGGTATGGTGACGGCCTCATCGCACAGCTCGAGCTCATCGTTGGTAAGCCCGCTGTCCTCGCGGCCGAACACAATCGCGACCCGGTTGGCCGGCACAAGGCTCAGAACTTTTTCAGCCATCTGCGCGGGGGTCATCAGGGTGCGGAAGCGCCGGTCGCGCGCCGTGGTGCCGATCACATACTGCGCGCCGGCAAGGGCTTCGCGCAGGCCGGCATACACGCGGGCGCTGTCGAGGATGTCGCCGGCATGCGGGGCCATCCAGCGGGCCTGCTCGTCAAGGGTGCACTGCAGCCCGGCCAGCTTAAGGTTCACAAGCCCCATGTTCTTCATGGCGCGCGCAACCGAGCCGACATTGCCGCTTTGCAATGTGCCGACCAGCACTATCTCAACACTGCCGAGGGGAGAATCTTCCATTCTGAAAATAAGGGACATCCTTTGTGGTGTCAAACTGCAGGGTGCGCCGTGCGCACCCTCAAGTCTGCCGCGCAGAACCAAGGCCCTCAACCACACTCGCTGTCGCTATCGGGATCGGGATCGAAATACATGTACCCGATACAATTCGTCTGCAGGGCGCGCCGGGCGCACCATTGCGCCCGCTGACCGCATCATCAATCCTCGATAACCGTAATGGCATCGCCGACCCTGATGCTGCCGCCCGCAAGCACACGCGCGAAGATTCCTTCGGTGGGCATCACGCAGGTGCCGGCCTGATGATAAATCGCGCACGGCGCATGGCACGTCTTGCCGTGCTGCGTGACCTCAAGCAGCGCGCTCTCGCCCAGCCTGACTTTCGTGCCGACGGGCAGGCCGAGCAGGTCGACGCCGCTGGTGGTGATATTTTCGGCGAAATCACCGGCATGCACGTCAAGGCCCATGTCCTGCATTTTTTTGATGCTCTCCTGCGCAAGCAGGCTCACCTGCCGATGCGTTGCGCCGCTGGCATGGGCGTCATGCTCGATGCCGAAACCTTCAATCAGACAACCCTGCCCGACGTTTTTCTTGCGCATGCCCGTTTTTTCACTGGTGCATACCGCGGTGACATGCCCGGCAATCCGTTCCACTGCCATTTTTATGCTCTCCTGCGCTGCCGATAACCGTATCCGGATATTCGATAAATCCACCGCACGCCCTGCCGCCACCCCGGGCGTGATTTCACGGCAGAACAAGCTTACGATGTTGCGCCGCTCTTTGCAAGACCATTTGATCGGATGCCTGTATTGCTACCGCGACGCGCAAAATACATTTACATATCCTGCAAGCGTTTTATAATTGAACCGAACTGAAACCTTTGCAGCGAGGCAGCAATGCAGGCATTACCGGATGATCCGATTGACACTGTGCGCACCAGGGCGCGTGAGCTGTTCGACTCAAAAAAACACAATTGCGCCGAAGCGGTGTTCCTGGCGGTCAACGACGTATTAAGCGGCGGGCTTGAGCCGGGGACAGCCGCGCGCATCGCGACCGGACTCGGAGGCGGGCTGGGCGCGACCGGCGGCACCTGCGGCGCCCTGACCGGGGGCGTTCTGGCCATCGGCCTTATCGCCGGTACCGGCCCGGATTCCTCGCGCCGCGCAACAATCTATCCGCTCGCGGCAGCCCTGCAGGAACGATTCAAAAAGCGCTTCGGCTCATGCATCTGCAAACAACTGACACACGGCATAACCTGCGACCGGCGTGTCCACTGCAGCCCGATTACGGCCGGGGCGGCAGCCATGTGCGCCGAAATCCTGCTTGACAGCAGGAACCGCTCCCTCTCGACACATAAACCCTGATCGGCAGACAGTGCACCTGACAAAAAAAGGGAGCGGATTTATTTTTTTGGTTCCCCCGGCCGGACACATAAATCTGTCCGCTTTCAAGTAAAACGTTACCGGATATTACAGCGTTTCCATTTCCTCCAGCCGTCTCAGCCCGGCGCGCATCGGCAGCACGAACACGGCCGCGCACAAGGCCATGATCAGGCTGAACGAGGCCGCGATCCTGATCCAGTCAAACCCGTCCGGCTGCCTGCCCTGAAGCGCTGACGTCACCAGCAGGTGAACGGGCAGGGCCTCCAGCACCACAACCGCGCCGACGAACAGCACCGAGCACATCATGTACATCAAACCGCCGTAGCCGCTCGGTATCTGCGCCACGTTGTCATAGCGGAAGCGCGGGTACATGGCGCCAAATCCGATGCTGAGGCTGGTGAGCCCGAACGTCATCAGCAGCACCGTTGCGGTTGAGACGATCATCATGGAGGGCTCGACCCTGAGGAAATAGTTCGAGCACACGGTCAGGATCACGGACAGCAGGGCCAGAAACACGAAGCTGACCCAGAACTTGCACCACAAAAGGCCGCGCAGGCCCATGGGCGAAGAGCGGATGATCCAGAAGGAGAGCCCCTCGAGGCTGACCGCGGGATAGGCAAACCGGACCGCGACCGCGGAAATGACAAATCCCGCCAGGCCCATGTTCAGGAAGGAGAAGATGCTGCGCAGCTGCCGCGTGGGAATCGGGCTTTTGTCGAGCGGCAGCACGCTGAAGTTGTACAGGTAGATGCCGATGATGGCGCACAGCAGAAACAGCTGCGACCACTGGGCCGTATCCCTGAAAAACGTCCTGAAATCCTTGTCGATCACCGCGCGCATGCGCCCGCTGAAGGGCCGCGTTACCAGGCGGATCAGGCGGTCAAACACGGCCGACATGGTCGCGCGCACGGGACGGGATTCCTGCGCCCGCGACCAGGCCGAGAAAAAAATCCGGTTGAACAGCAGGTTCAGCAAAACGACCAGGGCCGCCGCGCTGCTCCACAGCAGCAGCACGTTGAACACCAGGTGCGCGGCGTCGTGGCCGAACAGATACACCCCGAGAATGTCCGAGAGCCACTGGCTGGGCAGATAGGCCGATGTGGGCGCCTCGAGCGACGTCAAATAGTCGATGACCGTGAAAAAAGCCTCCGGATCGACAAGGCGCTCGGGCTTCAGAGTACGGAACAGCACGTACAGGCCGATCACCAGGAACAGCGTGAACAAAAACAGCACGTCCTTGAGGCGCTGCGCCGGAAACGTCGTGACCAGGCACAGCGCGATGGCGATGCCGATCACGGCAGCGATAAGCAAACCCGGTATCAGGCCGGTGGCCATAAGCGCGTAGTAGGCGGCCCCCTGTTCGAACACCACGCCGTAGGCCACGAATACCGGCAGGCTGAACAGCAGCACCATCCACGAGCTCGTGAGCACGGTTTCGCACAGCTTGACGAAGTAGAGCTCATCGGAATCGTACGGGGAGGCTACCAGCAGCTGCAGCTCCTCGGACATGAAGAAAGAGGATATGGCCGCGATGACCGTGCTGAAAATCAGGATCGAAAAAAACGTGAGCAGCGCCATGCCGAGCAGCTTGGCGGCCAGGAATGAGCCGAAGACCGGAACGCCGTTGAAATAGCGCAGGACCCGGTAAAATCCCGCAAAGACCGCTGCCCAGAATGCCACGCCCATGAGCCCGATAACAAGCGCACGCGCGGCCCCGCGGCGCCCGCCCCTGCGCAGCCGGTTCACAAGCTGCGCGGGTCCCGGATAGAAAAGAGATGTATAGGGCAGCATGGCTACAGCCTCAGCGCGCTGATGACTTCCTGCATGTCCTCGTCCCCGGTAAGCTTGAAGAAAATCGACTCCAGCCTGCCGTCGGCCCCGCCGATCTGCTCCTTGAGCTCGGCCATGGTGCCCACGGCCACCAGGCGGCCCTGCTGGATGATGCCGATGCGGTCGCACATCTCCTCGGCGATTTCAAGCGTATGGATCGACATGAAGACCGTGATGCCGTTGCCGCACAGCTCGCGGAAGATGCGCTTCACCAGCTTGGCGCCCCTCGGGTCGAGCCCGACCATGGGCTCGTCCACGATAATGGCGCGCGGCCGGTGGATCAGGGCCGCGGCCATGACCAGGCGCTGCTTCATGCCGTGCGAGTAGCTCTCGATGAGTTCGCCGGCATAGTCATCCATGTGGAACAGCCGCGTCAGGGCCGCGATGGCGGGCTCGAGCTCTGATGCGGTCACGCCGTAGAGCCCGCCGCAAAACCGCAGAAACTCCGTGCCGGTCAGCTTGCCGTAGACGAACGGCCGGTCGGGGATGAAGCCGCAGATGCGCTTGGCCTTTTCAGGCTCGCGCAGCACGCTGATGCCGTCGATATATATCTCGCCGGCCGTGGGCTTCAGGAGGCCTGCCATCATGCGGATGGTGGTTGTTTTGCCCGCGCCGTTGGGCCCCAGGAAGCCGAACAGCTGGCCGGCCGGGACCTCTAAATCAAGCGAGTCGACCGCGAGGAGCTTGCCGTACTGTTTGGTCAGATTTTCAAGCTTTATCATCGATAGTCCACCACCTCGATCTTGAGCCGCCCGATCAGGTTCAGCACCTTGAGCTGCTCCTCCATGTCACCCTCGGTGAATTTAACATGCGTGACGTCGGCCGGAAACTGCCCCAGCGTGGCATCGACCGGCAGCCATTCGTTCAGGTAGATTTCGTTCCAGGCATGGTAATAAAAGCGGCTCCGCAGGTAGACGATCCCGGCCGCCACCCGGGCCGGAATGCCGGCCGCTCGGCACAGCGAGGCCATGAGCACGGCATGCTCGTTGCAGTCGCCCTGGCGCGAGGCCAGCACGTCAAGCGCGCTGGGCATGCCCATGGTCGGCCGTTTCTCGATATTTTTATAGACCCAGTCATGCAGGCGGCGGGCGACTTTCAGCGCGCTTTGCCGGCCGCCGCCGATCTCCTTGACCAGGGCCGCGAATTCGGGCCGGTCGCTCTGGATCAGCAGCGACGGCGAGAGCCAGGCCTCAAAGCCTTCCCGGTCAAAGGGCAGCGTGTAGGAACTGTGCCGGCCTAAATCCTGCTGCACGATGCTGACCACGTTGCCGGTCAGGCTCTGGCGGCCGCCGTCAAGCGCAAAGCCGCCCAGATCGACATTGAGAAGCCGCAGGCTGAGCAGCCGCAGGTTGCTGTTGTAAAAGGGCGTATCCACCTCAATGGCGACCGCCTCGACCAGGTCAGGCCCTTCACCCGGTCCGGCCTGCAGCGCCTGCTCACGGTCCTCGCGCAGCAGCACCATGCCGGCAGGACTTTCCTCCTTAACGGTCCGTCCCTCCCGGTCGATCCAGGCAGTCATCGCCACGCCCATGTAGGTAACCCGCATACGGTAGCAGTCATGCTCCTGCCCGGCAGCGTGCACGGGTTCCCGGCCAAGCACTTCAATCGTCGCCGGGCGGCTGCTCATGGTCATGGGGTCGAAAATGGTGCGCTCGTACACGGCGCCGGGCCGCAGGCCCTGCTTCATGAGGCTGTATTTCAAGGCGTCCGGGATCACGGGCGCGCTGGCGAGCTGCAGTGTCTTTTCCTCGGTTTTCGCGCCGCTGGTTACCGAGAGCTTCATCACGTTATCGTCGCCCACGTTGCCGTAGGCGATAAAGCTCAGCGCACCGCTGTTGATCCGCAGGCTGAACACCTGCAAATTGAAATCGTGGTCCGTGACCGTATTGATCTGGGCCCTGGTCTTCTGTGCAACTCCCATCATAATCATATCAAGCATGATGGTGTGGTTGATCTGGTAGCCGTCCTCAACGCGCTTGAGCGTGGTCCGGGTATAGCCGATTTTTTTATCCTGGAAATAGACCCCGGCCCACTCCTCGATGTTGCCGGCGACAGCGTCCGTGAACTGTTCATCGAGCGTAAGCGACGCGCGCATCCGCTGCTGCCCGGCGACCAGCTGCACAACCATCACCAGCCAGAACGCGACAACGCACAGCCCTGCGATCCGGTACACTCGTTTCATACATCACCTGCACGCCCGCATGCCGTGGGCACCAAACCGCCGGCGCGCATAAAAAAACCCTGAAGCCTGGCCGGGCTTTCAGGGTCCTGGTGTCAGCAGCCGGAACGCGATTCGTCCGCGCTGTGTTTTCGGCTCAACGGGCCGTGCGTCATTCGTCGCCGGCCCCCTCCGCATCGCGCTCAATTGCACCGGGCGCTATCCCGTTGATGCGCTCGCGCAGCTCCTTGCCGACCTTGAAAAAAGGCCTTTTTTTTGGCTCAATCTCTATCGAGGTGCCGGTGCGCGGATGGTTTCCGACGCGGCCCCGGTAATGCCGGACCTTGAAGCTGCCGAATCCGCGTATCTCAATGCCCTCGCCGCGCATCAAGGCCTCGGTCATGGCGGAGAAAACGGTGTTGACCGCAATCTCGGCGATTTTCGGCGGTATGCTCGCATCTTCAGATAGTTTCTGGATGAGCTCTGATTTCACCATGAGTGCGCCCGGCCTCCCCGTTTCATAAAACATAAGATATTACAACTAATTGAAACAGCGAGTGTTATAGCCAATTGTCTGATTCTTGTCAACAGAAATAATGCGGCGCGGCAAGCGCCGGCGCATGCGCGGCACAGCCTCTCAAGACGTGCTTGAACTGCCTGCCGTGAGCAGGCAGTAATTGACAGAAGGCCCACCCGGTGATAGCATACCGGAACATGCGCACGACGCAGCGACTTCACGGAGATACCATCATGGAAAAACGAACCGCACCGGTTACGCGAACAACAAGCGAAACCGACATACAGCTCACGCTTACGGTCGACGGCACCGGACGATATAGCGTCGACACGCCGGTACCTTTTTTAACCCATATGCTTGAGCTGTTTGCCCGGCACGGCATGTTCGACCTGACCATCAGGGCAACCGGCGACGTGGCTGTCGACTATCACCACACGGTTGAAGATATCGGCATCTGCCTCGGGCAGGCCCTGAAAGCCGCGCTGGGAAATAAACAAGACATCTCGCGCTACGGCGAGGCGACCGTTCCCATGGATGATGCCGCCGCGCAGACCGTCATCGACCTGGGCGGGCGCCCCTATCTGGCGCTTCAGGCCCCGGACATGCCCCACAAGGTCGGCGATTTCGATCTTGAGCTGGTCAGGGAGTTTTTCCAGGCCTTCGTCAACAACAGCGCCTGCAACCTGCATATCCGCGTGCTCTCGGGTAAAAACGCGCACCATATCATCGAGGCCGTGTTCAAATCTTTCGCCCGTGCCCTTGACAGCGCGACCCGGGTCGACCCGCGCGGCGGCGGCATCCGCTCGACCAAAGGCACGCTCTGAGCGTTTCTTCGGATTGCGCGAACAATTCCGCACTCCCTGGCAGGATGTTGCAAAAGCCCTGTTAATTCAGGCGCTCAAGAATATCAATCCTGCGCAGCAGGTCTGCCGCCGCGGGGCTGGGGCGCAGATGCAAGGCGAACGAATTCTGTTTGCAGGGGCACGGCATGAGGCTGTCGCCCCCTTTGGAAAAGGGGGCTTGGAACGTACCCTGCATGCGCCGATGCGGCAACTCTGCGCAGGGACCGACCCGCACGTTAAAAGGCAGAGGAGCCTTTTTTCGGTACAACAAACCCGGAAGATCCTGTTTTTTCAACAGCCTTCTAAACCACTATTTGCAGAAACGCTTTGCATATGCTTGTCATTCCCGCAATCGACCTGAAAAACGGCAAATGCGTGCGCCTCAGCCAGGGCGACATGCACCGTGAAACCGTATACAGCCTCGATCCGGCTGAAACCGCCCGGCAATGGCGCGCTCTGGGCGCCCGCAGGCTGCACATCGTCGATCTTGACGGCGCCGTGGGCGGCAAGCCGCATAACCGCGAGGCGATCCGCAGGATACGATCGGCGGTGGACATGCACATTGAGCTCGGCGGAGGCATCCGCGACCTGGACACCGTCAAAGCTTGTCTCGATGACGGCATCGACAGCGTCATACTCGGCACCGCGGCGATTAAAGACCCCGTGCTGCGTGCCGCGGCCTGCGAACGCTACCCCGGCCGCATCATCATCGGCATCGACGCGCGCGACGGCATGGTCAGCGTGCAGGGCTGGACCGAGACGACCGCCACAAGCGCCGTTGACTTTGCCCGCGAGCTCGACCCGGCTGCCGTGGCGGCCATTATTTTTACCGACATCAGCCGCGACGGCATGCTCACCGGCCCCAACATCGAGAGCACCGTCGCGCTTGCCCGCTCGGTATCGATACCGGTGATCGCCTCAGGCGGCATCTCATCGCTTGGCGATATCCGCCGCCTGATGGAAGTTGCAAGCTGCGGCATCATGGGCGCGATAACCGGGCGGGCGCTCTACACGGGCGATCTTGACCTGGCCGAATGCATCGCCATAACCGCACCGTAGCCAAAGCGCAGCCGTCCCCGAAGGGCCGCGCGCATCATGAACACAGGAGACAGCATGTTTGATGATTTGAAATACGATGCCGACGGGCTGATCCCGGCGGTCATACAGGATGATGAAAACGGCGAGGTGCTGATGGTCGCCTACATGAACCGCGACTCGCTCGCATCAACCGTGAAAACCGGCAAAACCCATTTCTGGAGCCGCTCGCGCAAAAAATACTGGCTCAAGGGCGAGTCATCCGGCCATACCCAGGAAGTGCGCGCCGTCTTTATCGACTGCGACAAGGACTGCCTGCTGATCAGGGTGAGGCAGCATGTCGCCGCCTGCCATGAAGGCTACCGGTCGTGTTTCTTCCGCAGGCTTGAAAACGGCACGTGGAACGTGATCGCGGAAAAAATCTTCGAGGAAGGCGACGTCTACAAAACCTGACGTGCTTTGTTAACCCATTCAGACCTGCCAGCCGGTATTACAAGATGAACAGCAACGAGCTCCCGGTCATCGGCATCACCATGGGCGACCCGGTCGGAATCGGCCCGGAAATCATCGCCAAGGTCCTGGCCGATCCCGCCCTGCAGGGCATCTGCCGTCCGGTCATCTTCGGCGACCGCCGGGTCATCGAACATGAACTGCGCAAACTCGGCATTGCCGCGCAGCTCGCGGTGCGGGCATCGTATACGCGCGCCGGCCTCGGGCAGCATCCGGAATTGATACCCGTCTCCGATCTTGACCCGGCCGGACTGGTTCCGGGCAGCCCCACGCAGGCGACGTCGCAGGCCATGGCAGCCGCCATTATTGAAGCGGTCGGGCATGCCCGCTCAGGCGGAATCGACGCCATCGTGACCGCGCCGATCAACAAAAAAGCCCTGAACCAGGCCGGCTACGGCTATCCCGGCCACACCGAGATGCTCGCCGCCCTTACCGGCACGAATGATGTGGTCATGATGCTGGCCGGCGAGCGGCTGCGCGTGGTGCTGGTAACGATTCACTGCGCCCTGGCTGATGTGCCGGGCCGGCTCAGCATCGAGGCCGTCGTCAAAACAGCAGCGATTACCAGTGACGGGCTGCGGCGTTTTTTCACCCCGCATACGGCCCCGCGCATTGCGGTAGCCGCCCTGAACCCGCATGCCGGCGAAGGCGCGCTGTTCGGACGCGAAGAGCAGACCATCATCGGCCCGGCCGTTGAGCGGCTGCGCGCCATGGGCCTTGAAGTGAGCGGCCCCCATCCTCCCGATACCGTTTTTTATGCGGCCGCACGGGGCGCCTATGACGCCGTGGTGTGCATGTATCACGACCAGGGCCTGATTCCGCTCAAGCTTCTGCATTTTGAAGACGGGGTCAACATAACCCTGGGACTGCCCATCATCCGCACATCGGTCGACCACGGCACCGCCTACGACATTGCCGGCCGCGGGCTGGCAAGCCCTGCAAGCCTGCTGAGCGCGATAAAAACAGCGTCGGCAATGGCGCGCACAGGGCGCTGAGCGCGCCCATCGGGAAGTTGTAATTGACGAAGGCCGCGTTTTATTGTATTATTTCCAACCTGCTGAAGCCGAAGCCCCTGTCCGGGCGGACAGCCCCGCACCGCAGGCGTCGGCAGGGGCAGTGCCCGTGCAGGGCAGCCCGTTTCATACAGCACGCCGTTACGGAGAGATGGCCGAGTAAGGCTTAAGGCGCTCGCCTGCTAAGCGAGTGTACACCGTTAAAGTGTACCGAGGGTTCGAATCCCTCTCTCTCCGCCATTTTTACCGCTGCACCGCAGCACCGCAATCCTTCCCCGCATACATCTCCTTGTCCGCTGACGGCATACCGGCGGTTTTTTATTTTTCCCCATGCTGATTTGTGCTAAGCTCACGGCAACGCTATTCCGAATACATGAGTATGCTCCGGCCGGGCCGCTCAAGGCGCACACATGGACCATGGCAATGCCCCTGCATCCGGCATACGCAGGCTATAACAACAGATTTTCATACGGATTGTGCATGTCAACACCCCTTCTGATCGCGGCCCTTTTTGTATTCGGCACCATTATCGGCAGTTTTCTCAACGTCTGCATCGTGCGCCTGCCGAAGAACACCTCGATAGTGTTTCCAGCATCGCACTGCCCCAGCTGCGGCTGCAGCATCCGCTTCTATGACAACATACCGCTTCTGAGCTATATACTGCTGGCCGGGCGCTGCCGGTCCTGCAAGGCGCCGATCTCGCTCAGGTACTTCATCGTCGAACTGCTCATGGGCGTGCTCTCGGCGGTGCTGTTCGTTCACTTCGGATTTTCGCTTGTCTTTGTTCTGTGCTTTGTGTTTACGGCCGCACTCGTTGTCATCACCTTCATTGACCTGCAGCATCAGATAATCCCCGACCGCATCAGCCTGCCGGGCATACCGCTGTGTTTTTTATGCTCCTTCGCGCTGCCGTGGAACAGCTGGCTTGATTCTTTGCTGGGCATGCTGATTGGAGGCGGGGTGCTGTACGTGTTCGCCCTGGGATATTACCTGCTGACCAAAAAGGAAGGCATGGGCGGCGGCGACATCAAGATGCTGGCCATGATCGGCGCGTTTCTCGGCTGGAAGGGGGCGCTTGCAAGCCTTATGCTGGCGGCCGTTGCCGGCAGCCTGGTCGGCATCGTTCTGATTGCGCTCAAGGGCAAAAATTTCAAATATGCCGTACCGTTCGGGCCGTTTCTGGCGCTCGGGGCATTATGCGCTCTGCTGTACGGTGAATCCCTGATCGGCTGGTACCTGAGCATCGGCGCGCGCTGACACCGGGCTGTCCGCACGCCTGCTTACACGCGTGGCACACTGTCAATGACCCTCAACCTGCGCACAACCATCTGCATCAATATGCTGATCCTGCTGGCCGGAGCCGCTGGCCTGATCAGCCTGGTCGTTTTCCGCGTCAGCGAGCGCGAGATCCGCCTCCAGCAGCAGCATGCCGCCGAACAGGCGTTCATTGCGGTTGAGACAACGGTGGAAACGCTGCTGCGCGGCGCGGGCCTGCCCGAACCCGGCAGCGACCTGCGCGGTTACCTCAACCGGGTGGCCGCCGCGATGGACTGCGACATGCTGGTTCTCACCGACCGCAACAACCGTGAGCTGGCAATCGCCGGCCCTGAGGCTGCGCGCGTCCAGATGCACGGCAACGGCACTGCTCCTTCACGCACAATCATCCACAGCCTGCAGCGCGACGCCAGCCGCACCGTGATCAGGCATGTATGCTCAGGCCCGGTCACGGCCGGCACCCAGGTGCTGGGCTACCTGACGATCGGATTTCCAGCCGCGCAGACCAACGAACGCATCAGCTCCGCGGCGCGCATGATAGTAGCGTATATGCTTATCGACGGAGTCATCGTCTTTTTTTTCGGGATGTTCCTCCTTTCGCGCTACGTGGTGCGCCCGGTGCAGCGCCTCAGCCTCGACATGCAGGCCCTGGCCGGCGGCGTGCTGCCCCGTGTGGAGACGCCGCCCTCAGACAACGAGATCGATATGCTCGCCGCCACCATCAAGGCCCTGTACACCGAACTCGGGCAGGAACAGCGCAACACCGCGGCGCAGCTTGCGGAGATCACTGCCAAGAACCGGCAGCTTGAACAGGCCCGTCATGAAATCCTTCAGTCGGAAAAAATGGCCTCGGTCGGCCGACTGGCAGCCGGTATCGCGCATGAGATCGGCAACCCGGCCGGCATCCTGACCGGCTATATCCATATGCTCAAAGAAGACGGTATCAGCAACGAACAGCGGGGGGATTTCCTTGCGCGCATGGAGCGGGAGGCCGAACGGATAACCACCACCATCCGCGAGCTGCTGAGTTTCGCACAGCCCTCGTCCGGCACGGCCGGTCCGCTGCAGCTCAATGATATTATCAGCGACTGCTGCACCCTGTTCAGCTATCAGCGCGACGCGCACGGCTGCACACTCATATTCGAGCCCGCAGAAGGCCTGCCGGAGATGTACGGCAACGCGCGCATGCTGCAGCAGCTCGTGGTCAACCTGCTGCTGAACGCCCGCGACGCCATGCCCGCCGGCGGAACGGTCACCGTCACGACGCGCCAGACGCCCGGAAGCCCGGCGCTCGAACTCACGGTCGCTGACACCGGCTGCGGCATCGACCCCAGGCACCTTGAACTCATTTTCGATCCGTTCTTCACCACCAAGGATCCGGGACGCGGAACCGGCCTCGGCCTCAGCAATGTTCACCGCATCGTCGAACTGCACGGGGGATCGATCAGCGTTGCCAGCGAGACCGGACGGGGGACAAGCTTTACCATTACATTCCCGATTCGCACGGAGCAGCCCCGGCCATGACACCCCTGAAAAACCTGCTGGTCATCGATGACGAAGAAAACATGCGCCACCTTTTGCAGACACTGCTGGAAAAGGAGGGCTACGCCGTGACCGGGGCTGAAAACGGGCGCGCGGCCCTGGAACTGCTCGAAACACGGGCGTTCGATACCATTCTGTGCGACCTGCGCATGCCGGAAATGGACGGCATGCACTTTCTCAAACACGCACGCGAACGCAAAATCGATGCGACCATCATTATCATGTCGGCCTACGGAACGATCGACCAGGCGCTGGAAACCATACAGCTGGGGGCCTACGACTACATTTCCAAACCCTTCAAACCGGCCGAAATCATCCTCACCCTGAAAAAAGCGGAAGAGCGCCAACTGCTACGCCGCGAAAATCTGGTGCTCAAAAAAGAAGTCAGCCGGACGTACAGCTTTAAAAACCTGATCGGCACAAGCACACAGGTCAGGAACATCATCAGCATGATTGAGAAGGTAGCGCCGTTTAAAAGTTCGGTGCTGATCACCGGTGAATCCGGCACCGGCAAGGAGCTGGTCGCGCGCGCCATTCACTACGCGGGCCCCCGCAGCGCCAACACCTTCCTGGCGATCAACTGCGGAGCAATCCCCGAGAACCTGCTTGAAAGCGAGCTGTTCGGGCACCGCAAGGGGGCTTTTACCGGGGCCGTGCATGACCGGCGCGGCTATTTCGAAGAGGCCCATGGCGGAACCCTGCTGCTGGATGAAATCGGCGAGCTGCCCCAGAACCTGCAGGTCAAGCTGCTGCGCGCGCTGCAGGAAGAAGAAATCCGCCGGGTTGGCGAGCAGCGCCCGATCGCGACCGACGTGCGCGTTATAGCGTCCACGTCCCGCAACCTTGCCGAGGAAGTCGCACGCGGCATGTTCCGCGCCGATCTGCTCTACCGGCTCAACGTGCTGCCCATACACATCGCGCCCCTGCGGGAGCGGCGCGGGGACATACCCCTGCTTGTCGAACATTTTATCCAGAAGCACAACCGCACGCACGGCCTCTCGATCACCGGCATAACCCCGGCCGCGCTCGCGATGCTGGTCGACAGCCCCTGGCCCGGCAACGTGCGCGAACTTGAAAACACAATCGAGCGCGCCATGGTCCTGAGTGAACATCCGGTTATCGACCTGCCCCTGCCGGGCGACATGGCCGCCCCGGTTCCGGCAGCGGTCCGCCAGCCGGATGACCTGTCCATCAAGCGCAACACGAAAATTCTTGAAAAAGACCTGATCGCCCGGGCCCTGGCCGCCACCGGCGGCAACAAGAGCAGGGCCGCCAGGCTGCTTGAGCTCAGCTATCCTGCCCTGCTCAGCAAAATGACCGAATACGGGCTGAAATAAGCGCCGGGGAAAGGATATGCATGGAACATCACGATGACGCAGGGGCCCGTTTTATCAGGCGCATTGAAGAACTTCTGCAGCACAGCACCCTGCCGCCGGAAACGGTTTTAAACATGCTGCGCCGTGCGGACGCGCAGGCCGGCACAGACCCGATAGCGGAACTGGAGCGCATGCAGAACGGGCACAGCCGCGGAGAAACCGAAGATTGAAGAGCCTCCGGGCCGGAAAAACCGTTTTTCCTGATTGACATTATCAGGCGGGTGGTGTATAAACTCTACGATTAAGCTGACGGGCTCGGGCGGTTAGCTCAATTGGGAGAGCACCGGCCTTACAAGCCGGGGGTCACTGGTTCGAGCCCAGTACCGCCCACCACGATTCTGACACGCGGTTGGCAGCACAGCTCGAAAGCATACAGAAAAAGATTCACGGGGGCGTAGTACAGTTGGTTAGTACGTCGGCCTGTCACGCCGAAGGTCGCGGGTTCGAGTCCCGTCGTCCCCGCCAGTTTTATCAAGCACTTAGCCGCCTCGGCTAGGTGCTTTTTATTTCTGGTTGCGTATAGGTTGCGCACAGGTTGTGTTTCGCTTCACGCCTGTGCGTTATTTTGCACTAACCCGTGGAAGCTCTTACAAGAGACCAGAAGATAGCAGAACTGGCCCGGCGGTATCAGGCCATGGCTGGAAAATATTTTTTAATTTCTTTGTACAGAAACGGGGCATTGGTTTCAAGAAATGCCCTGAACCTTTTCAGGATGTCCTGCTTCTGTTCCTCAATCG